>CAYTBG010000083.1:0-13405 GCA_964435925.1 uncultured Eubacteriales bacterium | reverse complement strand
CTGTTGACAACCAGCATGCTATGAAAGTGATGGGAGTGATGAAGGAAGTTCCCAGTAATTCCACATTCCGTTTTGACATCCTGATGCCGCTGGAATTCTACGTTAAGAAAATTCATAAAGAGGACAACCTGAGGGGGTTTTCCAACCAGAATTACTTCGTTTTCGTCCAGCTCCAGAAGGGAAGCTCATTTAATGACTTAAACCGTAAAATCAAGGAATTTGTCGTGGCAACATACAGCAGTGACGAATATGTACCGGTCCTGCGACCTTTTGCCAGGTTCCATCTCTACAGACTGGGCGATGGAGGAGGAAGCATTGAACAGATCCGGCTGATCGGCTTCTTGGCAGCCTTTATCCTTGTAATAGCCTGTATCAACTTCATGAACCTGACGACCGCACGGTCTGGAAACCGGTCGAAGGAAATAGGGATGCGCAAGGTCATCGGAGCCTTCCAGAAGGATATTATCAAACAGTTCTATTTCGAGACATCCCTGTTCGTTCTGATCTCGATGGTGTTGACCGTTTTCCTAGCCGAGTTTTTCCTCCCGGTGTTCAACACGCTTTTCCAGAAAGAGCTAACGCTGAATTTTCTCCAGAATCTGTCTCTTTTAGGGTTCTTGATCGGCACCTCGTTGATAACCGCACTAGTGGCAGGGAGCTATCCGGCTCTGCTCATGTCCTCCTTTCAACCGATCCGGATTATCAAGGGATTTTCGGGATCATCATTAAAAAGAGCCGGTTTTCGCAAAACCTTGGTCATGGTCCAATTCACCCTGGCTATCGGGCTTATCGCTTATACTGCCGGGATATATAAACAGCTTAACTATCTCCAGACCATGGACCTGGGCTATAACATGGAGAATCTTGTTTTCTTCTCGAGCAGAGGGGAACTGCTTGAGCGGTACGAAACGGCTAAAAATGAGTTCCTCCAGGTTCCTGGAGTAGAAAAGGTTACCGCCGCCTCCGCATATCTCACAGGTGGACGGTCGAATTCTTCAAGCTGGCAATGGGAAGGGAAAGATCCTGAGGTCAAACCCATTATCACAATGATGAGCGTGGATTCCGATTTTTTAGAGACGTTTGAAATTCCGCTTGTCAAAGGCCGCTTCTTCCGCAGAGAAAACGATTATTCTGGCAATCCAGGCGAAATACTGATTAATGAAAAACTGGCAGGAATCATAGGAAAGGAAGATCCGATAGGTGCCCGTATGTCCTACAGTGGTCAGCATTTCACTGTTATAGGAGTTATCAAAGACTACCTCCCCAACCCAAGTTGGCGGGTGGATGAACCGCTCATCCTGCGCCAGACGCCTGAGGAATACAGGTTCATATTCTTGAAGATCCATCCCGAGAACATCCCCCAAACGCTTGCTCAAGTGAAAAACGTCTTCGAGCGGTTGAATCCGGCCTTTCCTTTTGAATACGAATTCATGGACGCCACCTTCGAAATTCAATTCAATTTTGTTCGCAGAACTCGTTCTTTAATCGCCTATCTCTCCGGGTTTGCTATTTTTATTTCCTGCCTGGGACTTTTCGGCTTAGCATCGTTTAATGCCGAGCAGAGGACTAAAGAAATCGGTATCCGTAAGGTACTCGGCTCTTCTGTCTCAAGGATTGTGATGCTCCTTTCAAGGGATCTTACAAAACTGGTTCTTCTGGCAAATGTCATTGCCTGGCCGGTCGCTTGGTTTTCCCTGAATCGGTGGCTTCAGAGTTTTCTGTATCGCACACATATTAACTTAGACATTTTCATCATTGCCGGAGCCATAGCCCTGATCATCGCCCTTTTCACGGTCAGTTATCAATCCATAAAGGCTGCCGTTGCCAATCCTGCGGATTCTTTGAGATATGAATAAAAAAAAGAGGTGTAATCATGATGAAAACATTTATTTTCATTGTAGTTTTGTTGGTTTTAATTATCTTATTTTTGCTTTAGCGGTTTATTTGCCGTTGAGAAAAATGAGGTCAATAATAATTTTGACAGAAGGAAATAGGGATGTTCGCCCAGGAAGGCACCCTTTCATTTGCTTATTTTATCGAGTGAAATGAGATGAGAAATATTAAAATTTGGATGCCTTTATTGAGAAGTTTCCATCAATCATAATTTGAGGTAACTATGTTTAAAAATTACCTAAAGATCGCTTTGAGAAGCTTAATAAAACAAAAGGCATACTCAATTATAACTATTTTTGGCCTCTCTATCGGAATTACCTGCTGCCTGCTCATAATGCTCTATGTGAAACAGGAACTCAGCTATGATAACTTCTATCCCAATGCGGACAGAATTTACCGGGTTGGCCATAAAGTCATAAGGCCTCAAGGAATCTCCTATGATGCCGCCTCTCCAACTCCGGTAGCACCGGCTCTCAAAGAAGAGTACCCAGAGATCGAATATATAACAAGGATTTATTTTGATGCCGAAGTATTGTTTGAGTATGGAGATAAGAAAATTTTCGAATATGATAATGTGATTTATGCAGATCCTGATTTTTTCAATGTCTTTCCTTTTCGGCTCCTTAAGGGCGATCCTTCCCATTTGCTCGATACTCCCGACTCTATAGTCCTCACCGCCTCTGCAGCTCAAAAATACTTCGGAGATGATGAGCCCGTAGGCAAAGTTTTGCAAATCAACAATCAGGACAATTTCAAGGTTACAGGTGTTATAGATGATGTTCCTGTGAACTCTCATTATCATTTTAATTTTGTGGTTTCTTTCCTGGCGAAAAATGAGAAGAACTTTGGTACCTGGCTGAACTTGTGGACCGGGTATACAACCTTATACACTTATGCTGTCTTGCCGGACAATCTTAATATTGAGGAATTTACCCGTAAAGTCGAAAACATTATTACTGAACACGCACCGAAACGAGCTGGCATAGAAAGAAAGATTTTTTTTCAGCCATTAAAAAGTATTTATCTGCATTCTCACATTGAAAGTGAAATCGAAGCAAATAATTTTGTTTCCAATTTGATTATTTTATCTACCATAGCTTTTTTAATCCTGGTCATAGCCTGCATAAATTACATGAATCTTGCTACAGCCCAATCAGCAAAGCGAGCCAAAGAAGTAGGAATGCGAAAGGTTCTGGGAGCCGAACGATTTCAGCTGGTAAAACAATTCATGGGAGAATCTGTTCTTTTAACTGTGTTGGCTATGTTTGTATCAATAGTCTTTATGGAGATGTTTCTCCCTATATTTTCTTCCCTGGTTGGCAAGCCTATTGACCTTATTTATAAAGAAAATCTATTATTTTTATTCGGATTTTTTTCGATTGCTATCTTTGTCGGGATCATTTCCAGTATTTATCCGGCAGTGTTCTTGTCCGGACATCAGCCCATAAAGACATTAAAAGGTTTATCAGGTTCTATCAAAAGCTCAATAGCTCAGCTATTTTTTAAAAAGACTCTAGTCGTTATCCAATTCTCTGTTTCCATACTCTTAATACTATGCACGATTATCATCAATCACCAGTTGCACTATATGAGAAATGCCCATCTGGGGTTTGAAAAGAAGCATACAATTATTGTTCCTATTCATAGTGAATCGGGGCGAAGACAATATGAAACAGCAAAACATGAGCTATTGGCAAATCCTGGTGTTATGGGTGCTTCGGCATGTTTAGAAGCACCCATTGGATCTTATACTATAATATCCAGAGCTTTACCCGAAGGGAGAGATGCCGAGGAGAGTTTTTTCATAGATCATAATTTTGTTGACTATGACTTTATAGATAACTTCAATATTGAAATGGTTACGGGCAGGAAATTTTCTAAAGAATATTCTACAGATTTGAGGGAAGCTTTCATAATTAATGAGGCGGCCGTGAGAAAATGGGGCTTTTCCTCTCCTGAGGAAGCCCTGGGTAAAAGATTGCGGAGTGGAATAGGAATAGAAGGCACAATAATCGGTGTGACAAAGGACTATCACATCTCATCATTCCATGAAGAGATTGAGCCACTGGTAATGATCTGCGATCCCCAATATTTTTGGACAATGGCTGTAAAAATAAAGTCGGATAATATTTCTGCAACTCTAGCCTCGATTGAAAAGACAATGACAAAATTTGGCCCAGAATATCCTTTTACATATACTTTTTTGGATGAGGATATAAACGAACGCTATGAGGAAGATGAGCGGACAGCTCGAATAGTCCGGACGTTTTCTATAATAGCCATATCTATAGCCTGTCTGGGTTTATTCGGCCTGGCCGCTTTTGCAGCCGAAAAACGAACAAAGGAAATCGGTATCCGCAAGGTGCTTGGAGCCACAGCTTCCAACCTTATTTTTATGCTATCCACAGAATTCACCAAATGGGTTCTTGTGGCTAACATCATCGCCTGGCCTGTTGCCTACTTTGCAATGAATAAGTGGCTTCAGGGTTTTGCCTATCGCATCAGTATCGGACCCTGGCCATTTTTCCTTGCGGCTGCCCTGGCATTTGTTATTGCCTTGTTCACTGTCAGCTACCATGCAGTTAAGGTTTCGATGTCGAATCCGGTGGAATCACTGAGGTACGAATAAAAAAATGAGGGGTAATTAAGATGAAAACATTTATTTTCATCATGGTTATATTGATTTTACTGATATTAATTTTCCTTTAGTGGTTCGTTTGCTGTTGAGAAAGATGAGGTCAATCATAATTTGAGGTAACTATGTTCAAAAATTACATAAAGATCGCTTTAAGAAACATCAAAAAACACAAAGGTTATTCCTTTATCAACATTTCAGGCCTCGCCATCGGAATGGCCTGCTGCATCCTCATCCTGTTGTGGGTCCAGGATGAATTGAGTTATGACAGGTATCATGAAAATGCGGATCGCATCCACCGGATTACATATGCAGAGGAAATCGGTGATGCATACGACCACTATGGGGTCTCACCCTTTGCCGCGGCCCCGGCCTTTGCGGCCGAAATCCCCGGAGTTAGCGCATACACGAGGCTGTGGCAGCGAACTGGCCTTATCAAACACAACGAAAACAACTATGATGAACAGAATATTTTTTACGTGGATAAAGATTTTTTAAAGATCTTTTCCCATGAGTTCATTGAAGGGAACCCGGTCACAGCCCTTGATAATCCAGGCTCTATTGTCCTGACCCGAGACATGGCGATAAAGATATTCGGCAATGAAAGCGCCCTGGGCGAAACTGTTAATCTCAGTGCTGACGGCGATCTGAAAGTGACTGGAGTGGTTGAAAACGTCCCGCGTAACTCCCACTTCCATTTTAATTACCTGGTTTCGATTAACACCATCCAAGGGCGAAGAGCCGAGTTTCTGGAGGCCTGGCTCGCAATCATGGGATGGTCGTATATCCTGCTCGAGGAGAATGCCGATGCCAGGATTGTGGAGCAAGGATTGGCGCCCGTCGTAGAAAAACATACTGGTGATGATGCCAGAAAGTATGGGACAAAAATGTTTTATTACCTCCAGCCGCTGACTGATATCCACCTGAAATCTAATCTCGAGGGGGAGCTCGAAGGGAATGGAGATATCCGCTATGTCTACGTTTTCTCGCTCATCGCTGTATTCATTCTTCTGATCGCGTGCATCAATTTTATGAATCTTTCCACGGCGCGTTCCGCCAACCGGGGAAAGGAAGTCGGTTTGAGAAAAGTCTTAGGCGCGTATAAAAAAAGGCTGGTCGTGCAGTTTTTGACAGAATCCATAGGGTTTGCCTTCGTGGCCTTGATTTTGTCTCTTAATTTAGTCTTGCTCTTGATCCCGGCTTTCAACGAACTCACAGGAAAAGAAATCACCGTAACATCTCTTTTTAATGTGGCCGTCCTATTTGGTTTGTTCAGCCTCGTGATATTCTCAGGATTAGCGGCAGGAAGCTATCCGGCACTTTATCTCTCCTCCTTTCAGCCCATTGATACCATAAGACAAAAATTCCAGAGAGGATCTCGAAAATCGATCCTCCGGAACGGACTTGTCGTTGTGCAATTCTCGATTTCTATCATTCTGATTATCAGCACCTTTATAGTGTTGAAGCAGTTGCACTTCATGAAGAATCAAAAACTTGGATTTAAAAAGGAGCAGGTGCTTGCGATGTACATCAGAGGTCGAGGTATTGCTCAACAGTTCGAGGCATTCAAGAACGAGTTGAAAAAGAACGCAGGCATTCTGGAGGCTTCTTATTCCAACGGAATCCCGGGGAAAACAGAAACTGTCCTCACCACGTTTCTCGAAGGACAACCGGACAACGTGTCTTTCACCTTCAATTATATTTTTGCCGATTATGACTTTCTCAAGACCTATGAGATCGAACTTTTGCACGGACGGGATTTCTCCAGGGATTTTGGGGCAGATAAAGAGGGCGCTTTTCTGATAAATGAAACCGCCCTGTCAAAGCTGGGATGGGGAGAGGGGGCTCTCAGAAAAAAAATAGGTTATTCCCGCGAAGTCATGCGCCCGATCGTGGGAATCGTCAAGGATTTCCATTACCGCTCACTCAAGGAAGTCATCGGACTCCTGGCCATTTTTCTTAGGCCCAGACAGGATACCTACTTGTCCATTAAGATGAACACGGATGATATCTCTCGGACTTTGTCCTACATCGAGAAGACCTGGAATAGCTTCGAGAAAGAGAGAAGATTTGAATACTTTTTTGTGGATGAGAACTTCGATGCCTTGTACCACTCGGAGGAACGATTGAGTCAGATCATCACATTTTTTTCCTTTGTAGCGATTTTTGTAGCCTGCCTCGGTCTTTTTGGCTTGGCTTCTTATACGGCTGAGCAGAGCACCAAAGAAATAGGCATTCGAAAAGTGTTGGGCGCTTCGGTAGGTTCCATTGTGTTTCAACTCTCACGAAATTTCATCAAGTGGGTTCTGGTTGCCAACCTGATCGCCTGGCCGGTGACCTATATTTTCCTGAAGAATTATTGGCTCTCCAATTTTCCTTTTCGGGTTCCCATCAGTATTTTGACATTTATCACGGCAGGTCTGATTGCTTTGTGTATCGCCATGCTGACCGTTAGTTTTCAGTCTCTTAAAGCCGCTCTCGCCAATCCGGTTGATTCGATAAAATATGAATAGCTGAAGAGAAAGACAATGCTAAAAAATTACCTGAAAATCGCTTTGAGAAACATAAAAAAACACAAAGGTTATTCCTTTATCAACATTGCCAGTCTTGCCGTCGGCCTTTCCTGCTGCATATTGATACTGCTCTATATCAGATATGAATTTAGCTACGATAAGTACCATAATGATGCCCAATATATTTATCGGGTCGTAAGAGAACATCAAGGAAGATCCGTCTGGGATAATTCATCCGAGCATCCCCTGGCGGCATCATTGAAAGAAAATTTTCCTGAAGTTGTCAAGGCAACAAGAGTGAAAAAAAATGATGAAGTTGGAGTCGTTGAATATAATTCGAAACGTTTTAATGAGGAAGGCATCTACTTCGTTGATAAGGATTTTTTAGAAATCTTCACATTTCCGCTTGTTTCGGGGGATATACACACCGCATTGAATGAGCCCTTTTCCGTTCTTATCACCCAGGAAATGGCTGAGAAATATTTCGGTAACGAGGAGCCGGTGAGTAAAACCCTTCGGATCAAAGAGTGGTACAGAGAAATAAAATATGATTACAAAATAAAGGGAGTCCTAAAAAATATTCCCGAAAATTCTCATTTCATATTTGATTTTTTAGTGTCTTACAATACGTTATATACCCTGAAGAGAGAGGGGAGAGATTCGGTTGAAACGTGGAGCTATTATGAACCCAAAACATATATCAAGTTGGAATCCCACGCAAAGCCGATAGATTTGGAGGGGAAATTTCCTGCATTCTTAAGAAAATACAAGGGCGAAAAATCGGCATCAGAAAGACTGCGCCTCCAGCCTCTGATAGATATTCATTTGGGTGGAAACCTGAGGTACGAGCTGGAAACTAACAGTAACATGAGATATCTCTATTTGTTTTCAGCAATTGCCTTTTTTATTATGCTCATCGCCTGCCTAAATTACATAAACCTTTCT
Source organism: uncultured Eubacteriales bacterium (assembly GCA_964435925.1). Taxonomy (GTDB): domain Bacteria; phylum Acidobacteriota; class Aminicenantia; order Aminicenantales; family Aminicenantaceae; genus SOIV01. The sequence goes on along the minus strand of CAYTBG010000083.1, from coordinate 5,419 downwards.
GTTGCCCGGTCAGCAAAGCGGGCTATTGAAGTCGGCATGAGAAAAGTAGTAGGGGCCAATAAGGTTCAACTTGTCAGGCAATTTCTAGGTGAATCCATGGTCTTTTCTATCCTTGCTCTTATAATTTCGTTTTTATTGGTAGGATTTGTATTGCCGGCTTTCGGTTATTTAATCGAAAGAAATCTAACTTTAAGTTTATTTCAGGACCTGGATATGCTATTGGTTTTTCTAGGTATTGCAGTCTTTATTGGATTGCTTTCCGGAAGCTATCCGGCTTTTTTTATTTCCTCATTTCATCCCATTCAGATTATCAAGGGGACTTTGAGAATCGGTTCCAAAAGCTCGGCTGTTTTTAGAAATTCTCTGGTCGTGGTCCAATTTGTTGTATCGATTGTCCTGATTGTATGCACATTCGTGATCCACAACCAGCTCAGTTTCATAAGAAATAGAAATCTTGGATTTGATAAGGAACAAATGGTTACAGTCTATACAATGGATAGAAATCTGAAAGGAAACCCAGAGTCCTTGAAGAGAGAGTTGTTGAAAAATCCCGAAATATTGGGAGTTTCAGCTTCATTAGACCTGCCGACAACAATACGCAGGACTTCTACTATTGAATGGGAAGAACAGGGGGAGAGACGGAAATTAGGATTAAATTATACCTTCGTTGATTATGATTTTTTTAATGTCTATGATATAGAGCTTGCAAAGGGGAGGAAATTTTCAGAGGATTTCTCCATGGATAAAGAACAGGCAGTTGTAATAAATGAAACAGCAGCGAGAAATCTTGGGTGGGAGAACCCTGTAGGAAGGCGGTTTCAAACCCAGGGCAGGGAGTGGACTGTAATAGGTGTGATAAAGGATTTTCATTTTCAATCGCTGCACTGGGAAATCGCTCCCTTGGTTTTCCTGTTTTATGAAGGAAGAGGTATCGATTACTTTTCTATCAAGTTCAGTCCCTTCAATATTCCAAGCACTTTAGGTTTCATCAAAGAAAAATGGATAAGATTTTCTCCTGAATTTCCTTTTCAATATGCATTTCTGAATGAAAGGGTTGACAAGATCTATAAAGCCGAGCAAAAGTTAGGAAAGAGTTTCAATATTTTCACTTTGGTCGCTCTCTCTATTGCCTGTCTGGGTTTGATAGGCTTGGCGTCTTTTATCTCAGAGCAAAAGAGAAAAGAGATCGGAATACGAAAAGTCCTTGGCGCTGATTTCCAGAGTATCATTGTCCTTCTGGCAAGAGACTTTGTGAAATGCATCGCTGTGGCGGCAGTGATCGCCTGGCCGATTGGCTATTTTGTCATGGAAAGATGGCTTCAAAACTTTGTTTATAGAACAAGCATAGGAATCGAAATTTTTATCCTGTCAGGTTTGTTAGCGTTTGTCATTGCGCTAACAACGGTCAGCTATCAATCCATAAAAGATGCCCTTGCCAATCCTGTGGACTCACTTAGGTATGAATAAACAGGGATGTTCGCCAAGGGGACACCCTTTCATTACCTAATTGGTTGACCGAAGTGAGATGAGAGAAGTTTTAATTAGGGTGTTACTTTTAAGAACGCCCTTAAAGATTAAAATTAATGAATATAAAAACAAATTCAAAAGAGAAAGGAGGCAAAAATGAGAGAAGTCGTTATTTATGTTCCTACTTTGGAAGCAGAACAGAACATCGACATCGATGTGAAAATCAACGGAAAAAAGCGAACGATGCATTATAGAGTCGAAATCGTAGATTGGGAGGACTACGGCGGGGAAACAGAAGATAAAGTTACTGTGATAAAACGGGTGATAAAAGAACATGACAGGGACTGGGAATTGATTCAAATCGGTATCCCTACAAAAGAAAATATTCCGATTATGTTTCGGAAAAGAGGGGAAACCGCATACAAAAAATTATAGGAGAAGTTAACCTTGTTTAAGAACTACCTGAAGATCGCTTTACGTAACATCAAAAGGCATAAAGGCCTTTCGTTTATCAATATCACCGGGCTGGCCATTGGTATGGCCTGCTGTATTTTAATCACGGTCTTAGTGGAGAATGAACTCAGCTCTCAGCTTATTTCAAAGAGATTTTGAATGATGGCTGTTTACGGAGGCATATCATGATAAAACTAATAGACATCACAAAATATTACTCATCGGGTTTTGTGAAAACATTTGTCCTGCGGGATATTAACCTTGATATCAAAGAAGGGGAGTTCGTGACAATCATGGGACCCTCAGGTGCCGGAAAGTCAACTTTGCTCTACATCCTCGGAATGTTAGACATTCCTTCAAGCGGTGAATATTGTTTCTTTGACAAGAAAGTCCATAAATTACACGAGAAACAGCTCACCGAACTCCATAAAAACTACATTGGATTTGTGTTTCAGAGTTATCACCTTATTGATGATTTAACAGTCTATGAAAATCTCGAAACTCCGCTTTTGTACAAAAAAGTGAAAGGCTCGGAACGGAAAGGCAAAGTTTGTGACATGCTCGACAGGTTTCATATAGTAGCCAAGAAAGACCTTTTTCCCAATCAATTATCCGGAGGCCAGCAGCAGAAGGTAGCAGTTGCTAGAGCCCTTATCACCGAACCAAAGCTTATTCTTGCCGATGAGCCTACCGGCAATTTAAACACCAAAGAGGGCGAAGAGATCATGGAGTTGTTCAAAGAATTGAATGAGAGTGGGACTACAATTCTTCAAGTTACACATTCTGAAAAAAACGCATCCTACAGCCGAAGAATTATTAATCTTTTGGATGGCTGGATTGTTAATAACAAGTAAGCAGCATCAGCTATCCGTTCATTCATACAAAAAACCTAAAATTGAAAGCCTTACGGAGGTATAAGATGTTGAAACATAAAAAAATTATTTGTTTTTTTTCGATTTTATTCCTTGCTGCAGGAGCTTGGGCTCAGAAAAATGAGAGGGCTTTAACTCTTGAAGACTGCATCCTGAAGGCGATGAAGAATAACCTGAATGTTACAGTTGAGGTCTTGAACCCGGAATTGGCTGATATTTCTGTCTCCCGTGCTAAGGAAAACTTCCTGCCCAGCCTGTCCTTTGGCTACAGTCTGCAAAATACAAATTCACCCTCTTTTTCCTTCATCGAAGCCGAAGAGACGATCTCAACAGAGTACAAAGATTACTCAGCCTCCATTTTTCAGCGTATTCCAACAGGAGGAGAATTTTCGATATCCCTCTATTCGTACAAAAACGAATCAAACATGAAATTCCTGTCAGTTAATCCTCGTTATGCAAGCACACTCCGATTTAATTTTACCCAGCCCATCTTGAAAAATTTTGGTTTTAAAATCAGCCGTAAAGAAATCATTATTGCCCAAAACAACAGAGCTATTTCAGAGGGTCAGCTTAGAGGAGTTCTAATGGACACAATTTACAATGTGGAAAGTGCTTACTGGAATTTTGTCTACAGCATCGAAAATCTTAAAGTGAAGAGGCAGTCCTTAGAATTAGCTCAAGATCTTTTGGCTAAGAGTAAGAGGGAAGTCGATGTAGGAACCTTGGCACCCATAGAGATCCTGAGTGCTCAGACTGAAGTGGCAAGCCGTGAGGCAGATATACTTCAAGCAGAAGCTATGGTCAAGAATAATGAAGATCTTCTAAAGACAATCATCAACCTGGCAGCCGAAGAAAAGGGAGTGGAGGCAGATATTATTCCTGTTGACAAACCGGCCTTCGCCAAAAAGGAGATAAGTCTTGAGGACGCCCTTCTTACAGCCTTAGAGAACAGACCTGATTTACAGGCGAGCAGGATTGACGTACAGAATAAAGAAATAAACCTGAGTTATGCCAGAAATCAGCTTCTGCCAGACTTGAGCCTCCAGGCATCATACTGGAGCCCTGGCATATCTGGAACTAAAATCGTTTATGACCCACTCGATCCTTTCGGCGCTCCGATTATGACTATTCCAGGAGGATCCTCTGCTGCTCTAAGAGATGCTGCTGACTTCAAATACAAGAACTGGTCTGTAGGATTAACACTCAGCATTCCTCTTAATTCTGTTCTCTCGCGTGCAGAATATGCCCAAGCGAGGGTTAATCTTGATCAGGCTATGTTTAGGCTTGAAAATCAGGAACAACAGATTTTTCTTGAAATAAAAAATGCAGTAAGGGCTGTTCAGACTGATTATAAGAGGGTACATGCTTACAAAATTGCTCGAGAGCTGGCCGAGAAAAAATTGGAGGCAGAGGCGAAAAAATTAAAGGTAGGTTTGACTACTAATTATGTTGTTGTTCAGTATCAAAGGGATTTAGCTAATGCACGCAGTGCCGAACTCCAAGCCATCATCGATTATAATCTTTCTTTAGCTCGTCTGGACAAAGCGTTAGGGACAACGTTAAAAAACAAGAATATCAGATTTTCTGATATTTCTGAGGATATTAAGCGAAAAACATAAAAGTTCTTTACGGTCAGCTTCGAAGAGGGATGAAGAATGGATGAAATAGAGATAATTGATACGAATGTAGATAATATTTGTGACTACGGATTTTGTGGTATTAAAAACGTTAAGCAAGAAGGATACAAACGAAAAACTGACTGGTTAAGACAGCGTTTTTCTGAAGGCATGAGATTCAAAATTCTTCATTCAACCAAAGAAGGATCTGTCGGTATGATTGAATATATCCCGGGCAGATATGCTTGGAGAGCAGCTGAAGCCAAAGGCTACATGGTCATTCACTGTTTATTTATTTTGTATAAGAAATATCAAGGAAAAGGTTATGGGTCACTCCTGATAGAGGAATGCATAAAGGACGCAAAAAAGGAAAAGATGAACGGTGTGGTGGTTGTCACGCGTAAGGGACCCTGGATGGCAAAGAATGAATTATTCTTAAAAAACGGGTTTGAGCTTGTTGATAAAGCACCGCCTGATTTTGAGCTTCTTGTGAAAAAGATTAAAGAAAGCGCATATTCACCCAAATTCAGAGGAGATTGGAGAGAAAGGCTGAGCCGATACAGCAAAGGGCTAACGATTATTCGATCAGACCAGTGTCCTTACCTTGAAAAATGGATTAAAGAAATAAGCAAGACTGCCCAGGAAAGATATGGTATAAAAGCAAAAGTTGTCGAGCTAAAAACATGCAAGGATGCCCAAAATGCTCCTTCTGCCTACGGAACCTTCAGTATAGTATATAAAGGAAAACTCCTTGCTGATCACCCCATAAGCAACAAAAGGTTCATGAACATCATGAATAAAGAGGTATAAGGAATTCCTAAACTCCTTTTTTAGATCGAAATCCGCCTGGGAAACCGATTAGTTGTATTATTTTAAGAAATTTCATCCAAAATTCAGCTATTTGGGAAGAAATTTCCAGTCCCTTTCGTCCAATCTATGTAAATACTAATACGAACGCAATTATTCCAGTGTCATCGCGAGGAGCGAATCGAGGTGGCGATCACGTTAATT
>CAYTBG010000082.1:0-13684 GCA_964435925.1 uncultured Eubacteriales bacterium | reverse complement strand
ACGTTAGGTCTTTTATGAGCTTTTAACTTATATTCTATTTCAAGGAACAAAATAGCAATTAACAATTCCATGATTGAAGAGGGAAAGGAGTAAGATTCATGGATAAGCCAGCTGAGCAAGGGAAAAATAAGGTAGGACTCGTTCGTCAGCTTGGACTATTCGATTCCACCATGATTTTGGTGGGAATAGTCATTGGCTCCGGCATCTTTCTCACGACTGGTATCATGGCCAGGTCTATTCCCTCGGCTGGACTGATCTTGCTAGCTTGGATTGTAGGAGGCCTCCTTACCCTGGCAGGGGCTTTAACCTATGCAGAGCTTGGCGGTGCTATGCCTGAGGCAGGAGGTCAATATGTCTATTTGAGAGAAGCATACGGTCCTCTTTCTGGGTTTCTGTTTGGCTGGATATTATTTTTAGTTTATGTACCGGGATCTATCGCTGCCTTGGCGGTGGCTTTTGCTGAGTATTTTGGCTATTTCTTTCTTTCATTATCTACCGGGAGGATCATTTTCTCCACAGCAATAGGAGTTTTTAATAATTCTTTTGAATATTCCCTATCCTTCGGGCAATTTGTCGGTATTGCTCTGATCATATTTTTATCTGTTGTTAATTACATCGGTGTAGGCTTGGGGAAGATGGTCCAAAATATTTTTACCGTGATCAAAATTGGTAGCATCGTGGCTATCATTACCTTAGGATTTACGATCGGAAAAGGGACAGCCGTTGATTTTTCTCTGAATCCAACAGGCTTGAGTTTGAGTCAGCTTATCATCGGCTTTGGAGTAGCTCTTGTTGCCGTATCCTGGGCCTTTGATGGCTGGAACAATCTCAATTTCGTTGCGGGTGAGATCAAAAATCCCAAACGAAATCTCCCTTTCTCTTTGGTTTTGGGCACCCTCATCTTGATTATAATCTATGCCCTCACAAATTATATCTATCTCTATGGCCTTTCTATTGGCGAAATGATGGGTGTGGTCAGGATTGCAGAAAAGGCAACCACAGCTCTTTTCGGTGGCACTACCGCAGCCTTGATATCTGCGGCAGTGTTGGTTTCTGTATTTGGTTCATTAAACGGAACGATATTAACCGGCCCCCGTGTTTACTATGCTATGGCCAAAGACAAACTTTTTTTCCGAAAAGTTGGAGAGGTCCATCCGCGATTCCGCACTCCCGGATTTGCCATTATCATTCAAGCGATATGGGCTTTTTTTCTTACCTTGAGTGGTACCTTTGAGCAGCTCTTTACGTTCGTGATGTTTGTCGCTATTATCTTTTGGATTACCGCAGCTACTTCAGTTTTCACACTGAGGAGAAAATACCCTGACCTTCCGAGGCCCTACAAGACCTGGGGATACCCAGTCGTGCCAATTGTCTTTATCGTTGCTGCCTTGGGAATTCTTATCAATACCTTGATCGAAAACCCGGTCGAATCTTTAGCTGGCTTGGGATTTACTGCTTTGGGGATTCCAGTCTATTACTACTGGAGGGGAAAGAGCAGGCAAGATTTAAACAAGAGCCAGCAACGGGAGAATTAAAAGGAGAGTTTTATTTTTACTCTTTTCGTTTCCATGGTTTCCAATCTATTCCGCGGATGTATTTCTGCATCCATATAATCTCTTCTATGTCGCGTCGACGTTGATGCCGGGGCTCTCGAAATCCATGCGGTTCTCGAAGAAAATTAATGTACCGTACTGGAGCCTTGCCGATTTCTTTAAGCGCATGGAAAAACATCATGGCTTGATTAGGAGTGCTGACCACATCTCGCGCACCATGGAGCAAAAGCGTAGGAGTTGTCACATTTTTTACGAACCAGAGAGATGAAACCTTGCGCCAATCCTCGGGGTTTATCCAGTGAGCTCCCCTGATGTAATGAAGCTTGAGGTCAAAGCTGAGGCCTGGTCCTGACTCCGCAGTCCAGCTGCCGACCATGGCTCCCAAAGAGGCCGCCTTAAAGCGGTCGGTCTGCGTGATGACCCAGCTGCCGAGGATTCCTCCCCAACTCCAGCCCCGCACTCCCAACCTGTCGGGATCTGCAATACGTTTCTCTATCAAGTAGTCTACTCCTGACATAACATCATCGAACTCACCGCCACCGACATCTCCTTGCAGAGCGCATAAAAGGCCATCGCCGTAGCTATCGCTGCCTCGAATATTTGGACCGAGAGAGGCATATCCCAGCCCTGAGAAAACATGAAATACGGTCCTGAAGCTATTAGAAAAGTGCCCCGGCGGACCACCATGAATAGTAACTATTAAGGGGAGCTTTTTTCCTTTCTTATGGTTTGCCGGCACATAAAGAACTCCCTCGATCTCCATCCCGTCTTTGCTCTTCCAGCGTATCACTTTGCCCTTGGCCAACAAAAGCTCCTTTTCTATCCATGGGTTTGTGTTAGTCAAGCGAAGAGGATTTAATTTACCCACTGAAGAGACATACAGATCAGGTGGAGTGTCGAAATCGCTATAAGAATAAGCCATCTTTGTCCTATCTTCCGAAAAAGCGAGAACCCGGAGAGTTCCTTCAATGTTAGTAACGTCATGTATTCTTCCTGTGGCGATATCGGCTCGATAGAGATTGAGATTTGTACGACTTCCTTCGTTGAATAACAGACTCTTGCCGTCTGGTGTCCAGGCGAGGCTGGAAATATTGCCCTGGTTCGGTTCTTCCAGTTTCTTCTTCTCACCCGAATCTGGATTCATAATCCAGAGGAAGCCATGAGTCAGGTCGAAATCCTTGTCAGAAGGGGAATGGTAGACAAATGCTTTCCCGTCCGGAGCCCACAGGATATTACCTTCCGGAGCGTTATTGTTGGTGAGTCGAACCGGTTTCGAATTGTTTACATCAACCAGATAGAGCTCAGACCTATAGAAATAATTATCGGTGTCTTGTTTTGTTGCTGCGAATACGACTCGTGTTCCATCTGGAGAAACATCGAAGGAGTTGATAATAAGTTCCTCGTCCGTTATTCGCACTTCTTTTTTGGATGAAAGGTTGAATACCCAGAGGTTTCGCCAACGGGCTTCCTCTCTTCCGTTCGGCCCTTCAAAGACAAAGATCGCATCGTCTCCCAAATCATATTCTTTCTGTTCTTCTTTGCTCATCGGTTCTTCAGCCGTAAAAAATATTTTATTTGCATCTGCAGACCATTTATAAGAATCCACACTGTTTTTGTGTGAGGTGAGCTGAACAGCTTCGCCGCCTTTGAGGCGCATGACGAATATCTGGTTTTTCTTATCCACAGCTCGCTTAAACGAGAGATATTTCCCATCGGGCGAAAACTGGAATGAACTGCCACCTGCATCACCAATAAATTGGAAGGCCTCACCGCCGCTTGCTGGAATCATGAAGTGTTTCGTCTTTCTCTTGTTTTTTTCCCAATCCAGCTCCGATTTTGAAAAGAATACCCATTTCCCGTCTGGAGACATTCGCACGTTTCTAAGCTGGACCATATTCAATGCATCATCGACAGTCATTGGACGGAGATTCGCATCCTGCGAATAAATAATGCTAAGACAGAAAAGGAATAAAACCCAGCTCAAAATAATTTTTTTCATGGAAACCTCCTCTAAAATTATTGCTTTTTTCAATTTTATTTCTCTTTCCCCTTAAATCATGTACATAAAAATGAAAAAAAAAGTATAATATAGCCTTTATATTTATGCAATACTACTAATGAAAACGCGATGTGTATTTTTACAATGTCATTGCGGGCGAAGCGCGGCTAATTTAATTAGTAAAAAGGTTGAGATGCCGTGTCGCTATGCTCCTTGCAATGACAACTAAATAAGACGAGATTGCAAAGCCTGTTCCGAGCAAAGCGAAGGAATCTTCTTCCCTCCTCGCGATGACAGTGGAATAATTGCGTTTATATTAAGTAATTGCTTACCCTTCCTAGTTTTTAAGAAAGAGAAGCGATCCATCATATTTGTCATAACAAAAAGGTGACATTTTACACGAAGTTGCATATCCTTTAGAAGGACGCACATGAATGAAAAGGAGGACATTTAAATGAAACCAAAATACAGGTTCCAATGGTATCAAGAAATATATGACAATCTACCTAAGATTCTTGAAGAAGCAGGGAAAGCAGCAAAGGAACTTGGTCTGGATAAGTTGAAGAATAAAATAGGATTATATCCGGGCAGTTCAGCCTGTCCCGGACCGCTGCCAAAATATGTCCTGGATGCGATTATTAAAGCAAATCAAACCCCGGTGCTGCCCGTGAGAGAAGTGGAAGATGAGCTAAGAGAGGTCATTAAAGACATTTATGGTGATGAATATGACGCCGCCGTAACAAACACATGCGAAGCAGCATTACGGGTCTGTTTTGAAACTCTATTTGCCCCACCGACTCTGAGGAAGGGAGATGCTTATAGAGCGAGGTATATCGCACCTTACGGAGAAGATTTTGATTTTATGGCAGCGTATGGAAGGCCTTTTCCCCCAAAGTATAAAAATCTTTTTATTGACAGAAGCTGTTCAGCCGGAGAGTTGGGCGTGGAGGGGAAGAGCCTGCCGAATCTGGATTCGATATTTGTCCGGCTTGTTGGAACCAAATATGAGGTTCATGGGATAAAATTCAATCCTGTCCCATTGATGACAGGAACAGATGCTGAAAAATCTATAGAGAGAATTGCGGAGGTTGCTGAGCGGCACGCAGAAATGTTGGCAGGCTTCGAAAGCATTGGCTATGATACCCCTGGATATGGGTATGGCGAGAAAGATGAGAGCGGCGTTCCAAAGCTTAAAAAACTTATTGGGCAACTTGCTGGCAAATATGATGTTCCGTATCTGGTAGACAGCGCCAGCTGCCTTCCTGTTATAGGGCTTTCCCCTAAAGATATTGGTGCGGATGTCATGGTTTGGAGCATGGATAAAGCGGCGCGCGCCCCTATAAGCGGCCTTATTGTGGGAAAAGAGGAAATTATGGTCCCTGTTCGAAAGAGCTTAGGGTTGGGCGGTCAGAGACATGGTGAAGTTTCCTCCCATAGCAAGGCTCTTTTCTCTCTTTGCGATCCAGGCAGGGATGCTGTCGTCGGCTTGACTGTAGTCTTGAAAACTTTACGTGACGATCCAGATAAAATTAAGAGACCTATCGATAAATACCACGATATCATTACAGAAGAATTCAGCGCGCTCAAGCCGAGCAGGTTCAAGGACAAGCTCATCATCACAAAATCCTATACAATGGGTGGGACTGAACTCAATTATGAACGGACTTGGGAAGATGGTGAATTCGGGATACCAATTTTTACTAGTGAAGATTTATTCATCAAAGCCCATCCTATAGCATCCGCTCTGGAAGAGATGGGAATTTACCCGGCTCTTATCTACAGTGGGAACATATTCCTCGGTCCGGGGTTGGGTACCCTGGATGAAAATGCAGAGTTAAACGAAGAATTCGCAAGATTGGGCGTGAGATCCCTTGTCCGAGCTGTTGAAATCGTCTGTAAATATGCAGGTTTGGAAGATTAGTACTCTCATAACATTTGAAGAGAACCGAAGCAGACCAGAGAGTTTTGCAAGATTCTGAGAATAAAAAAAACGATCAAGGATAAGTTTGGAGAAAAAAAATGCTTTTTTTCCGTAAGCCTCTCTTTTTTATATTAATAGGAGCTTTGGCTGCTGTTTTGATACTTTTTTTCACCTTGACCAGATTCCTTCCTACAAAAGAGGATAGATACATCTCTGAATTAGAAAATTTAATGAAACCTCTTGATGTTTCGGAGCTTAACATCCTCTTTTTTACCCTGGATACGACCAGAGCCGACCATTTGGGGTGTTACGGTTACGATAAAGCTGAAACTCCCAACATAGACAGGCTTGCAGAGACCGGTATATTGTTTAAAAATGCCACTTGTCAGGTAACCCTGACTCTTCCTTCTCATTCTTCCATATTCACCGGTACTTACCCCTTCTATCATGGTGTCAGGGACAACGGAGGCTTTTACCTTGAAGCGGATAGGACTACCCTGGCAGAAGTACTCAAAGTACACGGTATGGCTACTAGCGCCTTTGTTGGAGCCTTTGTTGTCGATTCTCGGTGGGGATTGGACCAGGGAATCGACTATTATTACGATAACTTCGATTTTGCGAAATATAAAAGGATATCCCTCGATTCTGTTCAGCGAGAAGGGGGAGAAGTCATAGAAGCATTTTTTGAGTGGTTTGAAAAAAATTACCAGAAGAAATTTTTCAGCTGGATTCATCTTTACGACCCCCATACTCCTTATGAACCGCCTGAACCATACAAAACCAGATTTTCGAAGAGGAAATGGGGGCTCTATGATGGCGAGATAGCCTATGTTGATGAGTTGATCGGAAAAGTGCTGGATAAACTCATCGAAAAAGACGTTTTAGAAAACACCTTGATAGTGATAGTAGGTGATCATGGAGAAAGCCTTGGACAACATAAAGAAAACGCTCACGGCTTCTTTATTTATAACGTAGCCACCTCTGTTCCTTTAATCATCCACTTCCCTTCTCAAAATTTAAGGGCTAAGAAGGTCAATGCACGTGTGGAAACCGTTGATATCATGCCCACCCTGCTGCAGATACTCGGCCTACCTCTTCCCAGTGAAGTCCAGGGGGAGAGCCTTCTCCCACTGATTTTGGATGAAAACTTGAAACAAGAACGTTTTGCTTACAGTGAAAGTTATTATCCACGATATCATTATGGCTGGAGCGAGTTGAAAAGCCTCCAGAACTCCCGGTACAAATATATTCAAGCGCCAAGGCCTGAGCTCTACGATATTGTTAACGATCCAAACGAGCTTACCAATATCTACAAACAAGAAATTGGAATAGGAAAGCAATTTGAAGAAAAGCTAAACAGTCTGCTGGAAAAGATGTCTGCAGAAGGGATTGAGGAGAAGGGACCCCAAAAGCTGGATGAAGAGGCTATGGAAAAGCTTATGGCTTTGGGCTATGTTGGAGGCTTTACTTCCCAATCGAAACTAAGAAAGACAGGAGATCTACCAGACCCGAAAGATAAAATCCATCTCTTTAATAAAATAAAAATGGCTGAAGGAAACTTTGCCGAAGATAAACTGGAGAGGGCATTAGAGAGAATAACAGAGGTTATAGAAGAAGACCCTCTGATTAAGGAAGCGCGTCGAGTCCGGGCTCGGATCTTTTTAAAAACGAACAAACTCGAAGAGGCAATCGAAGAATGTAAAGAAGCGTTGAAGATTGACCCGGAATACGAGGCGGCTATATTCAGTCTAGCCCACGCTTACAAGCGGCTAAAAAAATACGAGGAAGCCATCACTGGGTACGAAAGGTTAATGCAATTAGATCCTCGAGACCATAAACCTGCCTATAACCTTGGAGAAATATACATGAAAATGGATGATATAGATAGGGCCATATTTTATTTGCAAAAGGCAATCGATTTAGAGCCTGAACGGAGCTCTATGGCTCACAATCTGTTGGGGACAGCTTATTTAGAAAAAGACATGCTGGAACAGGCAGAGGCAGAATTCAAAAAAGCCCTGGAAATGAGACTCCATATTCCAGATGGCCATTTCAACCTGGCCTTGGTTTATGAAGAGAGGAATGATCTGCGCCGAGCAGTAGAAGAATATAAAAAGGAAATCGAATTGCATCCAGCAGCCTATCCTGCCCATTTCAATCTGGCAAAACTTTATGTGAAGACGGGCAATATGCATAAGGGGATCGAACATTTCAAGGAAGCCATCAAACATAAAAAAGACTTTGCTAACGGATACCTTTTCCTGGCAAAAGCATACTTAGATTTGGGTGAAAACTTTGACGAGGTAGTACGGTTTGCCAAAAAAGGATTGGAGTTGGCCCCTGAATCAGAATATGCACCCTTAGCCCATTTTATACTGGCCGATATCTACAATCGCCTTGGTCAAACGGATAAGTATTATGAAGAGCTTCGAAAGGGCCAACAACTTCAGCAAAAATTAAAGAAGAATAATCGATAGAATAATAATTAAGGTAAATTCAAACTTTTTAATATCTCTTTTGCAATCGAAACATTCTGATTTTCTGGATCCAGGTCTATGAATTTTTGGAGAAATTCTTTGGCTTTTGCCGAGTCGCCTAAACCGATATAAATGATGCCAAGCTGATAGTAGGCATCAGAGTAATTTTCATCAAGAATAATCAATTTTTCTAAAACCTCTTTCGCTTGCTCGTTTTTTCCAAGATTCATTAGACATATTCCGTAGTTGTAGTAATTGGTGGCATCTTGATCGCCTAATTCGACTGCTTTTTTGTAGAACTCGATCGCCTTTTCATGTTCTCTCTTTTTTGCGTAGATTTTTCCTATGTTTGCAGTGGGTAAAATGAAATCGGGCTTCAGTTCGACAGATTTTTGATAATTTTCCATTGCTTTGTCCAAGTTACCAGTTTTTTCGAAGGTCGCACCTCGGTAATAATAGAAAATCGGATTCTCTGGATCTTCTGTGATTGCTTCCGTAAATTTTTCTATTGCCTCCTCATATTTACCTTCATTCAACAAAGATACCGCCTTGCTTGAGATCTTTTTTGTTATAGGCGGAGGGCCTTTAAAAGGCTTAAGTTTTATTTCCACTTTAGCTGTATCTCCTAGCGGCACCCTGACTGTACTTTGCTTCGGTATATAATTTTCCTTTTCCACTGTAATCTGGTAAAAACCAATTGTCAGCCCGCCCCTGTAGAAGTGTCCTTTTTTATCTGAATGGGATACGAGTCTTATACTGGAGGATTTGGCAGACACGAACGTAATCTTGGCTTTGAGAATCGGCTCTCCTGTTTGTTCATCTTTTACGAATCCTTCAACAGAACCTGTAGTAGATGCAAAAGCCACCATATAGAAGGCCAAGACAATAGATAAGCCGATAAAAATCAATTTGTTAATGGTTTGCATCTCATTTCTCCTTATTACTGTTCAGATTTTTCTTTTTAGATTTTTCTAATTTTTCTGCCCTTTCCCAGTAAACTTTGGCCTTTTCTCTTTCTCCCAATGAATGATATATGGCCCCTAGGACTCTATTAAGCTTGACCGTATCTCCATATTTACGCAGCATTTCAAAATATTCGGCTGCCTTCTGTTTTCTTTTTAGCTCCAGAGATGAATTGGCAAGAAATAAAAGTACAGAATAATTTTTTACCACTTTCTCTTCTTCCAGGAGTTCGACAACTTTTTCATAATCCTTGTTGGCGTAATAAGCCCGTGCAATGACTGGAAGCGTGGTTGAATTCCACAGGTTTTCAGGAAGTTTGTTAAAGTATTCAATCGCTGTATCGAATTCGCCCTTATTTAAATATTCCTGAGCGATCACAAAAATGTAGTTAAACCTTGATGCAGGTCCTTCAGATTTTTCAAAATCCACGGGCTTTTTTACCTCAAAGGACAAAACAGCTATGATTTTTTTATAAATCTCCCTTTTTTCGTTTTTTATGCTTAAGAAATAATTGCCACTTTTAATATCCATCAATGGCTGTCTGAACACAAAAAGATTTCCCTGTTTCACAATATCCTTTATTTCAAAAGTGTTATTTTTGTCTACAAAACTCCTAAGATGAATAGTAGGTTTTTGTTCTGAAAAGATTAGACCTTCAAGAGATTCAGCTTTGTTGAAAATTAACCTTGGATCCGCGAGCACTTTTTTGCCTTCGGAACTAAAAGGCATAAAATTATCAGATTCTAGCTCTTTTATTTTAGATCCCACCAAAACCGGCACGGTATCCTCGTTTATGCTTATCCTCTCTTTATGGACGAAATAGCCTTCCTTGGCCTTATTAGAAAAAGTTATGCTGACATTGTACTCTCCTTCAACGATAGGAGCGAAATCTTTGAATGCGAGCTTCCTTTCTTCAACCTCAGTTTTTTTCTTAACATCATCGTATTCCAAATGTATATTTCTCTCCTGTTGATGTATTGTTCTTCCCTCCAAGTCCTCTATCCTTAGATTAATGGTTACATCTGCTGTATACAAATTGTCAGCAACTCTTCTCAGGTCAATATCATCGGGCATAATAGAATAATTAAGGAATGTAAACCCTTTATTCTCACTTATAGTGATAAATCCTTTTCCTCCAATTTCTTTTGCTGAATATCTAACATCCACGGTACCTGCGAAGGCCGCAAAATTTTTAAGATAATTTCTTTCCACTTCTCTTTCGGGTAAAGTATATATCTCTGCAATTGCAGCGCCGGAAGAAGTCAGGGATTGACCCCTTGCTGGATCGCTGTCTCCTGGGATAATAGAAAGAGTGGCTCGAGCAAGTTGTGGTAGCCTTTCATATATGATCTGATAGGCCTTGAGTTGTGAGGCTCTCCGCAATGAATAACCGGGAGAGATTATATCTAAAGCATTATGAAGACCTGGGTGAAACCGTCTGTAATTCCCAAAATTTCTAGGCCTATAAAATAATAAATGCATAAAGGGTGGAAGTCCGGGCCTCCCTTCAGCACGGTAAATCCATAACTCGCAGTCAACTACGTCTTCATAGCCAGAATAGTTTCTTTTCTCAAAAGGTTCGCCAAGAAGAATATAAATCTGTCCCATGTCTGAGTTAGAGCCTTCTAATTGAGTATCTGCATAATTTAACCGTCTATAAAACTCTATCTTATATTCATTATAAGGAGTTTCAGACATAGGATCTCGAGCTTTCCAGAATTGTTCTTGAAATCTTTTCCTATCTTCCTCGGTTTTTAGACTATAGAAAACAGATTCTTCTGCTTTGGTTATGATGAGATGAACTTCATCCAGCCATTTTTTCCATGGATCTGATTTTTTTGCTGAAGCGTTTGAAAAGCTCAGAAATGACGCAAAAAAAACAGATATTAATAATGCAAGCACTAATTTTTGCTTATTTTTCACGTCTCCATTATATCATAAACAATAGAAATAGAAATTTTTCCTGCTGAAATTCTGAAGAAATAGACATTAAAGTTAATTTGTTTTATTTTTCCGAATCTTGTGTTAGGATTTTTATTCACAACTAATATTAACAAAGGATGGATCAGGGCCCGGAATTTGAAATGAATATTCTGGAAATTCGAGCCTAAATGAGTCTAAAAAGGAGGAGAAAATGTATCTTGCCCATAAAATTAGATATCTAGCGTCTATTTGTTTGGTTCCATTAATTATAGTGATATGGGGAACCATTTCTTCTCCACTGGTTGGACAGGGACAGGGAAAGTTAGAGGGTACAGTTCTAGACATCGATAAAGAAGCGATTCCACAAGCCGAAGTTCAATTAAAACATGAAGACAGTGGTCAAATGTTTTATTTCAAGAGCAATAAAGAAGGGGAATTTTCATCCCCTTCCTTACCTACGGGAAACTACAATTTAACGGTTGAAAAAGAAGGGTTTAAAAGCTACACAGGCGAGTTGAAACTGCGCCCAAACATTGTTCAGAAAATTAAGATTACATTAGTCAAAGAGATGACTTTAGATCAAAAGAGGGAAGAAGAGGCAATCGCCTATTTTAAAAAAGGGACAGAATTATCCAGAGAGAACAAGCTTGAGGAAGCTATCCAAGCATTTCAGAAGGCGGTGGAGCTAAAAGAAGATTTTTTTGAAGCCTATGTGAACTTGGGAGCTTTCCTCTTCCAGCAACAAAAAGACGATGAGGCAGAGAAGGCTCTCCTTAAAGGTATTGAGTTAAGACCGGAGGAGTCAAAGCCCAAAGAAATTCTGGCTGCTATTAACTTCGAGAAAGCCAAGATATTGATTCAAGAAAACAAGATGGACGAAGCATTAGAAAGACTAAAAAAGTCATACAACTTTCGCGCAGATCATGCTTATGTCAATTTTCTTTTGGGCTATCTTTATCATGATAAAGGAATGAAAGAAGAAGCTATTAAGCACTTCGAGGCTTTTCTCCAGCTTGCGCCGAATGCTCCTCAAGCTAAAGACGTGAAGAAGCTCTTGGAAAGCCTAAAAAAGAAGTAATGAAATATCGTTTGCCAAATAACTATTTGAAAGGAGGCTGAATTGAATTTTAAAAGTCGAGATATCATTTCTGTTAGAGATTTCAGTAAATCTGATTTGCTTTATATTCTTAAGATTGCCAAAGAAATGGAGAAAGAAAAACCAAAACTGCTGGATGGTAAGATACTGGCCACGTTGTTTTTTGAGCCTTCGACGAGAACGAGGTTGAGCTTTGAGAGTGCGATGTTCAGACTTGGCGGTAAAGTTTTGGGATTTTCAGATGAGAAAGTTACTTCTATAAAAAAAGGGGAGACAGTTTGGGATACGATAAAGATGGCTGAACGGTATAGTGATGTTATTGTTATCAGGAGTCCGGTTGAAGGATCAGCCAGATTGGCGGCTGAAGCTGCTTCTATCCCCGTTATTAATGGAGGCGATGGGGCAAACCAACATCCCACCCAAATGCTCCTCGATTTATACACAATTCAAAAGACAAAGAAAAAGATTGAGGGCTTAAAAATCGGGTTTTTAGGAGACTTGAAATACGGAAGGACGGTTCATAGCTTGGCGATAGCATTAAGTTTTTGGAAGGTGGAGATGTGCTTTATTGCTCCTGATGCTTTGCAGATGCCAGAACATTATATTAAAGAGCTTAGGGAAAAGGGAATTAAATGCCATAAAACCAGCGATGTATTTGAAGTCAGTCAAAAATTGGATATACTTTATGTCACGAGAATCCAGCAGGAAAGATTTCCCGATCCATTGGAATACGAAAAATACAAGAATGCCCACAGATTGGATATAACTCTGTTGGATCATATAAAGAAGGACCTGAAGATCATGCATCCGTTACCCAGGGTGGGGGAGATAAATGCTGAATTGGATGATACTGAGCACGCCGTCTATTTTGAGCAGGCAGCCAACGGAGTGGCTGTGAGGAAAGCATTGTTGGCTTTAGTATTGGGCAAGGAGAAGTAAAATGAAAGAGAGAAGGATTCCTGCTATTAAGGACGGCACAGTCATAGACCATATACCGAGCAGAGATACTTTCAGGATAATTAGGATATTAAACCCTCAAGAATTCAAGTATCCTATAAATGTGGCCTTAAATCTGCACAGCAAGAAGATGGGAAATAAAGGCATGATTAAGATTGATAACAGGTTTTTAACAAAGGATGAAGTCAATAAAATCGCCATTCTTGCTCCTAACGCCACCATGAGTATTATTAAAAATTACAAGGTCAAACAAAAAATAACAGTAAAGTTACCTGAAGAATTAGTAGGTGTATTAAACTGTACAAATCCTGTTTGTATAACAAGCAAAGAAAATGTCATATCAAAATTCAAAGTTCTCAGAGAAGAATCTCTTGAGGTCAAATGCCATTACTGTGAGAGAGTCTATGGAAAGGATGAAGTGGAGATAAAATGAAAATGACATTGAATCTCTTTAACTTCCTAGAGTGGCCACCATAGAACGCAAATCATCTTTGTTTTAATTCGGGGACAGGTTCTCAGTTACTTAATTCCAGTTTTTTCTTTGATCGCCATGTATAGATCCGATTAGGGATTCTCTCTTCTTAGGCTTCGTTCATCATGATATTCAATATCATCGATTGTTTTTGCTGGCTCGTATTTTGATTCCGGCAACCATGCAGTAAATGCGTATTTTTTTAGGCGACAATCTCTTCGCCCCAGGCAAGTCTGCTTTTTATCTTCTGTATTTTTGCTTAGACGTAAGGATTTTTTTAAAAGCTTTTACTGCTCCTGGATGGAATTGTTTCCCCGCTCCTT
>CAYTBG010000081.1:0-13691 GCA_964435925.1 uncultured Eubacteriales bacterium | reverse complement strand
AAAGAAATGAAATAAGTTAGCCCTTTTCTAACTCAATTTTTGGGGGAAGTCCTGTTCAATTTTATTTGACTTTTATTGAAAATTTGATAAGAATTCTAACCGGTGAGTTTATCAAGATAATAAAGAAGGAGACGGCAATGGAGAGACGTGATTTTTTAAAAAAAGTGATTATAACTCCTCTTCTCACACCTCTATTCCTTGCAGCGAAAAAGAGGAAAAGCGGCTGCGAGCTTTATCTTATAGAAGACAACCCTGAAGAGTTCTTCCCTTTAATCCTTGAAGAATTGCATAATTACATCGCAAACTACGGACACAGCTTTACTTTTCTCAATTCTCATCCCCATGAGAATGATCTAAAGCGAATTCTCTCTCAGAGGGGCTTAACATATGTTCAAACACCCATCCAAGCTGATTTGACTCTTTCATTCAGCCCTCTTCACGAAAAAACTCTGCCTTCCTTCACTTTAATAAGAGAAGGAAGAATTTGGGATATAAGATCTCGTAAACTATACTCTCTCTGGAGAGAAATGAATAAAAATCAACGACGCTCCTCCTGTTTGACAATAGCTTCATTTAAAAGCACACAATCTCGTCCCTTCTCTGGAAAATATGTTTCTGTGTACAAGGAAGGAAGCAAGATCGAGATGATTTCATTGGAGGAAAATGTCACCAAATCTTACAGAACCAGAAGAGGAAAAATAACTCTCAGAGTCAAAGATGGAAAAGCCTGGGTTCCAGAATCATCCTGCCGCCATAAAATCTGCCTCCATTCTCCGCCGGTATCTTTTGCTGGCGAACGGATTATCTGCGTCCCAAACCATTTTCTCTTAGAAATAAAAGGTTCCCGTTATATCGATACATCCATTGCCTAGAAAACTCTACATCCTTCTGCTTGCCTCTCTCCTTATTCTCCCAGGTTGTGGTGTAAAGGAGAGCTGGCACACCTCAACACTGCTTGCTTTCGATACCATCTGTGAGATAAATATCTTCTGTTCTCCCTCTACGTTTAAATCCGCTCAAGAAGAAGTGCAACGGGTATTTTCTGAAATTGAATCCCTTTTTTCACCTGGAGCTGATGATTATTCATCTCCTTTCGTTCTAAATCTTTTCCAAAGAGCATTAAAAGTTTGTCAAGACTCCAACGGATGTTTTGATATCACAGTGGCCCCTTTATCCCGGATTTGGGGTTTTTTTAGTAAATCCTATATTGTACCAGCTCCGGAGCAAATAAGATCTGCTTTAAAGCTCATCGGGATGGAAAAGATAGAAGAGAGAAATGCGACTCTTATTCTTCTGCCAGGCGTGGGACTTGATTGGGGAGCTATTGCCAAGGGTTTTGGGATAGACCTTGCTTCAAAATCTTTGGTCCAGATGGGAATATCAAGGGGGTTTATTAATGCTGGAGGTGACCTTTATTGCTGGGGAACCAATCCCAATAATCAATCCTGGAATATCGGCCTAAAACATCCTCGAGAAAGCGGCTTTATTGGTGTTTTATCAATCTCAGACCTTGGAGCAGCTACAACTGGTGATTATCAAAGATATTTTGTAAAGGATGGAGTTCGCTACCATCATGTTTTTAATCCACGCACAGGATACCCTGCTCGAGGCAAACAGAGCGTAACAGTCTGCGGGCCTGAGACCCTTATTTGTGATGCTCTCTCAACGGCTCTGTTTGTAAGCCAGCAGCCGGAAAAAATCCTGGAGAAATACCAGGATTACGGCGCCATCATTGTTGATTCTGATGGCAACCTTTCCTTTCTGGGAAAGGCATATCCGTTTAATCCTATTGAATGATCTCGATTAATTTACTGGCATTTTCGCTGTATATTGCTTCTTTATCTTTCGAAGAAATATTCATTTTGGAGACAATTTGGCATACACCAAAGCTCCGAAAAATGTCAATAAGAGGCAGGTTACTTGATACGAACTAGATCGCCTTTTTTAAATCCTTCTCCTTCTTTTATAATACACTGAGATGCTTTGCCGTTGCCAAGATTATTGTTAGTTACTTCAATTTTGCCAATTTTTGATTCAATAGATCCCAGAGATATTCCCGTATCTGGATCGATTAATTCTTCACCTTCAGAATAGATATAAAACACATTACCGACTTGAACGCCCGCTTCAGATCCTGCATTGATAAATACTATACAGCCACTCTTTTTTTTATCCTTTTTAAATCACCGGCTGTCTGTGCTGATAAAGTTGATTGATTAAACCACACCAAAGCTAAAATCAATAAAACAATAAAAGTCAATTTGCGATTCATGGGCCTCCTTTAAATAGATAACATTTTAGGTTTAAATTATCTATTAAGCCAATTAGCCTGAATTATTCATAAAAAATGCCGATACCTTCTGCAATTACAGCAATATCAAAAAGATATCCTGATATTGCTGTAGATCCTGATAAACACCTATTCGAAAAGAAGCTATCTATATTAATCGGCATTTTTTCCCTGGTGGCGAGTCGATCTCACCGTATCTGCTTCGTTGCAGCCCATTCGCAGTGGAGAACCACAGCTTCATGGGCTGACGCCTTGCATCTGCGGCAACCTCGACTCGTGAATAATCCAGGTTAGTCAAAAAAAATGAATGGTGGATTTATTTATTTTCTTCTCTATTATACATTTACTTAAATTAGTATAAAGTAGAAAAAATTTACCAGCAGAATTTACTTGTTTTCACCGCCACAATGACATATATAAAAATAAATGTTATTTAATGCCAAAAACGATGTATTTCAAAAACGAAAAAAAATGAAATCCTAAGGAGGGACTATGGATTTTAAAAAATTAAAAGAAAGACTAGCTAACTTGGATACGGCTTGCATTTATGACGTGAATGAAAAGTTGAGGGTAATGGATCCTGAAATACGCCCTCTTAATCAGGGCATAAAAATGATAGGTATTGCCCGAACCGTTCATTGTAAACGTGATTTTCTTTCAGTACTCAAGGCTCTACATGATTCAGGCGAAGGTGAGGTTTTGGTCATTGATGCAGAAGGAGATAAAATAGCTTTTGTAGGTGAATTATTCGCACTTGAAGCTCAAAGGAAAAAGCTGGCGGGGATAGTCGTAGATGGCGCTTGCCGCGATATAAAAGGGATACGCAATATTAATTTTCCTGTTTACTCCAGGTATGTCACTCCTATGGTAGGAACATCTTCTAATATTTTTCCCGCACAAAAGAAAGTAAATTGCGGCGGAGTATCTGTTTCACAAGGGGATATCATTGTTGCCGATGATGACGGAATAATTGTTATGAGTGAAAAAGAGGCTGCTGAAATTTTAGATACAGCTCAAAACATTCAAATAATAGAAAAGAAAGTAATAGAGAAGATGGAGACTGGCAAGAGTCTTACTGAAATGCTTAATTTTTTTGATCACTATGCAAAAATAGATAAAAAGCAAGAGAGCCAGCTAATATTTACGATCTAGGTTGCTTGAATCAGTATCATCAATATTCAAGCAAGGAGGAAAATTGAAAAAATCAGTGTTTTTACTGGTTATCGTGTCGCTTGTAACTCTTATGACTTACTGTTGCGAGTTTGGACCAGATATCCAGAAAGTAGAAAATGAGATTACGGATATCCTTGACCAACAAAAGATATCATGGAATGAAGAAAATATAGAAGGATTCATGGAATATTACTGGAATTCGGAAAAATTCACGTTTCAATCTGGAAACAAAAGGCTTCACGGCTGGGATGCACTACTTTCAAGGTATAAAGAGAGTTATTCCGGGGAAAAATGGGGAAAATTGGACTTTACTGATATAGAAATTAAAGTTTTATCAAACGATATTGCTTATGTTTTGGGCCGATGGCAGCTTCTGTATAATGATTCTTCTGAAGAAGGAGTGTTTACGATTATATTCCTGCGGATGCCAGAAGGCTGGCGAATAGTCCATGATCACAGTACCTGAAGAGCGGGGTCAGGAATCTCTCTTTCGTTTAAGATATTATTGCTCTATTTAGCTACAGATTTAGGTTGTATCCGGTATTTTTCAAACCAGGCGATAAGATAAAGCTGCTGAAGGAGTCTGTGAGAAGGGCGTCTCCAACCGTGGTATTCATTAGGCATCCTAACGAGAAGGGTTTCCTTTTTAAGCTTTTTCAAAGCACGGTAGTACTCTTCGCTTTGACCCATTGGCGTTCTCAGGTCCGCCTCCCCGGTCATGACCATTGTGGGAGTGGTTACGTTTCCGACATAATGAAGAGGTGAACGCACGGCATATTCCATCGGATCTTCCCAAGGATATTTTCTGAATTGTTTGTACCAACCTGAACCATCAGTTGTTCCCACAAATGAATGCCAGTCGATCACAGGTCTCATCGACACTGCTGCTCTGAAGCGGTCGGTATGCCCGACAATCCAGGCTGTAAGAACTCCACCGCCGCTCCCTCCGCAGACGAACAGGTTATCCTCGTCTATGAATCCCTTGACCAGGGCTGCATCCACGCCAGCCATCAGATCATCATAGTCCTTTCCAGGATAAGAAAATTGAATACCGTTAACAAAGTCCTGCCCGTATCCTGTGCTTCCTCTCGGGTTCATGTATAAAACCGCATACCCGTTTGCAGCGAAGTTCTGCCAGGCCCAGCTAAAACGTACCGAATACATTGCCCAAGGACCGCCGTGGATATAAAGAATCATCGGATATTGTTTGTTT
The DNA here is from genome assembly GCA_964435925.1 of uncultured Eubacteriales bacterium. GTDB lineage: Bacteria > Acidobacteriota > Aminicenantia > Aminicenantales > Aminicenantaceae > SOIV01. The sequence continues at coordinate 9,015 of CAYTBG010000081.1, read as the reverse complement.
TGTTCAAATTCAGCAGGTTTTATAAGCCACCCCTGTAAATCAAGCCCATCAGGGGACTTGAACCACAATTCTTCAACTCCTCCGAGCTTTACATTTGCTAGAATATCTTCGTTAACATCGACAAGTTTTTTAATGTTGTCCGGCTTTCGAAGGTTAAATGTGACCAGGTATTCAGGTTTGTGAAAAGTAGAACGTGTGGTTGCAACCTGGCCGTTTTTTGCGATTGATAGCCCGGATAAATAATGGACACCCTTGGTTATTTTTCTAATTTTTCGGTTTGTAGAAACAAGATATAAGTTAGATACTCCCTTTTCACGCATTAGATAATAGAGTCCTGAGCCATCAAGAGCCCAGGTAATGCTTGAGGGTGAATTGGGAAGGTCTGCGGCCAGGATACGCTTTTTTGCTCCTTGGATGTCCATAAGATACAGGTTTGAGATATGGCTTGTATAATTTTTGTCATCATAGCCTGCATAGGCAATCCACTTGCCATCCGGTGATATACGAGGTCCCCGGTCCGGGCCTTTCCTATCAGTTAACGTCTTTATTTTAAGCGTGCTTAGATCAACTGAATAAATTTCGGAATCACCGCGTAGATACTCAGCATCGGGTTTACGAATTGCGCTGAAGTACATCTTTTTTCCGTCTTGGGACCATTGAGGATCACTGTGAGAATAATCTCCGGATGTTAATTGCCTGGGAGTTCCCCCCAGCTCTGCATCGATCACAAAAATATGAGAGTATCCTTTGGGAGTGGGTCCCCGGCCATCTCTTCTCCAGGATAACCTGTCAACTATCACAGCTGGTTTAGCCCATTTAGCTCCCTTGGGTCTTTTGGGAAGTTTTACGGGTAAAATTGATTTATCATCAGGAATAAACTGAGTGAAAGTTAATTTCTTTCCGTCAGGAGACCATCTTAAGCTTCCGGGAGAACGATCGAGATGAGTAAGCTGGGCAACCTCCCGTGTATCAAGCCACATCACATGAATCTGTGTTGTTTCATCCCTATCGGAAAGAAAGGCGATCTTTTTCCCATCAGGTGACCAGACAGGAGAAAAATCTCGCCAGTTTCCGTGCGTAAGTTCCCGAACACGCTTTCCTTCGATATCCACTATCCAAAGGTTGCTCCTGGAGCGGTCATTTTTCTTATCGATCCAGCTGCGAGTGAAAATTATATGCTTTCCATCAGGTGATATGTTGGGGCTTCCGATAGATTCCATTTCCATGTTAGTCTCTTTGTCAAGAAGTCTGTAATTTTTCTCCCCTCCAAATGTTGTCTCCAAACCAACAGAAAAAAGCAACAGGCTAATCACTATTGATTGGGCTATTATTTTCCTCATAACTACCTCCTTTATGTTTTCTTTATGGGCTTGATTCATCACGCCCGCACTGAACATGCTAAAGTCCAAAATGCTTGAAATCTGAAATGCTAATTTATATAGACTGTAGCGCGAAGTCAATATTTATTCATGAAAGGTAAGCATCTCCATTTCCGTGATAACTTGTTGCTATGTTCAGGACAAAGGTTTTGGGAAATAGTTGCAGCGACCATTGAAGATTTAGCCGTTAAAATTCCAGGTTAAATAAAATAAATTAGAGGTATTTGCTGACTTTTACAATAAGAAAGTTCAGAAGGTTAGGTGGCGATCTGGTTGCCACCCTGCTTTTGAGCATATAAGAGTGCTTGGTCGGCGGCTTTGATTACATACTTTGGTTTAACATTGGCGTCTTCCCGTTCTACCGCGCCGATGGCAATATTGAGGGAAATTCGCTTTTGAGATCCTCTAAACTTTTCTGGATTCGCGGGTTTCTCGCGTGGACGCTTCGGACCGCGGAGAATGAAGCCATATATTTCGACGCCTTTCCTCAGGCTTTCCAGATGGGGAATTGCCTCGTCCACAAATCTTACAGGGAAAACCACGGCGAACCTTTGTCTACTATAGCGATAGGATAAGCCACCTCCAGTTACCTTCTCAAGTTTTGAGGCAACCATACGTAGAACTTGGTCCCCAACAAGAAGGCCATAGCGGTCGCTTATTTTTTTGAAAGAGTCGATTTCAATCATCGCCACTGTGTAGTGGCGCCCACCAATCTTGGAAAGAGTTTCATTAAAAGCTCGGCGGGCCGGCAAGCCGGTCAAATCGTCGTAGAAGGTGAAGTTAAAAGAAGTCTCAATCACCGATATGACAAGGACAAGGCCTGATGTGGCGAAAAAAATCGTGGACATAGGACCTATATCACCCAGCGCCAGAGCAAAAAATGATGAGACTGAAGTCCAGAAAAAGGCGCACTCGATCGAACTCCGGTGCTGAACATAGCGAAACATAAGGATAAAGAATGATACTCCAAAGGCTATCAGGCCTGGCTGGGCCATAGGTGTAAGGTTGAATAAACGTAATTTAATAAATGAGTATTCCAGATAAGGGCTAAGGCTCAACTGCTTCCAAACGCAGATCAGCGTAACTGCAATTATCTGGAAGAGAATCATACCCAGAGGCCACTTGCCATGCCAGGTTATAAATCCCCGCTCCTTAATCAAGGAAAACACAACGAGATTCAACGGTAACAGAATGCAAATAGCATTATATACGATGCGCCCCGTACCCGCAGAGGCTCCGCTTCCTTCAGCAAAGATCAGCAATGATCTGTCAGCGAAAGCCAGAACAAGAATGACAAAAATCAACCGGCTTTGGTTAAAACGCCACCCGAACCATATCCCCGCAGCCAAAACAACATAAGGATAGATGCGGATTAGCAGCGGCAATGTTAGGGTTGGCAATCCTCGAAGCAGAAGAAATGATATTGCCAGGACCAGAACTCCCCCTGGTACGAAAAATGATAGAAGCGTCTGTAGAAACGAGATTCCCACTTGAAGGGAGATGAATTTTTTTTCTTTGTTATTCTGCAATTTATCGAGAATTCTTAACATAGTTATATGTTTAGATAAGAATAGCGGCAGGCGTAGTGGACGTATTATAACATTTTATATTTATATTTCCACGGTTTATTTTTGTGTAATTTTTATCAAAAAGGTTTTCTTTGCTAAAATGTTTGAATTCTCGTGGTGAAGAAAATAAGATATTTTCATCAAACAAACAATGAGCGGAAAAAGAAAAACATTTAATTCAAACCCCTACAGATCTATACTTAGCAAGAGCCTCTTTGTAAGCTTTTCTTTCAAAGATGGAATAGAGAGAAGGCACAACAACCAGAGTCAGTAAGGTCGCGAATAATAGTCCGAATATGATTGATGTACCGAGTGGTGCCCAAAAAGATCCCCCTCCTCCAAGGTTAAGCGTGATAGGCAAGAGTCCTCCGATTGTTGTAGCAGTAGTCAGTATAACTGGCCTCAGTCTTCTTGGCGCGGCATCGAAGATGGCCGTTATGAGATCAACTCCGCGGCGGCGCCTTTGATTGATGAAGTCGATAAGTACTATGCCATCGTTTACTACAATGCCTACAAGGGCAACGACACCAACAAAAGCCATAAAACTGAACGTAAGCCTGGTTAACAGCAGTCCTGTTACTACGCCAATGATGGAAAGCGGTACGGTGAACAGAATAACCAAAGGTTGCTTGAAGGAGTCGAACTGGGCGGTCAGAATAAAGAAAATAAGAATCAAGCCCAGGAACATCACGCGCGTCATTGATTCAAAGGATCTCTGCCGCTCCTCCTCTTCTCCACCATATTCGAGGATATATCCCTGTGGTGGAGCTGTGGACTCCATAAGCTTCTGGAGCGAAGCGAAGATATCCTGCGGGGTGTAACCTTGTTCGACGTCACAGCCCACTGTCACCCAACGCCTTAAGTTGCGGCGATTAATTCCGAAGACACCTTTAGTAATCTCCACCCGGGCAAGCTGGCTCAATGGTATCTTTATACCTGCAGTGGAGAATATAGGCGTGTCAAGCACATCCTCAAAATTTTGCCTGTGAGCCTCCTTGTTAATGACTCGGATATCAACAAGTTCATCACCCAGCATGATTTCAGTAGCCTCATAGCCTAAAAAGGCGGCCATTACCTGAATTGTTATCTCCTGGGCAGTGGTTCCGTGCTTTGCCGCGTTTGTTCTGTCGACTTTGATTGACACCTGCGGTTTATTTTCTTGAAAACTGTTTTGGACGTTTCTTGTCCCGGAAATGCTTTTTAAATGCTTTTCAACCGTTTGGCTTATGTTTTTAAGCTCCTCAAATTCCTCTCCGTATATCTGTATTGCTACGGGTCTTCCTACAGGCGGTCCCATTTCAACTTCGAAGAAGCTGTATTCAATCCCTGGGATCTCGGCTAGCTTTGAATCCAACTTTTCAATAATTTCAGACTGGCTTCGTTTTCGTTCGTTATCATAGCCTATATTTATAAGTATCTTCCCAAACTCAGGTCCAGAACTACTTCCTGCGGTCTCGGTAAGGTCGGACATTATCATCCCGGTATCGCCAATAGTAGAAACATACTCCTTTACCTCAGGTATTTTGGCGATTAGTTTCTCAATCTCCTGGGCTATAAGGTTAGTCTTCTCTACAGTTGATCCCATAGGAAGCATGAAGTTTATATTAAAGCGCCCCATGTCTTCCTTCGGGAAAAAATCTACTTTTATCACACCGGTTCCAATGATGAACAGAGAGATAAAGAAAACCAGTATAGCAGCAGATATAACAGTTTTTCTGTGGAAGATGGCCCAGCGTAGTAGTGGTTTATAATATCTGGTCAGGAAGCGGAAGAACCTGTTTCCGATGAAAAATATCCGGCCAAACCTTTTCATCTCTGTTTCTTTTTTGCTGAGGCGCATATATTTTGAAGCAACCATCGGAAGCGTAAAATGGTCGATGAATATGGAGCCTGCGAGAGCGAATATAACAACATAAGGCATGAAGGACATGACCCGCCCCATAATGCCGGCGATGAATATCATCGGGAAAAACGCGGAAATAGTCGTGAGGTCTGCAGAGATGACAGCGGTTCCAACCTCCGAGATTCCTTCTTTTGAAGCATCAATCGGATTCAGCCCTTTCTCAAAATGATGATAAATGTTTTCACCGACAATCATGGCCCCATCCACGACCAGGCCGATGATGAGTATAGTGGCAAAGATTGTAATCATGTTAAGGGAGAATCCAGCTAACCACATGAATAAAAAGCCCACGAAGAGAGAAAAGGGTATGGCGATAGCGATAAGAATTGAATTGCGCAGCCCCATAAATATCATCAGAGTAAAGAGGACGAAAAGTAAGCCATAAAAGGCATTGGAGCTAAGCTGCTTTACCATCAGGGATATATCATCACCCTTGTCCATGGTGGTTGTGATTTGCACTACCTCGGGCATGCGAGCATTATATTCAGCTGCGATTTGCTTAATAGCTCCGGTAGTCTTCATTGTGTTGATTTCAGTCTGTTTGTAAGCTACTAGTGATACAGTTTGTATACCATTGTACCTTGAATATGTATTTATCTTTTTATGTGTTTCTTTTATTTCCGCAACTTCGCTTAAGAAAATCGGATGGCCGGCTTTTACCGCGACAACCGTTTGGCCAATATCCTGCACATCATTAAACTTTCCCTCTGTGCGCACGAGATACTCGTAACTGTTCAACTTAAGGTATCCTCCTGGCAGGTTAGCGTTTTGCTGCTGGAGGGCAGCAATTAGAATAGAATATGAAAGGTGATACTGTTCCATTTTCCTGGGATCAACCTGAACCTGTACTTCCTTCTCCAGGCCGCCATAAAATGCTACTTCTCTCACTCCAGGCACAGCCTCTATTTCGATTTTTATATCTTTCGCGATCTCTTTGAGAGTCTGCGGATCCACTTCTCCGGTAACATTAACCAGTATTATCGGAACACTATCAAAAGCAATATCCTCGATCATAGGTTCTTCCACATCTTCCGGGAGCTCCCTTTTGACCTGGTCAACTTTTTCTTTTATTTCCGTAAGCGCATCCCGCTTGTCCGCTTTCTCGTACAGCTCAATGACATGCACTGATGCTCCCTCTCTTGCATAGGATAAGAGTTGTTTTAAGTGCTTAATACCGTTTAACTTCTCGTCCACTTTAACTGTGACCTTCTGCTCTATATCTTCAGCAGCGGCTCCTGGATAAGGTATTGCCACTACTATCCAGGGAACATCGATTTGAGGGTACTCCTCGAGGGGCAGGGTCCGCAGGCCGATGATACCGAGTAATATAAGAATGATTGTAATAAGCGTCACCAAGACGGGCCTGTCTACAGCTTTGCGGGATATTTTCATTTACTTTATCCTTAATTGATTACGGAAATCTGCATGCCGTCAAATAGAACATCTTGTCCGGCGGTGATTATTTGTCCGTTTTCAGGGAGGCGATCACGGACAATTATCTTATCACCTGAAATGATGTAATCTTCTAAAGTCATCTTCTTTGCTTTTCCGTTTGAGGTAAGAAATATGGCCCTTCTTCCGTTCCTCAACACAGCCGCATCCAGCGAAAAAATGTATACGCCTTCCATTTTATCTATAACTATGGTTGAGACTGCAGTCATGCCCGGTTTTACTATAAACACCGGGTTCTCAATGGTGATCTCAACCTTGAAGAGGCGGATGTTGGGAAGGGAAGATACAGCAACCTGGGTGACCGTGCCTTCAAAGATTTTTCCTGGTATTGCTTCAAAATTTATACTCGCCTTTTGTCCTTTTTTTATCCGGTCTATATTTTTTTCCGGCACCCCAACTTCAACGAGAACCCGGGACAGATCCATTAAAGTGAAAACAGTCTGCCCTCCTGCTACCATCTCCTTTTCCTCTCTGTACCGATAGGCTACATGACCACTGAACGGAGCATACAAAAGACAATGCTTAAGATTCAGCTCTGTAGCTTCAAGGGCAGCCGCCGCAGCCTTGAGTGCAGTTTGTGCGTCCTGAACGAGCTGTTCTGGTATGGAACCTTCTTCCGACAAGCGGCGGCTTCGTTCGTAATCACGCTTGGCTTTTTCCCATTGGGCATGGCTCTGGTCTCTCATTGCCTGATAATCATCTTTCTCGAGCCTTGCCAGCAGATCCCCTTTATTAACCTTATATCCCTCATCAAAGTAAAAACGATCGATCTTACCCCTGACATTAAAGCTCAAGTTGACCGTTTTCCAGGCTTTGACTTCTCCTGAAAAATCGAGCTTGAATTCGTAATCGGTTTTATTATAGCTTACAGTGCGAACCCTGACCTTTTTGGCCTTTTCCACTTCTTGGTTTTCAACACCGCTACTGCAGGAAGTTAGAAAAGCTAAAAAAGGAATTATTAAAAAAATAAGTATTAAAGATACAGACCGCCGAATCATACGCAATCCTCCATTTAGTCTAAAAAATGTTACATTTGTATTGTTCATAGCTAGTTAAATGTTTGTCTCCTTAAGCATCTAGTATAAACTCTTTGATTTCAAATAAATAGGAAAGGATAGGGATTTTTTTAAATCACGCAGTGCTTCCACTCATTTATGCCAATTCTTTCATGATTTGCGAACTTTAATCTGAAATTCTTATAACTTTTCCCACTCCCATCTGAACAAAATTCTCTTTATATGCTTCTTTGAACAATTCAATAGCTTTGTCCCCCGTGCAGTGGCTGGCACCGACTTTCATAACTCCTAAATCTTTGAATTCTCTTATAATCTCTTTAACTTCATCTTCTGATTTATTCCTCAGGTGAAATCCCCCGCATACGAGATAAATCTTTTTATCGACTACTTCTTTTGCTCTCTTTACAATATCGACAATTCCTGGATGAGCACATCCACTAATAACAACCAACCCCTTACTCGTGTTCAAGATTAAAGATTGCTCTTTAATTTGAACTCCCATTTCTCCTGTCAGGGAGACACCTTTACAAATCTCAACGGGTTTATCCACAGGGACAACTTTTGCTCCTGCTTTTTCAACTCTGCTGACAAATTCATCAGGAAATGAGGCCGGAAGATATACTGTGACTTTATTATTCTCATCTAAAAACGCAAAAAGTCCCCCGGTATGGTCTCCATGAATATGAGAAATAGCAACAAGCTCAACATCTTTCGGATTCACATTTAGCTTATTGATGTTGTGGAATAATATATCGCTATTAGTGCCGGTATCGAACAAGATGGTCTTTTCTGTGCCCTTGATAATACACGAAAATCCCCAATCCGCCTTAAGCCCTTCACTGAAAATATAATTGTCGTAGAGAATGGTCATTGTTATCGTGTCGCCTTCAAGGGCAGGTGCCTTGTGGATAGTAGAAAAAGTTAAAATCAAACCAACCAATAGAATTAAAATATTTTTCATGATTTCCTCCAATTCATAAAAAAGTAATTTTCTATCCTGTCACTCCAATCTAAAGAAATTTAATTCAAGAAAATTTATAGCACGCAAAAAATTTTAGGTCAAACGGGAAAAGAGTCAAATTGATAATCTATTGAATAACAAGACTGTTTGAAATTAGAGTAAGGCCGCATTTATATCACAGAGAAGGAATGAAAAGACTTATTGTTTTTATTCTTGATCCTTGTCTTTTAGTTGTTCCAACAAATCCTTAACGTTTATAGCCTCGGTTTGATGAGTTTTGTCCTGGTCTATAGCCAATAACTTAAGGAGTATCTCGCCTACCTGGATTTCATCTCCGGATTTAATTAACGTTTTTGCTTTTTTTAGAACTGTCGAAGGTTTGACAATAATTCCATTGGCACTTCCGAGATCAATAACGGTAAATTTCTTTCTATCGTAACTCACTTTTAGATTGGCATGCCTTCTGGACACAGTCCCTGAGTTGAGGACAACTTCACAAAAAGAATCCCTGCCTATTAAATTATTTCCAGCATGAAGATTAAAAACTTTGCCCGGGTTATCATCTGTATCATTGTTTCCTTGAATTATGGTCAATTGAACAATCCTTTTTGAGTCGTCAGTATCACTCTTCTTTCTGAAAATAACCATAATTTATACCATTCCTTTTTTATTCTTTATTACCCTGATTTATTCATAAATTATGCCGACACCAATATTTATTTTCATTGATATCTGC
>CAYTBG010000080.1:6087-13789 GCA_964435925.1 uncultured Eubacteriales bacterium | reverse complement strand
ATGGGGACGTTCCCCAAAGTACCATCCTTTTCATATTAGAAATTGGCTACCTTTATCAATATTTATTTTTGATTAAATCAATGAGCAAAGGATGGCTCGGCAGGAAACGTCCCCCTTTATTTTAATTATTGGGGAGCAATCCCTTCATATATTATACTTTATTTATCAATGAATTAAAGGGTGGTACTTTGGGGAACGTCCCCATTAATTCGGAAAAAAAGGTGCTTATTTATCTATTTCCGTTGGCTGAGGAGATAGATGAAGAAAGGAGCACCCACGATTGCGGTGATGATTCCGATAGGCAACTCGCCCTGGAGCACGGTGCGGGCCAGAAGATCTGAGTAGAGGAGAAAGATTCCTCCTGTTAGAGAAGAAAAGAGGAAGAGGTGTCTGTGATCAGGGCCTATGAGAATACGAATCCAATGGGGAACAATCAGGCCGACAAAGCCGATAATTCCGCTGACTGAGACAGATGAAGCAGCGAGGAAAGTGGAAATGGCCAGGAAGATTTTCCTGACGCTATTAACCGGACAACCCAATGATTGGGCTACATCATCCCCTAAAACCAGGAGGTTCATATCCCTGGCTAGCCACTGAGCGATGATAAAACAAAGAAAAAAGTAAGGGGCGACAGCAGTGATTTGATTCCAGTCGGAAAGAGCGAAGCTTCCCAGGAGCCAGAACACAGCCTGTTCGAAGGAGTCTGCTTTTAGGAATATCATAAAGGACGTTAGAGATGAGGCAAGAGCTCCCGCGGCAATTCCTGTCAGGAGCAGAGTTTCAACCTTAAAAACGCCTTTTCTTTGGGAGAGGAGATAGACAAGAGAGACAATGGCAAACCCTGAAGCAAAGGCAAAAATACTCTGAACAGAGAAACCGATGATTCGTATGTTTAGTCCAAGATAAATACAGAGGACAGCCCCGAAGGAAGCTCCAGAGGAGACGCCGACAACAAACGGACCAGCCATCGGGTTTTGGAAGTATCCTTGGAGGATTGCCCCGGAAAGCGAAAGGCTAGCTCCTACAAGAAAAGCTAAAAGTGCCCTGGAAAGCCTGAGGTCAATGAAGATTGTCCTAAATGTGCTATCGTTATTGATGATAAGATTCCTTAGATCATGAAAATTCGTCTCAACAGGCCCTTCAAGAAGAGAGATCAAGAGACCCGCAACAAGAAGGATAAGAAGAACAAGGAGGAGTCTGAGTTTTTTCGCCCTTGTTTTCAACGCTCTTCCTTAAAAAATTGAGGATGGAGGATTCGAGCCAGTTCTTCAAGAGCATCTATTAGGCGAGGACCGGGCCTTGTGGCGAGGTTTTGATCCAGAAAATATATTCTGTCTGTCTCAACGGCTTTGATTCCCTTAAGATGAGCTTCATTTTTTATCCATTCTTTGACATTCGAGAATTCTCTTTGTGATTTGGATAAGGTGATGATGACTTCAGGGTTATCATGGATGAGTTGTTCTCGGTTGTAGTGAAGCCATTTCCTGGTAATGTTTCCGGCAATATTCACTCCCCTGGCTTTTCCGACAAGGTCGTTAAGGAAACTTCCTTTTCCACAGGTCCAGAGACCAGTGCCATGGATAGAGAGAAAGACTCTTGGCTCATGCTGCACATCACGGAGTGCTGCCTGAGTTTTGTTGTATCTCTTTTTCATAGATTCTATAAGGCATTCTGCCCTTTCTTCCTTTTGGGTGATTGTTCCTATTTTCTCGATAATGATAAATATCGTTTCAAGATTTGTTCCCATTTCTAAGACGAACAAAGGAAGATGGAGGCTTCTGAGACGCTCGATGATTCTTAGAGGATTTCCACTAAAGCCTATGATTAGATCAGGTTTCAGGGCGATTATCTTTTCTAGATTAAGGTCAATCATGCCCCCGATTTTTTCCTTCTTCAAGGCCTTCTCCGGGAAATCACAATAGCGGGTGACCCCGACAACTTTTTCTCCTAAATCCAGATCAAAAAGAATCTCTGTGATGTTGGGAGCCAGGGAAATGATTCTTTGAGGAGGAGAAGTTATAACAAAGGGAAAATCCAGATCGTCCTTTATCGTTTTCTGCTGGCTCCCAAAGAGAAAAACATTAAGCGAAAATAGCAGAAAAACTGCATGCATTTTTTTCGATTTCACGACTTCTCCCCTTCTCTCGGGATTAAAGATATTTCAGGGAGCTTTGAATGGATGTTTTCTCTTATTTCTACATCTGCTTCGAAAACTTCTTTGATGTTCTCCTTTGTTATCAACTTTTCTGGTTCACCCAAGGCCCTAACTTTGCCCTCTTTTAGGAACATGAGTCTCTGAGAATAAGGAATAACAAGGTTAATGTTGTGCTCGGTAGAAAGGATGGTTTTGCCTTTTTCTTCCTGCAGGCGCTTAAGTATCTGATAAATCTCTACCTGGTAGCTTATGTCCAGATGGGAACTGGGCTCATCGAGAAAAAGAAAAGGCGTGTCCTGGGCTAATGCCCGAGCGATGAAAACTCTCTGGCGTTCACCACCGCTTAGATGAGCTATCTTTTTATCTTTTAGATGGTCAATCTGGGCGAGGCTCATGACTTCCTCCACTATCCTGGAGTCTGAGGGAGAGATGCTTCCCAGACGTCCCTGATGAATATACCTTCCCATAAGAATAGTTTCCATCACACTGAATTCAAAGGAGAAGCTGAATATCTGGGGAACATAAGCAATTTTCTTGGCGAGATGCCGCGCTCTTAAAGAAAAGATATCTTCGTCATCAACCGTGATTTGACCAGAAACATTCTTTAATAGTCCCTGGAGGGCTTTTATCAATGTGCTTTTACCTGAACCATTTCGTCCAAGAATAGAGAGGAACTCCCCATCTTTCAGAGAAAAGGAAATATTCTCCACAACATACCCGTTTTCGTATCCTGCAGAGAGGTCTTTTACTTCAAGAAGTGCCATCTTAAATGATAAGAAATTTTATTTTTAGAAAGACAATGAGAAAAATATATAATTTCCCAACAATAATCAAGTCAATGCAGGATCAGACTTTGAAAACTTTGAAAGGTCTGACCCCACAAAAAGTCTGACTTCGTGTACTATTCAAAATTTTACTCCGCATGACCTGACTACATTATCTTGACTTTTAGGGGCAATAAATCTAATATTTATGATTGAATTTCAAAGAAAAAGGCCAAAAAAAGAGGCTGTTTTTCTTCTGTCCTAACTTCTGAAAATAACCTAAGAAGATGCAAAAGATGAAAGAAGAGTACAATTTCCAGAAGATTGAGAAAAAATGGCAAAAGATTTGGGAAGAAAAAGAAGTTTTTCTGTCCCGTGAGGATCCCCAAAAATCAAAATATTACTGCCTCGAAATGTATCCATACCCTTCTGGGGCCATCCACATGGGCCAGGTCCGAAATTACACGATCGGGGATGTGATTTCCCGCTATAAGATAATGAAGGGCTTCAACGTGATCCATCCAATCGGATGGGATGCGCTCGGGCTGCCAGCGGAGAATGCCGCAATCACTCAGGGAGTGCATCCTCAAGAATGGACTCTTAGCAACATAGCCCATATGAGAAGTCAGTTGAAAAGAATAGGCTTCAGCTATGACTGGTCGAGAGAAGTAAACACCTGTTTACCCGAGTATTATAAATGGAACCAGTGGATTTTTCTGAAGATGCTCGAAAGAGATTTGGCTTACCGTAAGAAAAGCAAGGTTAATTGGTGCCCCCAATGCCAAACCGTGCTGGCGAACGAACAGGTAATCGGGGAGCGGTGCTGGCGGTGCGAGTCTCTCGTCAAGCTGAAAGAAATGGAGCAATGGTTCTTGAAGATTACAGATTATGCAGAAGAGCTTATTTCAGGTCATGATCTTTTGGAAAAATGGCCTGAACATGTCCTTCTTATGCAAAAAAATTGGATCGGAAAGAGTACGGGAGCTTATATCACTTTTCCTGTCCCTGATACTCCCCTATCAATAGATGTATTTACCACGAGGATTGATACAATCTTTGGGGCTACATTTTTGGCGCTTTCTCCTGAACATCCGTTAAGTAAGGAGTTGATCGCTGATTCAAGACAGAAAGAAAAATTACAGAAGTGGATAGATAAGAATATAAAGAACCTCCGTTTCAGGAAGGAGCCAGGAGAGGTAGAAAAGGAGGGAATAGATACAGGCAAGAAAGCCATTAATCCTTTCAGCGGTGAAGCGATTCCGGTTTGGATCTCCAATTATGTTTTGATGGAATACGGAACCGGGGCGATCATGGCTGTGCCTGCCCATGATCAGAGAGATTTCGAGTTTGCTAAAAAATATTCCTTGCCAATAAAGGTTGTTATTGTTCCTGAAGGGGAATCTCCCCAGGGAGAGCCGGAAGAGTCTTTTGAAGATTATGGCGTGGTTGTTAATTCCGGACCTTTCTCTGAGAAGCCTTCTCTTGAAGCTATGGAGGAGATGGGCCAGCATGCGCAAGAAAAGAGATTCGGAAGAAAAAGCATACTATATCGGATTCGGGACTGGGGCATTTCCAGGCAGCGCTATTGGGGTACCCCTATCCCAGTTATCCACTGCCAGAACTGCGGAATAGTCGGAGTTCCGTATGAAGATTTGCCAGTTGTACTCCCTCTCGATGTTAAATTAAAAGGAGAGGAAGGTTCTCCTCTTGAAAAAGTGAAAAGCTTTGTCAATACGACATGTCCCAAATGCAAAGGAGATGCACGCAGGGAAACAGACACCATGGACACTTTTTTTGATTCATCATGGTATTTCTTTCGTTATACTTCCCCTAGTGAAGAAAAGCTTCCTTTTAGCCCTCAAGCTGCCGATTATTGGCTTCCTGTTGATCTTTATATAGGGGGGGTGGAACATGCAATTCTTCATCTGATTTATGCTCGTTTTTTCTGCAAATATTTCAGAGATTTTGGATTAACGTTAATAGATGAGCCTTTTCCTCGCTTGCTTGCCCAGGGCATGGTTGTCAAGGACGGAGCCAAGATGTCCAAATCAAAAGGAAATGTTGTCGATCCTGACGATATAGTAGAAAAATACGGGGCAGATTCGCTGAGGCTTTTCATTCTTTTCGCTTCTCCTCCGGAAAAAGAGTTCATCTGGAACGATGAAGGGATAGATGGGTGCTACAGATTCCTGAATCGTCTCTGGGCGACAATGCAGGAAAATCTGGATCTGTTTAAACAGAGGTCCAGTCCTCGAGAAGAGACAGGAATAGAGGAAAAAACAAGTAAACTGAGAATAAAAATGCACCAGACGATAAGAAAAGTTAGCGATGATATTGACAAAAGATACCATTTGAATACAGCCATAAGTTCTATAATGGAGTTTTACAACCTGATCAAGAAAGAAAAGGAGACGTTGAGTCAAAGCGTTAGAGGGAAAAATCTGTTGAGGGAATCCCTGGAGAGTCTTGTTTTGCTTCTTTCACCCTTTGCCCCTCATCTTTGTGAAGAATTATGGGAAAGAATGGGTCATGAGACTTTTCTTTTCCACTCTCCTTGGCCGTCTTTCGATCCGGACCTAGCTACCGGGGAAAAGGTCACTATTGTTGTTCAGGTCAGCGGCAAGCTGAGGGACAAGTTTGAAGCGGAAAGAGATTTAGCTGAGGACCAAATAAAAGAAATGGCTCTGGGTTCAAATCGAATCCAGAGTATTGTAGGAAAGAAAAAGGTCAAAAAAATAATATACATCAAGAACAAACTGGTTAACATAGTATTGTAAATGTTTTTTTTGAGCCTGTTATGAAAAGAATTATTTTGCTTTTTCTCGTATGTCTTTTCTTTCTCCATTGTGGCTACCATCTTCGGGGGACAGGGAGCTTCCTGCCTCCCCATATAAAGAGAATGAACATTCCCATGTTCAAAAACTTAACCACACGTTTTGAGCTGGACTTGAAGTTGACCCAAAGCGTCATTGATGAGATTGTAGCTAGAGGAAAAGTAGAGATCACCGGAAATATGGAGTCCGCAGATGCTGTCTTAATAGGGGAAATCATCGGCTTCCGTGTTATCCCTATAGCTTTTTCTAAAGAGGCAACGGCTGACCGGTACAACATCACTGTTGTGGCCAAGATTATCCTGAAAGACATGGTTAATCAGAAAATTATCTTTTCAAATCCAAATTTTCAATACGTGGAAGAATACGAAATACCAGAAGGGGTAGATTTTGAGACCGTTGAATCAGAAGCTTTGGACAAGGTCGGTGTGAAATTCGCTAGAAGTTTAGTGAGCACGATTTTAGAAGGATTTTAGGAGAGTGGCAAGTTTCCAGGGTAAAGGAATAACAGAAGAGACTCTTATCCCCTGTTATTTTTTTTATGGAGAGGAGACTTTTCCTGCCTGGGAATTTATTAACGAACTCAAAGAAGCCCTGATTTCTCCCGAAATTCAGGGTTACAGTGTGGAGAGATTCAACCTTGAAGATAACTCATGGGCGGAAGTCATCGATTCGGCCAGAGCACTTCCTATCTTTATCTCACCATGTCGGATAATTGTCGTCGAAGTTCCAAAAGGTAAGAAGGAAAGCCTTTCCTCCAGGGAGAAATCAATATTGAAGGACTATTTTTCCTCTCCTCCTTCGAAGACCGTCATCGTCATCGTTTTCTCTGGGAAAATAAAAAAAAATACCTCCCTCTTCAAATTTTTTTCGTCCCTTTCTTCAGCAGTGGTTAGCTTGAAAGAGTTAAGATATTTAAAAGAGGACGCTCTTTTTGCCTGGATGGATAAAAAATTTCTTTCTCAGGGAAAGACAGCGGCTTATGAAGCGAAAATAAAGCTCCAGGAGCTAGCCGGGAATGACTTGAGAAGAGTGAACAATGAGATAGAGAAACTTATAACATTCGTAGGCGAAAAAAAGGTGATCGAATTGGATGATGTCAACCAGGTTTCCGGCTGGGTTAAGATTTTTTTTGAGTGGGAAATTGCCGATAGCCTGGGAAAGGTTGATTTTGAACGTAGTCTTATCGTTTTGAATAACTTGTTCAAAGAAGGAGTGAAGCCTGAATATATCCTGGGTTCAATGGCCAAGTTTTTTCGTGATATTTTTCTGGCCAAGCTCTTGCTTAAAGAGAAAAGTTTGGATAGGAAGGCGATTTTCAAGGAATTGAGGCCCCATATCCATGAAAAATTTGGAAACTTTTATGCGGTTAAATTCAGAGAATTTTTCTCTTTAGTTGAAAAATTTTCCATGAGAGATTTGAATCGAGTTTTGGCTGAGCTTGAAGAGGTTGATTTAAAGATGAAGACAACCTCTCTCACTCCTCAGACACTTCTAGAAAGTTTCCTGTTTGATTATTGTAGCCCTCAAAAGAAAGGAAGAATTACTTGGAGGGAGCAGAGGGATTAATCATTTCGACCTGCTGGCTCAATCTTGACTTGTGTCTCTTTCCTTTGTTTTCATGAATCGTCCCTTTTTTGATTGATTTATCAATTAGGGAGAAAGTGGGAGGGAGAAGCTTCCGGGCTGTTTCCTGGTCCTTATTTTTAATGGCATCATTTAATTTTTTTATCTGACTACGGAGAGCAGATTTGTTTCTTTTGTTTATAGCATTCCTGCGCAGGCTGCGTCTCCACTGTTGTATTGCTGATTTATGAATGGCCATTTCTCTCTCTTTTTTGGAAATGGTATGATAAGATATCTCTATTCCAAAGTCAACCTCTGGGAAGGAAAGTATTTCTTTTTCATGATGGAAGACAAAATGATTTATCAGGCTGGATGTCTCGAAAACA
>CAYTBG010000080.1:0-5987 GCA_964435925.1 uncultured Eubacteriales bacterium | reverse complement strand
TACAGAAAAAGTAGCCTGTCCCCTTTTTTAAGGAAATGATGAAGCAAAAGGACCGAAATCGAAGATTGCTGAAGTCGACTTTTGCCGTGGCCGCGCCGACCCTGCTGAGTAGAATATTTGGTTATATCAGAGACGTGATCCAGGCTTATTACCTGGGAACAGGCAGAGGTGCCGATGCATTTTACATCGCCTATATTATCCCCAACTTGCTCAGGAGATTGACAGGCGAGGGGGCGATGACAGCGGCTTTTGTTCCTGTTTTTACCCAGGTTAAAAAGGAAAAATCGGAAAAGGAGCTCTGGAAATTTGCCAATACCTTCTTTTTTAATCTGACCCTTATTATGGCTGTTCTCGCAGTCTTGGGTGTTGTCCTTTCTCCTCTTTTGGTTAAGATTATAGCCCCTGGTTTTGGGGCTGTCGAAGGGAAGTGGGAGCTGACAATTTTTCTTACTCGGATTATGTTTCCCTACATATTTTTAATCAGTTTAGCCGCGCTAGCCATGGCTGTCCTGAATTCTTTCCATAAATTTTTCGTTCCTGCCTTTACTCCTGTCCTTTTCAACCTGGCGATCATCAGCATTGCAGTTCTTTTTGCAAGAAAGGCGGAAGAGCCGGCTCTTGTTTTTGCGGCAGGGGTTGTTCTCGGGGGCATTTTTCAGCTTGCCTTCCAGCTTCCTTTTCTCTGGCGAAAGGGAATGCGGTTTAAATTCAGCCTCTCTTTTTCCCACCCAGCCGTTCGTAAGGTAGCCAAGCTTATGGTTCCGGGCATATTTGGCGCTGGGATTATTCAGATAATCTTTGCTATCAGCCGGATGATCGCCTCCGTATTGGAGGAAGGAAGTGTCTCCTCTCTATACTATGCTTCCAGAGTTCAGGAGCTAACCCTGGGTCTTTTCTCTATCGCCCTTTCCATTGCCCTCCTTCCCACGTTTTCTGAACTGGCTGCCCATCATGATTTTCAAGGCATGAAAAAGACTCTTGTCTTCTCTTTTAAGCTTGTATTTTTTGTTACTATTCCCGCTATGGTCGGGCTGCTTGTTTTGAGCCGCCCCATCATCCAAATGCTTTTCCAGAGGGGTGTCTTTGATGAACAATCGACGGCCATGAGTGCTTCATGCCTGTTCTTTTTTTCCTTTGGTCTTCCTTTTATCTCAGGAGCAAAAATTTTAGCTTCTGCTTTTTATTCCCTTAAAGATACTAAAACACCTGTTATCGCTGCCTTTTTTGTGATGTTGAGCTACATCTCGCTCGCCTTGATTTTGATGAAACCTTTACGGGTCGGAGGTTTAGCTTTGGCGTTGTCCCTTTCCGCAGTCTTAAATTTCTTTCTTCTTTTTATCTTGCTGGAAAGGAAGATCGGGAAGGTAGAGCGGAAAGGATTTTCAGCATCAGCCTTGAAATCTTCTTTTTCAGCAGCTTTGATGGGGCTGGCTGTCTGGTTTTTTATGAGCTATTTTGACTTCCAGCGCCTCGTATTCTCGGAACAGCTAGGAGTTTTGCTCTCGGCTATTTTCATGGGGATAATCGTTTATCTCCTGATGAATCTGCTTTTTAACCATGAAGAATTAAAAAGCTTAAGAGATGTCTTATCTCGCGAGAGAATTTTGAAGGAATGAGAGGAAGAGGATGAAGATTGTCTTGCAGAGAGTCAAACAGGCTTCGGTTGAAGTTCAGGGAAAGACGACAGGAGAAATAGAGCGGGGAATTTGCCTCCTTGTCGGCATTGAAAAAGGAGACTCAGAGGATGATGTTCAATATCTGGCCAAAAAAGTAGTGGAGCTTCGGATTTTTCCGGATAAGGAAGGAAAAATGAACCTTTCCTTGCCAGAGACTCGAGGAGAAGTGCTTGCAGTCTCTCAGTTTACTCTCGCTGGCTCAGTGCAAAAAGGAAGGAGGCCCAGTTTCGACAGAGTTGAATTGCCAGAAAGAGCGGAGGGGCTTTTTCGTTATTTTGTTGATCTAATAAAGCAGAGAGGTATTAAGATCGAAACAGGAGTTTTCGGGGCCCGGATGGATGTCCATTTGGTCAATGATGGCCCTGTTACTTTTATTCTTGAAAAGAAAAAATCTTATGAGGATTAGATTTTAAGGTAGAGGCAAGATTTTTGTTTTAGACCATATCCAGGATATGGCCCATTTTTTCTTTCTTGGTCTTCAGGTATTTGAGGTTTACCTTGTTAGGAGGGATTTCGATAGGCACCCTTTGCACAATTTCTAGCCCATATCCTGCAAGCCCGATGAATTTTCGAGGGTTATTGGTTATAAGACGGAGCCTTTTGACTCCAAGGGAAACCAGGACCTGAGCTCCTATCCCATAGTCCCTTTGGTCAGTCTTAAAACCCAGTTTTCGGTCGGCTTCAACAGTATCTATTCCCTGTTCCTGGATCGCGTAGGCTTTGATTTTGTTGGCGAAGCCGATACCTCTTCCCTCATGATTGAGGATGTAAAGGATGACTCCTTTTCCTTCTTCGTTGATCATCTCCATGGATTGGTGAAGTTGATCTCCACAGTCGCAGCGAGCTGAGCCAAAGGTATCTCCAGTCAAACACTGAGAGTGAGCACGGACAAGTGTAGGCTCATCCTTTTTTATATCCCCTTTAACCAGGGCTATATGGTGTTCTTTATGGATGCTGTCTTCAAAAACCATCACCTTGAAGTGCCCAAACTTAGTCGGCAAATCGGCTTCTTCAATTTTATTGACAAGTCTTTCATGCCTCATCCTGTATTTTATGAGATCAGCGATAGTCAGGATGGGAATATCATGAACCTGGCTAAATTCCTCAAGTTGAGGCATCCTGGCCATTGTTCCGTCTTCGTTCATGACTTCGCAGATGACGCCCGCATGCCTTAATCCAGCCAGACGAACGATGTCCAGTGCTGCCTCAGTCTGACCCGCCCTTTCCAGAACGCCGCCTTCCTGAGCTTGAAGGGGAAAAATATGCCCAGGTCGAGTTAGGTCATCTGGGCGAGTTTTGGGGTTCATGGCAGTCAAGACTGTTTTGGACCGGTCATAGGCTGAAATACCCGTCGTGACTCCCTTTTTAGCATCTATAGAAACGGTAAAGGCTGTCTGGAAGGGAGCTGTGTTATCTCGAACCATTAGAGGGATATCGAGTTCCTTTAGCCTTTTCTCTGTCAGGGGCATACAGATAAGACCCCGCCCGTGTTTGGTCATGAAATTGATGACTTCTGGAGTTACCTTTTCAGCAGCAACCATAAGGTCGCCTTCATTCTCCCTGTCTTCATCATCGACGATAATGATGAGCTTTCCCGCCTTTACTATTTTTAGAGTTTGTTCTACTGAAACAGCTTGTGATTTCCTTTTCATTTTATATCCTTCTCTCTTTTCCTATTGTTCTATCGCTTGTCTTTACTTATCCAATTATACACGTATTTTCCGATCATGTCACACTCTACGTTGACCGCATCTCCTCTTTTTAAGTTACCTAGATTAGAATTTTTTAATGTGATAGGGATAAGCTCAACATCGAACGATGAGGGACTTAAACGAGCTATGGTCAAGCTAACTCCGTTCAAGGCTACTGAACCTTCAGGGATAAAATAGGGCCTGAGTTCTGGAGGGAAGGAGACTTCCAATCTTTTTCCTGGTTTTTTCTGCGAAATCAGGAGAACCTTTCCTCGGCAGTCGACATGACCTGTGATGATGTGGCCACTTAAGGGAGAAGAAAGGGTGAGAGGTTGCTCAAGATTGAGCGTTTCACCCTGTCTAAATGAGCCCAGGTTCGTTTTTTGGATGGTTTCCTGAGAGAGGTTAAAGAAAAGGGCTTTATTCTCTTTTTTAATGAGGCTCAAACAGACCCCGTTCACAGCCAGGCTGTCGCCTACCTCAATTTGAGCAATGAGGGAGGGAGCCTCGACAGTTATTTCTTGTTTTCCTCGGCGGTATCCTTTGAATAAACCTGTATGATGAATAATTCCTGTAAACATTAGAGATATCCCTCCAGGATGATGTCTTCATCAATTTGAAAAGAGTTTGTTCTCTTCAAATGCAGAGAATTTTTAATGAAGTCTGCTCCTTCTCCTTGGAGAAGAGACGGCGCTTGCTTCCCCCCGATCAATTTGGGAGAGATGGATATAAATATTTTATCTACCAGCCTCTCTTCGAGCATTGATGTCAGCACTCGGCTGCCGCCTTCCACCAGCACGCTCGACATCTCATTCTTTCCCAGCCAGGATAGAACTTCCTTTAAGTCCAAAGTTTGTGAAGAAAGAGAGATGATTTCTACTCCCTTTTTGCGCAAAGTGTCGGCTTTCTTTTGGGAGGCTTTCTTAAGAGAAAAGACAATAATTTTTCCCTGGGAGAGAGTTGAGAGAATTTTAGCCCTTAAAGGAAAGCGAAGATGGGAGTCGAGGATCACACGCACTATTTTCTTTCCCTTCCAATTAGGATGGCGCACAGTAAGCAGGGGATCGTCCTTGATAAGCGTGTTTATACCAACCATAAGCACATCATACTCTCCTCTTAAAAGGTGAAAATATTCTCTTGTTTGTTGAGAAGAGATCCATCGGGACGAAAATTTTCTGGTGGCAATTTTCCCATCGATGCTGATGGCAGCTTTAGCGATAACAAAAGGGATTTTTTTTGTGATGTATTTTAAGTACACTTCATTCAGCCGTTTATTTTTCTCCTCGAGAAGACCCGAAGAGACTTCTATTCCAGCCTGCTTTATTTTTTTTAATCCCTTTTTAAAAACAATGGGATTTGGATCGAGAGCGGAGATAATCACTCTTTTCAGGCGGGCCTGAAGTATTGCTTCCGTACAAGGAGGCGTTTTTCCCCAGTGAACACAGGGTTCAAGAGTGATGTAAGCAGTGCTGTTTCGGGAAAGAGGGCCTGCTCTCTGGAGAGCTAGAGCTTCAGCATGGAGTTGGCCTGGCTTTGCATGATAACCATGGCCTACGATCACATCTTTGTGCACGATCACTGTGCCTACGTAGGGATTTGGGCTTGCCCATCCTTTAGCTTTTTCAGCTAAGGCATAGGCCATCTGGAGGTAGAAAATATCTTTAAGGTTTTTCATGAAAGAAGGGCTCTCGCAAAATCCTGGGGAGAGAAGTAAAGCATATCCTTTTCATTTTCCCCGATACCGATGAATTTAATCGGGAGCTTCAATTCGTCTACTATGCTGATAACACTTCCTCCTTTGGCTGTTCCATCCAGTTTAGTGAGGAAAATTCCGGTTAAACCCGAAAACTTAAGAAATTCTTTGGCTTGAATCAGAGCGTTTTGGCCTATACTGGCATCCAAAGCGAGCAATATCTCATGGGGAGCTCCTTCGATTTCTCTGGAGATGATACGTTTAATCTTTTCTAGCTCCTTCATTAAATTGGTGTTGGTGTGTATTCTTCCGGCAGTATCCACAAGAAGAAGCTGTAAGGAACGGGCCTTTAAGGATTGAATGGAGTCGTAAACTACAGAAGCAGGATCAGATCCGTACTGGCCTTGTATTATAGGAATATTTAATTTTTTCCCCCATAATGCTAACTGTTCCTGGGCAGCTGCCCTGAATGTGTCAGCCGCCACCATCAATACATTCTTTCCTTCCTTTGTAAAACGATAAGCTAGCTTAGCCAAAGAGGTTGTCTTTCCACCACCGTTTACTCCTACCATCATGATAACAGAATGAGAGTGATCAAGGTTGAAATCGGAGGAGAATTGGGCGAGAGTATTGATGATCTCCTCCTCTAATATTTTCTTAATTGTCTCGAAAGAATCGCTTTTTTTGCTCTTTTCCCTGATAGAATGAATAATTCTTTCAGTAGAATGGATTCCAATATCAGCCAGAACCATGGATTCGGCGAGCTTATCAAGAATTTCTTCTCTGTCTTTGTCACTCTGTAGAAGTTCTTCGAACCTTTCTTTAAAGGTTTCTCGCGTTTCCGCCAGTTTTTCTTTTAGATTTCCGATCACAGCACAATTATTATATTTTTCGAGTTTTTTAAAGTCAATTCACTATTGCTGTCAG
>CAYTBG010000079.1:0-13807 GCA_964435925.1 uncultured Eubacteriales bacterium | reverse complement strand
CAAAACCTTTGTCCTGAACATAGCAACAAGTTATCACGGAAATGGAGATGCTTACATTAAATTTGCGCCCGGGCCTGATTTAAGTATTGTGTCCTCAGAATTATTTTGATATGTATTAAATCATGTCTCCCTTGATAAAAATACTAAGGGCCTTCCGGAAGAAAATATTTCCTTTCAGGTTTATCTATAGTGATAATTATTGGGCTGACCTTGGTGAGCATGTTTTTCCTGTTGTGAAGTACAAGCTTATATACGAAGCCCTTCTTCGTCGGGGAGCAAAAAAAGAAAATTTTCTCGCTCCTCAGCTCGCCAGAGAGGAAGATCTCCTTCTTGTTCATACTCCAAAGTACCTGAAGAAATTGGAAACTGGAGATCTTTCTCATTCTGAGATATTAACTCTTGAGCTTCCCTATTCTCCTGAACTTTTGAAATTTGCTTTCCTGTTTGTGGGAGGGACAATTCTTACTGCTGAAAAGGCATTAGAGGATGGCTTGGCGGTGCATATTGGGGGAGGATTTCATCATGCTTTTCCTGACCATGGGGAAGGTTTTTGTGTTCTGAATGATGTGGCAGTTTCTTTAGAGAAAATGAAAAAGGAAGGGAAGGTCGAAAGAGCTATGGTGGTTGATTGTGACCTCCATCAGGGGAATGGAAACGCTTTTATTTTTGCCAAAAGAGATGATGCCTTCACCTTTTCTATCCATCAAATGGATAATTATCCCGCCCAAAAGTCCTCAAGCTCTGTGGATGTAGGCCTGTGGACCGGAGATGGAGACGAAAAATACCTGTCAAAGCTCCGTTCTTACTTTCCCCGGCTCTATCAAGATTTTCAACCTGATTTGATTTTTTACCTTGCAGGGGCAGACCCTTATGAAAAGGATCAATTAGGAGGCTTGAGGCTGACCATGGAAGGTCTCAAAGAGCGAGACAGGATTGTGATTGAGGAAGCCCGTAAGTTACGCATTCCAGTGGCTATTCTTTTTGCGGGAGGTTATGCCACCCAGGTAAAAGATACCGTTTCCATCCATCTTAATACAGTAAAAGTTGCCCAAAATATCCAGAGAAAATATTCTTAATCCTTTGTTTCTTTTTCTATCCAATTCAAGTATTTTGTAGAGCCCTCAAGAAAGGGAAGAGCGACAATTTCTGGGACCTCATACGGATGAATCTCTGCTATCTTTTTTTCAAGGTCTGTGAAAAGGGTGGCTTTGGTTTTAATGAAGAGAATGTGTTCTTTTTCGATTGAAATTTTCCCCTGCCACCAGTAAAAGGATTGCGAAGCTGCGGAGACTGTCACGCAGGCAGACAGCCTTTCTTTTACTAACTGCTCGGCTATTGTCTGGCCGGTCTTTTCATCTGGAACTGTTGTGAGAACAAGTATGTATTTATTCAATTTTTGGCCTCCTTAACTGTTGGGAAATTTTCAATAAGGACTTGATACATCAAATCCGTACAAATATTATTTTTTGTATGATTTTTATTCTTGTAGAAAAATGTGGGCGAATACTTTAGCGTCTCCCATCATATTATCGATAATGCAGTATTCGTTGGGCTGATGGGCAGTATCATCGATTTTAGCCCAGCAAGCAGCGCTGAAGTTGTCCCTTCTGAAGAGGGCTGCTACTGTTCCTCCTCCAATCCCGGTAGCCTTTCCTTCTTTTCCGTAGATTGCTTTAATCGCTCGCTTTAAAGCCTGAGCCACTGGTGCATCTGCTGAGGTCGGAGGGGCTGCAGGAGCCTTCTGAATCTCCTCTGAGATTATTTTCACGTTGAATTCATTTTGGATATTATCAATCATCTCTTTGATTTTTTCTTCAACTTCTTCGATCGTATACCTTGGCAAAATACGGCTGTCCATATAAAAAATGTCTTCCCCAGGTATTGTATTGATATTAGGGACATTAGATTTTTTCATGGTTGGTTCAAAGGTAGAGATTGGCGGATCAAATAGGGGGTCTTTAGCTGGGAAAATCTTGTAGAGTTTGTTTAACTCAGTGACCAGAAAAGAGGCGGCCTTGAAGCTGTTGATCCCTTTTTCTGGAGTAGAACCGTGGGCCTGCTTGCCCAAAGTCCTAAATTTAAGCCAGAGAATGCTTTTTTCGGCGACTTCGATCATCGTTCCATCTTCGTTTCCGGCATCTGGAACAATGATTATGTCCTGTTTTCGAAAGGCTTTGGTATGGTGGAGAACATATTCAATTCCTTTCTCGCTCCCAGTTTCCTCATCTGCTACTAAGGCTATGCCTATATCGTAATTCGGCTCAGTGCCTTCTTTATGAAATGCCTTAATGGCATAAAGAGAGGCCACCATATCCTGCTGGTTGTCTTCAACTCCCCGTCCGTAAATTTTCCCTTCTTCCACCCAGGCCTTGAATGGATCTCCTCTCCACTGAGCCAATTCTCCAGGAGGAACAATGTCCATATGCGTCATTATCCATATTGTTTTTGAAGAGCTTTTGCCTCTGAAAAAGGCGAGAATATTCGGGCGATATCCAGAGGGAGCCTCAAGATCAGGTGCCTTGATGACATCAATATCGCTAAATCCGTTTTTCTTTAGGAAATCAATCAGGATCTCTGCTTTTTCGGCTTCCCCTTCTCCTCCACTCGTGGGGGAGATGGACGGCTTAGCACAGAGTTTAATCTGCATATCTATCATTTCGTTGCGGTAGCTGTCGATTCTCTTTGCTATCTTTTCCATTTTAGTCATAGGAATTCTCCTTATACATAATTTAGCTTCTCTTGGGGACGGAAATAATCCTGAAGCCAATGTAGGAATAATGCACTCCCGAAAGAAGAGTAAGCGCAAGAGTCAAAAAATAGAGCAACCGTAAGTAGGGAAACGAGATTTGGAAGGAGTTGAATAAAAGAACGAGGATCAAAACCATGAACTGACAGACAGTGCTTGATTTTCCCCAGAGGGAAGGAGGAAAACTTTTTTGACCTCGCAGTTTATAGAGGGCGAAAGCACTTGAGATTATAAACAGGTCACGACTGATAACAATAATCGTGAGCCAAAGAGGAATTATGTAGGGAGAATTGAGAGAAGGAATAGTCAGAATGATGAAGGCTGAGGTCATGAGTAACTTGTCTCCTGCAGGATCAAGTAAAGCGCCAATTTTTGTTTTCTGATGCAAGAGTCGGGCTGCGACACCATCCAAGACGTCTGTGAAGCCCGCAAAGAAGAAAACAGCAGACGCTTCCATAACTTTTCCCCGGATCATTAAAGCCAGAAAGACAGGAATGAGAAGAATCCTTAAGAGACTGAGAATATTGGGAAGGTTTAGTAAGCTATTCTTCTCTTCTTTCCTCATTTAACGATAATTTTCAATGCCTAAAAAAAGGCGATTTATTTTATCAAAGCTAAGATAATATCCAAGAGCCTTATGGATTCTTGTCCTGAAATAGGAAGGTCCGGGTTAAACTCTCTTTCTGGAGAGAGATCCATGATATTATAGGAAAGAATCTGGATAATCGCTTTATAATAGTAGCTGTGGGAGGCAACATCTGAGATTTGGATTCTTTCTGGTGGGATCTGCTGGATAAACTTGTATCCTTTCTTTTCCAAATAGTTTATTAAACGAAGGAGAATTTCTGCTATCTCTGCCCGGGTAACAATTTTTTTCGGTTGAAAAGTGTGATTGGAATAAATATCCAGAATACCCAAGGAAGTTACTTGAAGGATGAATTGTGATGCCCAAGAAGTTGCAATATCGATGATAATGGGGGGGGTGCCCGGGGCCTCATCCAATATTCCTTTGAACTTGACCACAAGGAGAGCAGCTATTTCTTCTTTAGAGACGGCTTCTGAGAAGGCGATGGAATTGTATCTTGTGGGAAGTTCATAAATCCCTAACCTGTTTTTAATGCCTTCGATTCTATTCATTATTTGTTTGTTTTCCGGCTCTAAATTGTGCAATTTTTCATAAGTTTCAAGACTTTTTGTATACTGAGCTGCCTGGTAGAGTGCTTCTGCGTAATCTTTTAGTATCTCTGTGTTTTTTGGTTCACTCGAGCTTGCAGCTAGGAGATGAACCAAGGCATTTTGAAGTTTGTTTTCCTTTTTGTAGATGTCAGCAAGCACGAGGTGGGCTTCTGTGGATTGAGGAGCGTAATAGAGAGCTTTAAGATAAGCTTCTTTACTTCCTTCCGTATCTCCCGCAGCTATGGCAGCTTTTGCTTCCAAAAGAGATTCATCAAACTTTTTGTTTTTAAAGATTTCGTATTGCTGCTTAGCCCAGGGATGCTCTGGTTCTCTTTTGAGAATTTCCCTGAATTCAGCAAACGCCCGGTCATCCCGTCCTTTTTCTCGATAAATCTGGGCCAGGCCTGAGTGAATAAGAGTCATGTCTGGAAGATCTTTCAGGGCTACTTTAAAGAATTGTTCAGCTCTCTGAAGTCTGTTTTGAAGAAAATAGGCGTAGGCTAAACCCACGTTATAAATTGGATTTTGAGCTCCCAGCTTAGAGATTTGTTTTTCGGCTTTTTTCCCTTCCCCTTGGTTCAAAGTTTCCCAGGCTTCTTCTGCGAGAATTCTTTCCTCAAGGGAAAATTCTGCTACTATGGAAGCAGGAAGGCTTTCTATATAAAGAGAAGGAGGCGGGGGTTGATAGGTTGCACATGACCAAAAAAATATAAAGAGTAAAAAAATCTTGAATGCTTTTTTCACCAATTTTTTTCTCCTTTTTTTATATAGGGCGAGTAATTCAGAATTGAGCGTGGGTTGGCCATCAGCTTCAACTCAAAATAATCGCCGTTTTCTCTTCTTTTTAATATCATAGTCCATTTCGAAAAAGAATGGATCAATTCTCTTTTTGATTTGGGAACACGCAGATAAAATAATTCCAGGTTTTTAAAGAGTATAGACCTGAGGTACTCCTTCAGGCTTTGGACTCCCTCCCCTGTTTTTGCTGAGACATAGATGACGGGGCCAGCAGAGTGTCTATTTTTCTCTAAAAGCTCTTCATGGTTAGGTAAAAGATCGACTTTATTAAAAACTTTAATAACAGGGATGTCGGATACTCCTATCTCGGAAATAGTTTTTTCTGCTGCATCGACCTGACTTTCATAGTTGACTGAAGTTATATCAATGATGTGAAGAATGCAATTAGCCTCTTTAAGCTCCTCTAAAGTGGCCTTAAAGGAAGTTATCAGCTCAACGGGGATTTTTTTGATGAACCCGACCGTGTCACTCAAGAAAAAGTAAAGACCGTCCGAGAAACTCACCCGACGAAGGATTGGATCCAGAGTTGCAAAGAGCTGCGGAGAGGTGAGCATTTTTTCCCTGGAGAGGCAGTTGAATAAGGTAGATTTTCCTGCATTCGTGTATCCTACAAGCGAGGCAACCGGAACAGGACTTTTTTTTCTGCTTTTTCTTTGAGCGGCTCGCCTTCTTTGAAGATTAATCATTTCCTTTTTTATCTTGGAGATTCTATCCTTAATTCTCCGCCTGTCCTCTTCGAGTTTTTTCTCCCCGGGGCCACGTGTACCGATACCTCCTCCTAACCGTGAAAGGGCTTCTCCTTTACCCAACAAACGCGGAAGGAGATAGTTGAGTTGAGCAAGCTCTACCTGAAGTTTTCCC
This sequence comes from uncultured Eubacteriales bacterium, assembly GCA_964435925.1. Taxonomy (GTDB): domain Bacteria; phylum Acidobacteriota; class Aminicenantia; order Aminicenantales; family Aminicenantaceae; genus SOIV01. The sequence goes on along the minus strand of CAYTBG010000079.1, from coordinate 8,226 downwards.
TCCTTGCTTCTGGCTCGTTGGGCGAATATATCAAGGATCAGCTGGGTTCTATCTATGACCTTAGTCTGAATCTCATCTTCCAGGTTTTGCTGCTGGATAGGGCGGAGGTTATGGTCAAAAATGATAAGATTGGCCTGAATTTCTTCCTTCGAGCGAATAATTTCTGATACTTTTCCTTCTCCTATAAGATATTTCGGACTGATCTCTGGCCGGAATTGGAATATTTCTCCAGCGACTTGCGCTCCGGCTGTCCTGGCTAATCCTTTCAGCTCCTGCATGGATTCTTCTGCATCTCGTTTTTCTATCTTGTTTGTCGCGAGATGAACCAGGATGGCTTTTTCCATTTTAATTTAAGTTGTTCTTAACATATTCCAGTATCGAAGGGAAGTCATGGGGAGAAAACCATTTGATTCCCTCCATCTTCCTGAACCATGCCATCTGTCTTTTTGCATAGTGGCGCGTATCGCGTTTGGTCAAAGTTATAGCTTCTTCCAGGGGGATTTCTTTTTTAAGAAGTTTTAAGACATATTTGTAACCAAGGGCACGGAAGGGAGGAGAATTTTCTTCGACTCCCTTCTGGAGAAGCTCTTGCACTTCTCTCGTTATACCTCTTTCGAACATTTTATCTACTCTTTCTTCAATCCTCGTGTAAAGTTCCTTTCTTTCTAATTTTAACCCAATTTTTATTATATTAAAATCTTTAACATAAGATTTGGTGTTCAAAAATTGCTTAGATAAAGGTTTTCGAGTTGAGTAGAAGACTTCTAAGGCCCGTATTATCCTGGTTTTATCTTTCTCTCCGATTTTTTGATAATAAACAGGATCGACTTCCCTGAGTTTCTCTCTCAAGGTGTCCAGCCCTTTCTTCTTGGCTTCCCTTTCCAGTTTCTGGCGAAGCGATGGATCACTTCCTCCTCCTGGGAAAAGACCGTTGAGGAGGGCCTTTAAGTATAAACCGGTTCCTCCGACGACGAGAGGAAGTTTTTTTTTCTTCAAGATAGCATTTGCTGTTTCTAAAGCCAACCGGGCGAAATCTGCTGCCGTAAATTGGGTCGAGGGATTCACAACATCCAGGAGATGATGAGGGATATTTCCTCTTTTTTCCAAGGGAATTTTATCTGTTCCGATATCAAAGTCTTTATAGACTTGCATGGAATCACAATTTATGATTTCTCCCTTTAATTTTTTTGCCAGTTTCACTGCGGTGGAGCTTTTGCCCACTCCAGTAGGACCTAGAACAATGATAAGATTTTTGGTTTTAGATTCCAATTTTTATCAGCAGGAGAAGTACGAGGAGAGTTATAAAAATTAAAAGAGCGAGAATCTGTTTTCTCCTCAATCCCATTTCCCTATTTTCCTAGGTTTTTGACATGCCTTTGTTCGTGTTTATTGCCTGAGGTTTTTAACCTGGATTATTCATAAAATATGCCGACGCTATATATTATTTTCAATGATATTAGCTCTTTAGGTAGGCTTTTCTCAAAATCAAGATTCAAACTTACTTTTATGTCCATTCATTCACTCTATGTCGGCATCTTTTACCTTTCAGGCGAACCGATCTCACTGCATCTGCTTCGTTGTGGCCCATTCGCGGTGGACTACCACAGCTTCATGGGCCAACGCCTCGCATCTACAGCAACATCGACTCGTGAATTATCCAGGTTGACTAATTTTTTAAGAAAATCTTTTTCAGGAAATGTGCCAAAATCTGCCGCTGTCTTTCCTCTTACGGTGTCTAACTTTCTTGGACTTTATGTTATAAATCGAATAGCAATGAGGCCATATACGATATATAGGAGACTTTTTAGAACCCAAAAACTGTAAGATAAGATAAGGGCTTTCTTTAATTCAATTTTGAAGATAGAAGAGAGGCCATAGCCGAGAACTCCAAATAGCCATAGCTGGAAAAAGTCAACCTGGCTCAGGATAATGAAGGTGGGAGAAGTCACCTCCAGCTTTGGGAAGAAAAGTGCCAGGCTTGTGGTGGTCTGCATAAAAGATTTTCGGGTGAGAATCAGGACTAGGCGCACGGCATTGCCCAGGATTTTGTCGATGAAGTTTGCATGGAGTATGGCTGCGAGAACCTGTTTATAATTTCCTTCTGTCGAAAACATCCGGCTTATGGCAAGAATAATCAAGCTCGAGAAGAGAAAACCGACGAGTAAACCCCCCGGTTTGTAGAGCAAATTACTGAGGAGAACGCTGGCTTTCGTAGGATTTTTTGTGCGTTTGATCATCTCGTTGAATCTATCTTCCCCCATTCTTTCTTGGAGTTTGTCGCTGCTTTGAAGGAGTTGAAGGGTGTCTTTTTGAAGGTAAGGAGTTGTAATGTAGTTAAAAAGGGCCCAGGCGATGAGGAGAATAATGAGGGCATCAATCCAGATTGGTTTTTCTGAAATAGCTTTCAGTGTTACTTTCGGGTTGAAGAATATTCCTTGGAGACGATTGAAAAGATCCATGTATTATTTTCCTTTCCGTTCTTCCTTTACAATCCTTCCATCTTTTAAGAATATTATCCGGTGAGCGTGCTCGGCAATTTCTCTCTCATGGGTGACCACAATGATGGTGTTTCCCTGAGAATGTATTTTGCGAAAGAGGTTGATGATCTCTAGCCCTGTTTTGGAGTCAAGATTACCCGTAGGTTCATCTGCAAGGAGGAGAGAGGGTTCATTAACAAGAGCGCGGGCAATAGCCACTCTCTGCCTTTCACCTCCCGAGAGTTCAGAGGGGCGGTGAGTCTTTCTATCCGACATCTCTACCATTTCCAGCGCTTCATGTGTCTTTTCTTCCCTTACTTTCTTCTGGGTCCCTTTGTAAATAAGGGGAAGTTCCACGTTGTGGAAAGCAGTGGCTCGAGCGAGGAGATTAAAGACTTGAAAGACAAAACCGATTTCGTTATTGCGGATGTAAGCGAGTTCGTTATCATTTAACGTGCTGACCAATTTCCCCCTCAAATAATAGTTTCCCTTTGTGGGAGTATCGAGACATCCCAGTATGTTCATGAGGGTTGACTTCCCAGAACCGGAGGGGCCCATGATGGCCACAAATTCGCCCTGGGAAATAGTGAATGTCGCCTCGCGGAGGGCATTAACTTCCTGCCTTCCCAATTGATATATTTTCCAGAGGTTCTCTGCGGAGATAATGATGTTGTTTTTGCGTTCCATTATTCTTCTTTTTTCTTTTCTTCTGGTTTGATAAGTATATCATCTTTAAGCTTGCGGAGTGCGCTATAGGGGCCGACAACAATATGTTGTCCTTCTTCAAGCCCAGTGGTGATTTCTATCATCATCTCACCCATAATTCCTTTTCCCACAGGAAAAAATTTCACCCGATTTTCCTCGACGATATAGACTCCTTCTTCTTGTTCATCATTTTTTTCTCCTTCCTTATCCTCTTTTTCTCTTAAAACTAAAGCGGAAATCGGGATAGCAAGGATGTCTGTTTTTTTAGCGGTGATGATATCTGTTGTGGCTGAGAGGCCGGGCTTAAGGTTCCTTGGGGGGTTTTCCAGGGTTATGATAACTTTAAAATCCCTAGATTCTTCGGATGAAGTCACTTTTTGAAGGGCAGAGCTTCCGATTTCAGTCACTTTTCCTTTGATGGTCTGGTCAGGGAAGGCATCGACTCTCACCTCAGCCTGCTGTCCGATCTCGACTCCGATGACATCTGTTTCGTCAACTTCAACCTCTACTTCCATCACAGATAGGTCGGCAATGGTCATCAGAATTGTTCCGGGATTGTTCATGGTGCCGATCATGGCGATTTCCCCCTCTTCAACACGAAGGCTTGTGATAATCCCATCAATAGGGGAGTTGTAGGTCGTTTTGCTCAAGTCATCCAAGGCGCTTTGGGAAGATGCCTGGGCCTGGTCGATTTGATACAGGATGGCTTGTTGTTGTGCTTTAGAGATATCATATTGAGCCTTGGCTGCTTCCAGTTGTTCTTCGGAGATAAGTTTTTCCTCAAAAAGTTTCTGATATCTTTTGTAGGAATTTTTGTCTTTTTTCAGTCCTGCCTCTGCCCTTATAAGCTCAGCTCTGTAAGAATGAATGAGAGCTTGGGCCCGGTCAGCATTAGCTTCGTATTGAGTTGAGTCAAGCTTCAGGAGAAAATCTTCTGCCTTGACTCTTTGACCTTCCTCCACCCCTATTTTAACAATTCTTCCTGGTATATGAGCGCTAATATTCACATTTTTTTTGGGCTTAACTTCTCCCGATGCCGATATTTTCGAAGTCAGATCATGCTTTTCAGCCTTCTCTACAGTCACTTTTATGCTTTTTTCTCTTTGTGATTGGAGGTTGAAGATAATAATAATCCCGATAAATATAACTACAGCAAAAATTATGATTGCCTTTTTTCTCCTCTTGAAGAAGCTTCTTTTTCTGTTCATCTCCTCTTTCTCTCAGGTTTCATTATCATATTATAATACGACTGAAAAGGCAAAAGGTTTAGAGGGATAGCAAACATTTCCAGCTTGGCAGCTTGGGGTCAGGTCTTGTTTTTTGCTTTTATTCATACAAACGCTATTTTTACTAATGCATTAAATTGCGTACGATCCAGTTTTTTTTATAAGTGGGAAGAGAGGCGTAGCAGAATCTTATACTGAGGATAGGAAATATCTATATCGTTTTCATCCTTGCAATGATATTTTAAAGCGTTTGTATGAGATTTTTGAGAAAAGCAAAAAACAAGACCTGACCCCGAAGAGGTTGATAGAAAAGTCGAGAGTTGGTAATATTGAGGAGCCATGAACATGGACAGATATTTAGAAGCTGCAAAAGACGCTGCTCAAAAGGCCGGCCGAATTCTCAGGGAGAATATCGATAAATCCAGCAAAATCTTTTTTAAAGGGACTGTAGATCTGGTCACTAATTTTGATAATCAATCCCAGGAGGCAATTTTCAAGCATCTTTCATCCTGTTTTCCTGACCATGATTTTCTGGCCGAGGAAGGGTTGAGCAAAGAAGAAGGAGCAGGATTTAGGTGGATTTTTGATCCTCTTGATGGCACGACAAATTATGCTCATAACTTCCCTGTTTTCTGTGTGTCAATAGCATTGGAGAGGAAAGGGGAGATCGTTCTAGGTGTGGTTTATGATCCCATGAGAAAAGAGATGTTCTCGGCAATAAAGGGAGAAGGCGCCTTTCTCAACGGAAAAATGATTAAGGTCTCTTCTGTTGATGATTTGGATAAGAGCCTTATAGCCACAGGATTCCCTTATGATATTCGGGTGAGCGAAGTGAACAACATCGTCCATTTTAATAATTTCTTGACTCTAGTCCAGGGGATCCGGCGCTGTGGTTCTGCGGCGATGGATCTCTGCTATGTGGCCTGTGGGAGGTTTGATGGTTTCTGGGAATTGAAGCTTCAGCCTTGGGATATGGCTGCAGGGGCCTTGATCGCCCAGGAGGGGGGAGGCCGAATTTCTGATTTTAAGAATCACGAATTCAGCATTTTTGACTCAGATATATTGGCGACAAACGGTTTAATTCACCAGCAGATGGTGGATGTGCTGCAACTGGAAAATATAAAAGTATAGAATGAACAGCAAAGACAGAGAATTTGATTAAAATATACAAATGAAAGAGAAAAGGATAAAATAAGTAACAAGAAAAATATAAAATGAGCAATAAGAAAAAAACTGTGATAAGGTCCGGAGCTAAAGGAAGTTTACTTGTTGTTCTGTGCTGGTTACTGCTAGTTGTTCCTTCTTTGTTCTTCCTTTTCGTCTCAAGCAGTGTTTCAGTTGAAAACTCTGTTTTGAATAAGGAAGAGGTTTTTGCCAAGGAACAGGAGGAGAACTCCGATTTAGAGTGGAAAGAAGTTTCTAGCATAACTGTTATGGGTAGTGTGGATTGGACAGATACCGGCCTTGAAGTGAAAGAAGATCAGGAAATTTATTTTAGCGCCCAGAGGCAAATTTCTCTTCAGAGGGGCAACCCGATGGCATGGTGCGGACCTGATGGCATGGATCGTAAAACCATGCAGCAGCCCATTTCAGATAAAAATATTGGGGCTTTAATCGGAAAAGTTGTCTGGCTTATTTCTATTGAAGTCGACGAGGAAACCGGTGAAGAGATTCGCCACGAGATCATTGAAAAGTTTTACGTAGGTTCGGCAAATCAAGTCAGGATGCCAATAAGCGGGCGACTTTTTTTGGGGATTAATGAGAATGTTGTCGGCGATAATTCCGGCGAGTTTGAAGTTACGATTTATCTACTCTTTTTTCCTTGATGAATTCTTTTTGCCGAGGAAGTTTTCCATAAACTGGATATCGTAATCTCCTTTGATGAAATCCGAGTTGGAGAGAATACCCAAGTGAAGAGGAATGTTTGTTTTTATGCCAGTAATAGTTGTCATCTCTAAAGCTACTATCATTTTTTTGATGGCATCTGTTCGTGTTGGGGCCTTCGCCACAATTTTGGCAATAAGAGAGTCGTAGTCAGAGGGAATTTGCCAGTTGCTATAGACTGCGGAATCCACTCGGATACCTTCTCCTCCTGGAAAAACCAAAAAGTCAATCTTTCCGGGGGAAGGAATAAATGTCTCCGCATCTTCTGCATTTATCCGGCATTCGAGACTATGACCGTTTAATCTCAAATGAGGGGAGAAGGAGAGCTTATCACCTGCAGCTATTTTGATCTGCTCTTTGATCAGGTCGATACCGTAGACCATTTCTGTAATAGGATGTTCGACCTGTACGCGCGTGTTGACTTCCATAAAATAGAATTTCTTTCTCTCATCCACTAAGAACTCAAATGTCCCCAAACTCTGATAGCCTATGAAATGGGCTGCCTCCTGGGCAGCTTTAATTATCTTTCTCCGGAATTTTTCATCTATGAATGGGGAAGGTGTCTCTTCCAGTAGTTTTTGGTGTTTTCTCTGGATGGAGCATTCTCTTTCACCAAAAGCGAGGACATTTCCCTTTTTGTCACCGACCACCTGAATTTCTATGTGGCGGGCTTTGGACAAATATTTTTCCATATAGATAGAAGAGTCGCCAAAAGCGGTTTTAGCCTCATTTTGGGCTATGGAAAACTGCTTTTCCAGATTAGAAGTGGAGCGGACAACTCTCAAACCTTTTCCTCCGCCACCCGCCGCTGCTTTGATGATAACAGGGTAGCCGATTTTTTTAGCTATTTTTCTGGCCTCAGATATGTCTTCAATAACTTTATCGTCTCCAGGAATAATGGGTAATTTGGCTTTTTCCATCTCTTGGCGAGCTCTGTTTTTATCTCCCATAAGCCTCATGAGAGAAGCGGGAGGACCGATAAAAGTTATGCTTGAAGTTTCACAGATCTCAGGGAAACGGGGATTTTCCGCTAAGAATCCGTAGCCAGGATGAATGGCATCGGCTTTAGTAATCTCAGCCGCACTAAGGAGATTGGGAATGTTGAGATAGCTTTCAGAGGCTTTAGCAGGGCCTATGCAGATTTTCTCATCGGCAAGCATGGTGTGCAGAGAATTTCTGTCTGGTTCAGAGAAGACGGCTACAGTTTTAAAGCCCAATTCTCGGGCTGTCCGGATAATGCGCAGGGCAATCTCCCCACGATTTGCAATTAAGATTTTAGAAAACATCTAGGATTATGAGAGTGGCTGGATTGCAAACAATCTTTGCCCGTATTCGACAGGTTTTCCGTTCTCGACAAAGATTTTTTTGAGAGTACCATCAACCTCTGATTCAATTTCATTCATCAATTTCATTGCTTCAATAATACAGAGAGTTTGGTTTTTCTTCACGGGGTCTCCTATTTCAACGAAAGGAGAGGAAGAGGGGTCTGGAGCACTGTAAAAAGTCCCGACCATGGGAGATGTGATGTAGTAAAGATCATTCTTTCCTTCCTGTGGTGTGGCCTCTAGAGGTGTGTTGTTTGCTTTTGTTTCTGGACCTTTAGATGCCTCGAGAGCAGGAGCGGGCTCAGATGCAAAAGCAGAGGCGAGGTCTCTGCCGATTTTGATCTTCAGCCCCTCCACTTCCAGCTCAAAGTGAGACAAGTTTTTCTCTTCCATTAGACGTATGAGCTTATTTATCTCTTTGTAGTCTATCTTTGAACTCATATCATTTCCTTAACATGCATTAGATAGAAATCTCATGCTCCTCTTAATAACGCTTTCAAAAAAATTAGTAATACCTTAATCACAATACGAGAAAATGTCAAGTAGGATAGATGGACCTAAATCCACCGTCTGATTTTTTTCACCTCAAATTTTGTATTCCGGATGAAA
>CAYTBG010000078.1:2323-13900 GCA_964435925.1 uncultured Eubacteriales bacterium | reverse complement strand
TCTTTGTGGCCTAGTGCTTTCCGGAATGTTTCTTTCAGTGTTGAATCTAAGTCGTCCGGGCCAGAAGTATACACATGTTTCACACCACACCCTCGAGCAATCTGCTCAATGTCTAAAGCCGGCACTTCCCTGCCCATAGCATCTTTCCCTATTCCGAGATTAACCTGGAGTCCTGAGGTGGCAGTGGTTTTATTGTCCAGGACGACCATCAGGATTTTGCTTTGGTTATGGACCGCATTACAGATGGCAGGAATAGTTGTGTGGAAAAACGAAGAGTCGCCGAATAGAGCCACAACACGCTCATCAACTCCGGCTTTGCTCAAACCATCGGCTGTACTGACCGCAGAGCCTAGAGCATACTTAGCATCAAGCCGGTCCGCTACCGTAACCAGGCAGCCAGGATCTCCGATAAGCACTGGCTTTTGTCCTAAGCTCTCTGCAGCTTCCTCCAGCTTGTCAATGATTTTATCATAGTTACAGTCTGCACAATAATCCTTCTTTATTGGTTTTTCTTCAGCCTCTTTCTCTTTCAAGTATTTTCGCCTGGGGACAAAGTCCGGGATAAATTCAGCCAGGGCCCGCTGAATCTGCCAGCGAAATAATTCCCCTTCCCGGCATAAATGGTTACTCTGTTTTCCATATATTTTCGTACGGCAGCCATTATCCTGGGCAATAGCCTTGATATGGGTTTCCACATAAGGCTCGATCTCTTCAACAATCAAGACTTCATCACAATCCTGCAGAAACTCTGTAATGGTCCTTCTGGGTAAAGGATAAAGGACACCCAACTTAAAAAGCCGAAATTTCCCAGGATGTTCATCACCCACAACATCGAGAAGTTTGGCATGAGCAAATCCGGCACCTACAATTCCTTTTACTCCTGCACCAGTCACCCTGTTATACGGAGAGCTGTCAGCCCACTCGCTCATGGCTTCAATTCGTTGATGTAAATCCCTGTGTTTTTCCACCGCATTCTTGGGGACCGGGACGAATCTAAAAGGTTCCCTGACAAGACCGAGATTGACTTCCCGGTAAGGCTCGTCAGAAACAGGGACAGATTCCTTCTGCTGGGTGAAGCTTCGAGTCTCCCGAATTATCACTGCGCTATTAAACTCTTCTGAAATATTAAAAGCTTCTCGCATCATAGCATAACCTTCAGCCGGACTTGTTGGCTCCATAATCGGCATTTCCAGCAAAGTCGCCAGGGATCGTGAGTCCTGGTCATTTTGAGATCCGTATGCACCAGGATCATCCCCTAGAAGAATGACCAGCCCTCCATGGACCGGAGTTAAATTAAGAGCCATGAGCGGGTCTATCATCGCATTCATGCCCACGCTTTTTGCACAAACTAAAGCTCGACGCCCTGCTAGAGAGGCACCAATACCCATTTCCAGGGACACTTTCTCGTTACTCGACCATTCCACATAGATTTTATGCTTTTTTGCCAGGCTAACCATTGTCTCAACAGTCCCTGAACTCGGTGAGCCAGGATAGCTCGTCACAAGCTTAACTCCGCAGGACAGAGCCCCAAAAGCCATGGCCTGGTCTCCATTAATTGTTTTTAAACTCATAGGGATCCTCTTAAATTAAGATTTGTAGCTGTATATCATTACACATCCTAACAGCTCAGTAGATTAAAAGGAAAATCATCATATTAATATTGATTAATTTTAAATTTTGATGTCAGAATTCTTTTTATCCATCCTGGTGGCTCTTCCTCCTCTTCGAACCCAGTAGAGGGCAAACGGGATTCCAGTAACGATAAAAACAAGATCCACGGCAGAATTCTGCCATTGATAAATAGCCCTAAGGACGATCAGACCTATGATAAAAAAGAGAGATAGAAGAGGAAAGAAAGGATAAAGCGGGACGCGGAAGAAGTTTGTGCCTCCTATGTGATCTCTCCTCATTTTGAAAAGCGCCAGAGTAGAAAGCCCGTAAAAAATCAAAATGGTAAAGACCAAGCCGGTTGCAATCGTCTCAAATGTCCCCCGGATAATGAGAATGCCTCCCGCCCAAAGGCAGTGAACGACAATCGCCCGGGAAGGAGTCCGGAATCGGGGATGGACGTGATCCAGCCATTTAAAGAAGAGCCCGTCTCTGGCCATGGCATAATAGGCCCGGGTCGCAGTCATCATAGTCCCGTTGATGCTCCCGCTTGCGGAAATTATAACGAGCGTGGCGATGAGCGCAGCACCGACAGGACCGATTAACACGGTCAGGACATCCGAAGCGACAATCGTGCTCTCCCTTATTCCCTCCATTCCAAGGACCCTGTGGTAGGTTAAATTTGTTAAGGCATAAAGCAGGACGACAATCCCGGTTCCAATCAACAGGCTTAAAGGAATGACACGCCTTGGATTTTTCATTTCTCCGGCTGGATACCCGATCCGCTCCCAGCCCGTGTGGCAGAAAATAATAAGCATCAGGGCGGCAACGACATTCCCCAAAGGGCTCAACAGCCCTTCTGACGCTGCTCTGGTAGAAAGCAAATTTTCATGTCCCTTGCTGAAGACAATGCCGACGGCAACTATGGATAACAGGGCCCCCACTTTCAGGATAGTAGAGAGTTTTTGGAAAACACTGGCTCTTTGAATCCCGATATAGTTCAGGACGCCTAACAGAAAAATGACGGTGAATGCGGTGATGATCCGGCTGACTCTATCCAATGCGACAAAATAGCCAAAGTAATCCGCTGCAATCAGGGCCAGGCCTGCGGCTGCACTTGTCCGGATGATGAACAGCTGTGCCCACCCAAACATGAATCCGGCAAAGGGTCCGAAACACCGGCTTATGTATACATATTCTCCTCCCGTGTTAGGCATTCGCGTTCCGAGCTCGGCGTAGATCAACCCGCTGGTAAACACAAAAACTCCGACCAGGAGCCAGAGAAGAATGATTGAGTCGAAGGAGGCGACGTAGCCGGCAATGATCTGAGGTGTGGAATAGATGCCGGCACCTATTGTGATCCCGATCAGGATGGCGATCCCGTCAAAGACGCTCAGAGTCTTGCGGAGAGAAGGCCTTGAAGAGTTGGCCTCATTTACCATCGTGCGTAACATATAGCATAGCAAAATTTAACGGTCAAACGCTTTCCTTTCAGTTCTACGCAAAATTGCTAAATAAAGGGAAAGGTCTTTATGCTCAGTAATTAGGTAGCACTTTCGGTTATGATATAGAAAATAAAAGAGTCATTCAGACTGTGTCGCAATTTAAAAATATGAAAAAGTTTGATAAAAATTTCCCATTTAAGGCTATAATTAAGGTGAACAAGCATATTAGATACTCTTTTTTAGGTAGAATGTTTTGTTCGTTTCCCATTTTAAATCTGGCAATTAATTGCGACACAGCCTGATTGCGGGCGATCGAAGGGAGTGTGGCAATCTCATAAAAAAAGGTCGAGATTGCCGCGTCGCTGCGCTCCTCGCAATTACATATTCCTACGAGATTGCTAGCCTGTTCCGAGCAAAGCGATGGAATCTTCTGCGCTTCTCGCAATGACATTATAAAAGTGTTGCTGGATTAATGAGCAAGTACAACAGGCTAGTTTTTCTCTTTCCCATATTTTCATGCTACAAATAATCATTAAAAAACTTGATAAGAATGGTAAATCCTGTAATACTTTTCTCTTTCTGAAACGACAGAAAAGACCTTCATCTATTCTCGATTGATATAGGTAAAACCTGATGAATAATCCCGATTACATAAAGCTTATCGATATAAAAAAAGAGGCATTAGAAGCAGAAAAGAGAATAAGAGAACATATCAGAGAGACTCATGTTGAATATTCCCCCTTTCTCAGTCAATCAGGAAACTGTAATGTCTATCTCAAACTTGAAAACCTCCAGTTAAGCGGCTCGTTCAAGCTACGCGGAGTCATGAATAAGCTCCTTTCCCTGGCTAAAAAAGAGAGGGAAATTGGGCTGGTTACAGCTTCATCCGGTAATCACGGCGCAGCGTTTGCCTATGTGCTTAAAAAACTTGGATTGAAAGGAACAATCTACATGCCTTCGATCGCAAATCAGGCTAAAATTGAAGGCCTCCGTTATTATGATGCAGAGCTAAAATTTCATGGAACAGACTGTGTCGAAACAGAAATTTTTGCCAGAAATACCGCCAAAAAGAATCATCTTCTGTATATCCCTCCCTATAATGACCTCAAGATAATCGGCGGCCAGGCTACAATCGGGATCGAACTACATAGACAAATCGAAAACATAAATACCGTGTTTGTGCCTGTCGGCGGAGGAGGTTTGATATCAGGAATCGCAGGGTACTTAAAATCCATAGATAAAAATATAGAAATTATCGGCTGCCAGCCCGAAAACTCCGCAGTTATGTATGAATCCATTAAAGCTGGGAGAATTGTGGAAATGGAATCGAAGCCCACGCTTTCTGATGCATCCGCCGGCGGGATTGAGAAAGGCACTATTACTCTTGACATCTGTAAAAAATACGTTGATGATTTCATTCTTGTCACAGAGGAAGAGATAAAAGAAGGCATTAAACTTTTCTTAGAAAAACATAACATGCTCATAGAAGGCACAGCAGTCCTCCCAGCAGCCTCTTACCTTAAGACAATAGAAAAATTTAAAAATAAAAACGTCGTTTTAATCCTGAGTGGAGCGAGAATAAGCCTGGACCAGCTGAAAGAAGTAATCAGCTAAGGAGACAAAAAATGACAGAAATTTTTAATCTCGACCAAATTAAGGAGGCTCTAAAAAATATCGATCCAATTCAAGCGATTGAAGAAGGATTTGTGGCTTATTCTCAGGGAAAAGTGGTTGTCCCACCTATAGGAGAGATGATTTTTGAGCGCCCTCCTGGAGATGTCCACATAAAATATGGCTATATCACCGGTGATGAATAATATGTCATAAAAATTGCCTCCGGTTTCGATGAGAATATAAAGCTAAACCTTCCGACTGGCTTTGGTCTTATGCTTGTCTTCAATCAGAAAACAGGAGAGCTGGCCTGCATCCTTCTCGATGAAGGTTATCTCACCAACATCCGAACGGCTGCGGCGGGAGCGGTGGTTGCCAAATACCTTGCCCCGAGGAATGTGCGGCGGGTAGGAATTTTTGGCGCAGGCGTCCAGGGTAAAATGCAGCTTGAGTATTTAAAACCGATTGTTGATTGTAATGATGTCATCGTCTGGGGAATCAACCAGCAAGAACTAAATGACTATAAAAAGGAAGTGGAGCCGCTTGGCTGTAACATTCAAACCACACAGGATGCCGAAGACATAGCCGCAACCTGCAATCTCATCGTAACAGCGACACCTTCAAAATCTCCCCTGCTTCGGGCTGAGCAAATCAGGAAAGGAACACACATAACAGCCGTAGGCTCTGATACACACGAGAAACAAGAACTTGACTCTAAAATTCTCCAGATGGCTGATATAGTTGCGGCAGACAGCATCAGCCAGTGTCAAACTCGAGGAGAAATTTCCCAAGCCTTAAAAGCTGGCTTGATTAAAAAGGAAAACCTTGTTGAATTAGGAAATGTTATCGGAGACAGAGAGCTGCAGAGGTCATCTGATGAACAGATTACAATTGCGGATTTGACCGGTGTTGCAGTTCAGGATATTCAAATTTCAAAGGCTGTCTATGAGGTTCTAAGCCCTGATGAATCATAAAAGTATTATGAGGTATAATACAAGAAATTTCGTCAAGAGAGGTCACCATTGTTTAAAGGATAATTTAGATATTTTTTCTAAACTTCCTATTTATAAATCTCTCCTGCTAAATTACACATAACAATTGCGGATTTGATAAATCAAGCCCCTACAAATTTTGCCTTTTCTTCTCTTTTTTTTCTTTTTCTTCTTCTTTTTTCTCTTTGGGACGTTCGGATTTCCAGTCTATTCCATGGATATACTTTTGCATCCAGGCAATTTCTTCGACCATCCTTATCCGCTGGTGATGGGGCTCTCTGAACCCGTGAAGCTCCCTGGGAAATCTGAGAAAGCGCACTGTCTTTCCCATCTCGTGAAGGTAAGTAAAATAGTTCATGCTCTGGCCGATAGTGTCTGTCGTATCTCTTTCTCCGTGGAAAAGGATAACCGGAGTTTTAACATTTTCTATATGAGTCAGCGAGGACATCTCTCTGTATCCTTGGGGATTATCCCAGGGGGTTCCTCCTATATACCAGAGCCTTACGTCAAAACTAAAACCCATACCATATTCCGAGGTCCAATCTGAGACCATCGCCCCTAACGAAGCAGCTTTAAACCGGTCTGTTTTGGTAAGAGCCCATCCGCCAAGAATACCTCCGTAGCTCCATCCGCGAACACCCATCTTATCAGGATCAGCTATGCCCTGCTTTATAACTTCATCCACTCCAGTCATCAGGTCCCAGTAATCGCCGCCACCTATATCTTTCATATTGCCTCGGAGGAATTCATCACCGTAGGCTGAGCTTCCGCGGACGTTGGGGGAAAGAGAAGCATAGCCCAGACCAGCCCAGATATGATAGCTTGCGCTAAACCTGTTCGTAAAAACTCCGGCTGGTCCTCCGTGGATGTTTAAAATAAACGGCAACTTCTTGCCTGATTTGTAATCAGGAGGCAGATGGAGCAATCCTTCTACAGGAAGCCCATCCTTGCTTTTCCATTGAATAACCTTCATAGATGCCAGATTTCTATCTTTTATCCAGGGATTAGCAGAAGTTAATTTTTTTTCTTTAAAAGGACTTAGCTCCGCTGTCCAAATATCAGGTGGTGTTTGATTATCGGAATAAACGCAGGCTGCCTTTTTTCTATCTGCAGAGAGAGAAGAAAATCTTAAACTGCCTTGCTTCTTGGTTAGCTGTTCAACTCTTCCAGAGTTCACATCAAGGCGAAAAATATTGGATTTTGTACGATCACTACCATTAAAAACAATAAACTTCCCATCCGGGCTCCATCTGTAGCCCCTAATGTCTCCTCCAAATTTTCCAGATGCTAATCGATACTTCTTGGTCTTAACATCCATGATCCAGATTTTAGAGCTGGCCAGCTTCCAGGTCTTATCATCTGGAGCCGAGTAAGCAATCCTCTTCCCATCAGGTGCCCACAGGGGATTTCCTTCAGGTGCGCTGTTACTTGTGAGTTTTGTGATCTTTCCGTCTTCAATTGCAACCATCGCCATCTCACTCAGATCCGAGGTATTCCTACTATTTTCTGTTCGATAGACATAGACAACTCGTTTGCTATCAGGAGAGATATCATATCCGTCCACCATCATTTTTTCTTTAGTTATCTGTTTCTCTTTTTTTGATTTCAAGCAGAAGTGCCAGAGATTTGACCAGTTACCTCGGCGGGATTGCCCATCAGGCCCTTCATAGACATAAACGACATCATCTCCCTGTTTAATTTTTTCTTTTTCCTCTTTGCTCTTTATATCATCGGCGAGAAAGATAATGTTCTGGCTATCAGCAGACCAGCGGAACGAGGACACTGCTCCTTTATGTTTTGTGATTTGTGTCGCTTCGCCACCAGAGGTTCTCATCATCCATACCTGACGTTTCTCTTCTTTTCCTCTGAGAAATGCCAGATGCTTTCCACCGGGCGACCATCGAGGAGAAGAATCACCATCTCTGCTTGTATATTTGAAGGCTTCTCCTCCCTCCGCTGAGACCAGCCATAAATACCTTTCTCGCTTGTTATCCTTCCATTTAAGCTCATCCTTAGAAAAGAGAATCCACTTCCCATCAGGTGATATCAGGGGATTGGACACGCTGACCATATTGACTGCATCATCCACACTAAAAGGCTTTTTTTCTCCATCTGCATAGACAAAACAGAATAAAACCATGATTAAAAGAACGTGAGTAAAAAATCTGTGTTTCATAATTCCCTCCTTTTTTAGATTACGACTCCGTAAGAAATAAGAAGCATTATTGTAAGCTATCGGCAGAAATTACCGTAATCTGCTCATAAAATATTTGTATTTTCTATATTTAACTTGGATCAATCAAATTCACTCTTAGTACGATGTACTTTGTTTTATGCCAAGTACGTAATTCTCTTTCATCACTCGCTTCGAAATTTAAGTTCATGGCTTGTTTACACTCAATCCACAGTCAGGGTCTTGCTGATATTGCGGGGTAGATCAGGATTGATTCCTTTTTCCTGACTCACGTAGTAGGAAAGTAGCTGCGAAACAATAACACCGAGGAGAGGAACAAGGAAATAATTTTTAGAAGGCAGAGAAATGAGTTCGTCTGAATTGAGAGAAAGAGAATCATCGGGAGGAGCTATGGCACAAATTTTTCCCAAACGGCAACTTACTTCGTTTATATGGGAGACAGTCATGTGCACATCCTCAAGGGTGGAGAGAAACAAAACCCAATCATTCTTCTTGATTATTGCCAGCGGGCCATGTTTGAACTCAGAAGAATACATCCCTTCACACGGAATATAGGTGATCTCCTTCATTTTCAAAGCTCCTTCCAGACATGCTCCGATACTTATCCCAAAGCCAAGGTAATAGAGGTATTCTTTTTTCGCCAAAAACCGGGCAACCTGCTGGCACTTCTCTGAAGCCAGGGATATTGTTTTTTCGATGAGAGAAGGCAATTTTTCGAATTCTTCTTCTAAATCAGCGTTTTTCTTATCTCTGATTTTTTCTAATCTCAGTGCTAAATAAAGAAAGATAATCACTTGATTGGTGAACGTCTTGGTGGCGGGCACACTGATTTCTATATTTGAAAGAAGAGGTAAATAATTCTTAACTCTAAGCTGCAGAGAAGAACCGAGAACATTCACTAGAGCAAAAATTTTCTTCGCCTTTTTCTCTTCCAAATAATTCAAAACACTCACAACATCCTTTGTCTCTCCACTCTGAGAAACAAGGATATATGTTCCTTGAGAGAGGTCTCCATGACCTAAGAACTCTTTGAACGCGCCAGCAACTACAGGGACTGCTTCTATTCCTGAAATTTTATTCAGATAATACGCACCAAGAACACAGGCGTTATAAGATGAACCTGAACCAATAAGATATATCCTGCTTTCATCCTTTAATTCACGGCAGAATTCATCCATCTTGCCTGGCTCTTTCAAAAAGTTGATCAAGGCTTGAGCTCTGTCTGGCTGTTCATGAATCTCCTTGAGCATAAAATGAGGAAACTTTCCTTTTTGAGCCTCTTCAATTTCAAGAGAACATCTGTAAGGTTTTCTATCGACCTCCTCTCCTGAAGAGAGTTTTCTGATGCGATAGTGATTCCAGGTATATTCAATATACTCCCCATCATATATTGGAACGATTGAATCTGTGAATTGAATGATCGATGGCAAATCAGAAGAACAACAGATGAAGCCACTGCCTATTCCAAGAAAAAGAGAAGAGTATTTCTTGACACAGTACATTTTATTGGATTTATTCTGGGCTATAACGTAGGCATAATCGCCTTTAAGAACGGTATCTGCCTCCTGGATGGAAGCATTCATGTTCTTTTTTTGTTTGTATCCTTCCTCAACAGCATGGACCACAACTTCTCCGTCGTTTTCGCCTCGGAATGCATGTCCTTTTTTTTCATAATGCCTAATTAGTTCTTTGGTGTTAATTATGTTTCCGTTGTGAGCCCCGACTAAGTTCTTTGTGCAATCAAAGTGAGGCTGAGAATTTTGCTTGGAGGGAGGACCAAAAGTTGCCCACCGAAGTTGGACTATTCCTTTGTACCCTTTGAGTTTTTTAAAGTTATATTTTTTATTGACTTTTTCAATGTCACCAACATCCTTTTTTAATTCTATAGAATCTTGGTTAAAAGCTGCCATCCCGACAGAATCATAACCCCTGTATGTAAGCTTTCTGCCTGCCTGAAGAAGGATCTTTCCTAAATCTTCTCTAAAATCCTTGAAAACGATGCCAAATATTCCGCACATTTTATATTAAAGAATATTCGTTCATCCTTTATAAAAGCTCTGGATGGATGAGACGATGAAATCTTGCTGGCCTGATGTCAATTCTGGGTAGATGGGCAGAGCCAGAACCTCTCGCGCAGCTTCTTCAGCCACAGGGAAATCTCCCTCCTTATAGCCAAGATAAGAAAAGCATTTCTGAAGGTGGAGAGGCAAAGGATAATAGATAGCAGTGGGGACATTCTTTTCCTGCAAAAATTCCTTTAGTCTATCCCTTTTTTCCGCTCTTATGACATATTGATGATAGACATGGTAATTCTTAACACCTTTATCTTTATACTGGGATTCATGGATTTGTATCAGCCCTTCTTGCCCTAAGCCTGATTCCTTGAATGTCCTATCATAGTAAGAAGCTTTTTCTATCCTCTTATGCTGCCAGGTTTCTAAATATTTGAGCTTGACACTGAGTATAGCAGCCTGGAGCGCATCGAGACGGAAATTTCCACCGAGTATTTCATAAAAATATTTATCTCTGGATCCGTGCACCCTCAACACCTTAAGCTTCCGGGCCAGGCTTTCATCATTCGTCAGAACCATTCCTCCATCACCAAAGGCACCTAAATTTTTCGAGGGAAAAAAGGACAGAGCGCCAAGATCGCCCATGGCACAGGCTTTCTTTATCCCGGAAGGCGCTGGATATTCAGCACCGATTGCCTGAGCTGCATCTTCGATCACGAATAAATCATGCTTACTGGCAAGATTCATGATTGGAGTCATATCAGCACACTGCCCGTAAAGATGGACGGGAATAATTGCTTTAATTTTTGGGCTCTGATGTTCTTTTAATTGATTTCCGAGCAATTCTTCAAGCTTTTCTGGGCTTATGTTACAGCTCGTCTTATCAATATCACAGAAAACTGGTCTCGCTTTAAGCCTGGCAATCGCGCCAGCAGTGGCAAAAAAAGTGAAAGGAGTGGTGATGACAGCATCTCCCTCCCCCACATCAAGAGCCATTAGAGAAACAATAAGCGCATCAGACCCAGAAGAGACTCCTGTGGCAAATCTCGTTTCGCAGTAGGCAGCTATATCTTTCTCCAGGTTTTCAACCTCAGAACCTAAAATGAACTTTTGGGAGGAAGCCACTTCTAAAATCTTCTGATTGATTTCCTCTTGAATGCTCTGGTATTGAGCCTTCAAATCTAAAAACGGAATGTTCATCTCTTACTTCACCTTTTTCCTTTTAACCTTGTGCCCATTGGAAAGTATTATTTAAGAACCTTTTTCAATTTTTCCTTTTCAATTATCAATTGGCCTTGATAAGTTACATAATTGAGAAGGATGATTACTCTTTCTTTTGCAGTGAGTTCTTTTTTAAATATTCCTCTTAAGCCTTTCAGAGGGCCTTCCATAACTTCAATCTCATCGCCGACTTCAGGTTCTTCTCCGTATTTATAAAGCTCGATCAGGCCGTCTATTTCCCTGGATTTGATCTCACGGATTACTTCTTCAGGAATAGCGGTGGGAGCTTCCCTGTTTCCGACTACTCTTTTTACGCCTCTTGTGTATTTCACAAGTTGGTATTGTGCGGGGAAATCAAAATAGACGAATCCGTAGCCAGAAAAAAAAGGCTTCACTTTATTCTCATACATGTATTTGGGATTGTAAATCTCGATTCCCCCCTCAGTAAACAATTTCTCAACTTGAAATTCCTTTTTAGGCTTCGTATTAATGAC
>CAYTBG010000078.1:0-2313 GCA_964435925.1 uncultured Eubacteriales bacterium | reverse complement strand
CTTCCTTATCTCTATTTATAATTTAGCATTGCCCCAAAGTTGTTTGATCCCATGTCATTGCGGACACAAAGGAATCAACCATCCAGATTTTTCTATCAAGCAACTTTGGACCAATGCCTATAATTTAATTTAAAATTATAACCGTCGAAAGCAAGCAAAGTTTCTTTCAGAAAACATATTCTACATTCTTTGTTAAATTAATCAAGCAGGTCAAAAACACGGTAGAAATCAGGGCGCCTATCCTGGAGGAAGTGTTTTTTGGCATGAGACTGTGGTATCTGCTGAAAATCGCAGTCTGCATACAGGATATGATCCTCTTCCTTCGGGGCCTGGGCAATAATGCGTCCATGAGGATCGACAACAAAAGATTCTCCTGCGAAATGAGTAACATCTTCTTTTCCGACACGATTGACAAGGGCAGCATAATATCCATTCTGAAAAGCGGCAACCTGAAGTTCCGCTTCAAAGATTCCTTCGGTCCATTCTCCCAAAGCTCCTGCCTGAGGAATAACAACAATTTCAGCCCCTTTAAGACCCAAACACCGCATATATTCGGGAAAATGACGGTCATAACAAATAGCTATTCCGACACGTCCTACCTTTGTTTTATATACAAAACTTATATTCTCTCCGGGAGCATAATACCCCTTCTCATAAAATCCGGGCCCTTCCATGATATGGACCATACGCGTTACCCCCAGGAGTTTTCCATCTGCATCAATCACCGGAGAAGCATCATAGGTCCTCTCCCCATCTCTTTCAAAAAGATTCAAGACAACAACAACGCCATATTTTTTGGCGAGCTTGGAAAATTGTTCTGTTGTTGGGCCAGGAATGGGCTCAGCCATTGCTAAATATTCTTGATTTGAAGGGATTTGGGGCAAAAACGTAGAAAAGGCTAATTCAGCAAAGGCAACTAATTTTGCTCCAGAGCGTGCAGCCTGATGGAAAGAGTCGATTCCCCGCTTTATATTTTCCTCATAATCTTTCGTCGCATATTGTTGGATTAAAGCAATTTTCATTGAATTCTCCTTTTCTCTGCCGTTTTCCGGCTAAAACCCGAGCTTCAATTATTTTAAAAACATCCATATATTTTTCTTGCAATAATGTTCTTATTCCCGATTATTTTATTAAATTTCCAAGATCCTTTCAAATAATCTGTTATTCACCTAAGGAATTTAAAGGAGAAAAAAAGTTAGATAAAAGGGTTCTCTTCCATTTTGTGTGGGTCATGATCAGAAAATATTCGGGGATGGCCTCGCTCCCTTCAGATTTTTAACGCCATTCCCTCATCGCTCTTCTCGGCGGCTGCGTAACTCGCTTCGCTCAGACATACTCGCCGCCCCACTCCGTCGGGTACCCTCGAAGAACGATTCGGAAAGGCTAAATCTTCAATGGTCGCTACACTCATCCCCGAATATTTTCTTTAATCTCTCGAAACATGTCTTACCCACACAAAATGGAAGAGAACCGATAAAAGAAACAGCAGAAAAATGGGGACAGGCTACTTTATTGTCTGAAATGAGGCCTATCCCCTTTTAAGTTTTCGAGTCACTTTGGGACAATGCTAATTATAAAATCTATATTTATGGATACAAATTAAGTTCTTGGCAACGGGGCGGGTTGCTCTGAAGAAAGCTGCTAGCATTTTAGGAGCTATCGAAATCAAGAACATTCTACTCATTCAGAAGACTCCTTCCTTGCCGTTTTATCGAAATGTTCTTTGAGTGCTTTGATTATATTGATAGATGTGTCCACAAATTCTATGCCCAATTCGAACAATTCGTCAGCGTAAACGCTTTTGGCCCACCGAACTTTTGCATAGGCACTGATCATTAGCGGCGGCTCCATTAATGAAAGATCTATTTTTAGAAAGGATCCAACTGGCAAAAATGCGTTAGTGTGCAGTTTTGCGCCTGTTAAAGAAATATCCTCGGTCGTATGATGAATAATTTTCGGGGGGGTCTCAGCTATATCCTTAGAAATTAGAGTAATCGTGAATAAAGCCTGCTCTCTTACTCGTCTTTCTCTTCTTTTCTCTGACATGGCCCCGGCGCCCTCCTCTTTCTATTCTATTTCCTAAAGATTCGTTCTCTGCAGAAAATGATCATCGCCTTTATCTTTTACAGGAATCTGCTTTCTTACTAATCTGCAATTTTCTATGTTTCTCTCTCAGACCTTCCTGAGCAGACAAACGGAGAGGACTTACATTTTCCTCGTCCAAAACATATAACATAGGATAGATTTGATGTCAAAATTAGAGTTTGTCCCAAAGTGACGGGATTCCGTGTCATCGCGAGGAGTGAAACGACG
>CAYTBG010000077.1:8176-13979 GCA_964435925.1 uncultured Eubacteriales bacterium | reverse complement strand
ATATTTATTAAAGTAACGATTTCGTTACCCTAATTAGGGTAGTGTTTTCGTTACTTCCTATCTGGAAAACGCTAATTTTTTACTTTAACAATCGCTTCCTTGATTTCTTCTATGTCTTCGGTTATGTCTTTCCATTTTCTTGTCTTCATTTTTTAACATGCTCTTCTCCTATTTTCAGCTTGAAGATTCTTTTCTCTCCAGCCTTTATGAAAAAAAAGAGGCTCTCAGTGGCTCTTTTCAGAGCTTCTAATAAATGGGGCCAGGCCCCATTTTCTGCTGTTATGTCCTCAAGTTGAGAATGTCCTCTTTCTTACTTACAAAATGGGGCCTGGCCCCATTTATTCAGGGGCAAAAGCAACGTGTTTTTTAATCCTATTGCCTGAGCCTTTCTTCAAAGGTCGCTGCAGCTATTTCCCAAAACCTTTGTCCTGAACATAGCAATCAGTTATCACAAAAGTGGAGACGCTTACATCAGTAAAGATGCAATTTAAAATTTTTTTGATTATTTTTACTTTATATTGTTGACTTTTTTTGTATTTTTAATAACAATTTAAAAGGACAGTTAAGATGAAAGATTTACTCAAATCTCTTTTCATCATCGTTGCTACTTCTGCCGCTTTCTTGATCGGTCTTTATATTGGTGAAGAGAAAGTGAAGGGTAAAATTGCTGATTTCCAGGAAGATTTAGAAGAGAAAAAATAGAGCGTCTGCCTTTCGTTAAATCCCTCTTTTAGTAACATAACTTTCATTGCTCCTTTTGAGAGGAACCAACCCTTACATTGACTAATTCAGGAGTCAGGCTTATAATAAATTTGAAAAATCTCGTCCTGGTAAGTTACAGAGACAAGCTCTTTTCCGTCCGAGGAACAAGATGCGTTGGCAGATTTATGGAATCATAGTCATTTTTGCTCTATTTGTTCTTGCTTTAATCTTCAATCCGACTCTTTCTTGTTTTGGAAGGAAGCTGAAATCACCGTTCTACCCTATTTTCAGGAAAAAAAAACGGAAGCTGAAAACAGACGATTACGGTTTCTCCCTTGATAAGGACGACATTAAACAGGAATCAGAAGAGGAAAAGGAGTAGAAAGAGTTCAGAAGATTTGGATATTCATTATGGGCTGAAGATTGATTCGGGATGGTAGCGATTGACCTTGCTTCTTGTTAGATCTTTTCCAGCTTAATAGTCAGGGGAATAAATGGTAAGCTGCAGCGAGGAATTCCTGAGGACTCTTTCCAAGGCTTATGATTAAATGAGGCTTAACGCGCTACTTCTTGGGAGCCCATGAGAAGGATTTTAACCGAGGAGCAATCGAAGATTAGACAAAGCATCAAAGTTTTAAGGGTTTCACTTTTCCTAATCGTTGTCCTTGTTATATTTTTTCTTGTCTACTGCCGGCCTTCCCCTGTTATTCTTCTCCCTCTTCCTTCGGAGATTGAAAGGATAGAGGGATATGCTTCTCTAAGAATCACGGGAGACCAAAGATCATCTAGGTCTAAGTTTTCATTCTTGTTCCAGCTTCCCCATCAGGGGCGAATAGAAGTCTCTAATATATTGGGCAGAACCCTCTACCAGATTATTGTGGCTGAGGATAAGGCGGCCTTTATTGTCCCTTCTAAGAGAGTCTATTGGCAGGGAGAGGAAGAAGAGATTATCCGATATTTCCTGGGGTTTCGGTTAAACCTGTATGAGATGATAAATCTTTTAAGCGGAAAATGGGAAGGTGAAGAGATAGGAGATGAAGGCGAGGAGAGCAAAGAGAGCTGGAGCTTTGCCAAGGATGAAAGGGGTCGAATAATGGCAGGCCAAAGAGGAGAATTTCAGTTTGAAGTCAAAGAATTCTTAGCAGATACTCCTTTTGCCCGCATTCTCATTTTTCAGCATCCTCTGAATAGGGGGCTTCTAAAGATTCTTAGAATCAACCTTAACCAGCCATTAAAAAAAGGGGTCTTTTCTCTTTCTGTTTTAGGAAAGTATGAACGAAAAAGCTGGACTGAGATCGAAAAGATATTAGCCAATGCGAATTAAATCCTTTGCCAAGATAAACCTTGGAGTAGAAGTCAGGGGGAAAAGAGAGGACGACTATCATGAGGTCAGAACTCTCTTGCAGACAATAAATTTTTTTGATGTGCTGGAATTCCGATCAATAGGGCAGGATAAAATTCTCCTTAAAGGAGATGATAAAACAATATCGTGGGAAAGGGAGAACCTCATTTTCAGGGCAGCACTCCTCCTCAAAGAGCAGTTTCATGTATCCAAGGGGATCGAAATTAATGTCACCAAGAATATTCCTCCCGGCAAGGGCTTGGGGGGAGGGAGTAGCAATGCAGCCATGACCCTTCACGCTTTGAATAAAAGCTGGGGGCTTCGGCTGGGAAAGGAAGCTTTGAAGAATTTAGGCAAGCAGCTAGGTGCGGATGTCCCCTTTTTTCTCGAAGGCGGCCTATGCTTAGGATTAGGAAGAGGAGATGAGATTACTCCCCTCTCTGATACCGCCACACTCTCTTGTCTATTAGTTTTGCCCTCTTTTTCAATCCAGACTGCTCACATTTATAGCCATTTTTCGTTATCCTTGACTTCACAGGACAAAGACAGTAAAATTATCAAGTTTTTAGACAATAGAGAATTCGGTTTATTAGAAAATAGATTAGAAGAGACGGTTTTTCGCTTTTATCCTCAACTTAAAGCCATAAAGAGATTGCTCAGGGGCCAGGGATCAGAGTTGCCCTTAGTCAGCGGGACTGGTTCTGCTGTGTTCGGGCTCTTTTTGGAGCAAGAAAAGGCAGAGAAAGTCTTGAGAAAAGTGAAAAAGGACTACACCTCTCTTCTTGTTGAGACTTTGCCTCGAGAGCGATACTGGAGGAGTTTGAAGACTGGGGTGTAGCCAAGCGGTAAGGCAGCGGACTTTGGATCCGCCATCGGAGGTTCGAATCCTCCCACCCCAGCCAGAGGCCGCCAAGAGATTTCTTCCTTTTGGAGAAAGTTATCAAGGAGGAGATTGAGTGAGAAAAAAAGATGAAATGAAAATTTTTGCAGGTTCTTCGAATAGTACTCTAGCCCGAGAGATTGCCAGCTTTTTGAAGATCGATTTGGGAAAATGTGTTTTAGAGCGATTCAGCGATGGAGAGATTCATTTTTATATCGATGAAAATATCCGGGGAGAAGATATTTTTGTTATCCAATCTGGTTCCTATGAGGCTAACTTTCACTTGATGGAACTTTTCCTGATGATTGATGCCTTTAAACGAGCTTCTGCCGAGAGGATCACTGCCGTCATCCCCTACTACTGCTATGGGCGCCAGGACTGGAAGGACAGGCCAAGAGTTCCCATATCGGCCCGGCTCGTTGCTGACCTGCTGCAGACGGCCGGAGTTACGAGGGTTCTGGCTATGGACCTCCATTCGCCCCAAATTCAAGGATTTTTCTCTATCCCTGTTGATAATTTGATGGCTCTTCCTGTATTAGCTAATTATATTAAAACCCTGAAGTTGAAAGATTTAGCCGTTGTTTCCCCTGATGCCGGAGGAGTGGGGAGAGCCAGGCTGTTTGCAAAGAGGATGAAAGCTGGATTGGCGATTATAGACAAACGGAGGCCTGCTCCAAATGAAGCTAAGGTATTCCATGTAATCGGCGAAGTCAAAGATTGCGATGTTGTTATTCTGGATGACATGGTGGATACAGGAGGAACGCTTATTGAGAGCGCTGAGGCTCTAAAGAGAGAAGGAGCCAAGAGAGTTTTTGCAGCCTGCAGCCATCCTGTTTTATCAGGGAAGGCAGTAGAAAAAATAGAAGATTCTAATCTAGAAAAGTTAATTGTTACCAACACAATTCCTCTGCAAGAGAAGTCGAGATCGTCTAATAAGATCATGACCCTCTCTGTTGCCTCTCTCTTTGGAGAAGCCATTCGGAGAATAAATAAAGGACAATCAGTGAGTTCGCTGTTTATCTAAGGAGGAAAGAGAGATGAGCTTTATGATCAAAGCTGAGAAAAGAGATATTTTCGGGAAAAATGCGTCTCGTCGATTGAGAAGAAAAGGAATGATACCAGCTATTCTCTACGGGGGCGATGCCAGCAATGTCCCCTTGACTTTGAGAAAGCAGGATGTCTTCATGATTTTGAGGTCTGATACTGGGGAAAATACAGTTTTTCAAGTATCATTCGACTCCGAGAGAAGAGATGTCATGATAAAAGAGTTGCAAAGGGATCCTGTTACAGATGAAATTCTTCATGCTGATTTTGTCCATATTGCAATGGATAGGGCCATTCGCGTTTCCGTGCCCCTCGTGAGCGTGGGAGAAGCCGTGGGAGTTAAGACGGAAGGGGGATTTGTTGACTTTGTTACTCGAGAAGTTGAGATTGAATGCCTTCCCAAGGATATCCCTGAACATATTGAAATAGATATAAGTGGCCTCCACCTCCGCCAGTCTCTTAAAGCAGAAGATATTACTCTACCAGGGGGAGCGAAGCTTATAACCTCCTCTGATACCATATTGGTCCTGATTGAAGTTCCCCTCAAAGAGGAAGAAATAGAAGTCGAAGAGGAAGAAGAGGTAGTCGCTGAAGAGGAAGAACCCGAAGTCATTGGAAAAGAGAAGCCAGAAAAGGGAAAGGAGGTAAAGGAAGCAATGGACGAAAAGAGGGGAAAGGAAGCTAAGGGCGAAAAAAGGGGAATGGAGGAGAAAAAAGCAAAGGAGAAGGAGTAACATTTGTGGGCAGTTGTTGGACTGGGAAACCCTGGGAGGCGTTACTCTGGGACAAGACATAACGTAGGATTCACCTTTGTCAAGAAAACAGCTAAAGAATGGAAGGTTAAACTGAGAAAGAAAATATTTTTTTCCAAGGCTGGCGAGGTTGAAAGGAAGAATGAGAAAATCCTTCTAGCCCTTCCCCAGACATACATGAACAAAAGCGGCCTGACAGTGAAGAAGATTTTGGAGGGGAGGGATATTAAGCCAGAACATCTTGTTGTTGTCTACGATGATTTAGATATTCCCTTGGGAGAGATAAGGATTAGAAAAAGAGGAGGACCTGGGACCCATAAAGGGATGAGCTCGATCGTCGAGGAGATTCGAACTGAAGAATTCCCAAGGATAAGAGTAGGGCTTGGCCCTTTACCAGAAGGTGAAAATGCTGTAAATTATGTTCTTTCTTATTTTGATAAAGCAGAGGAATTACGTCTTGAAGAAGGCTTAAGGAAAGCCCGAGAGGCCTTGGAGACGATTCTGTCTGGAGAGGTAGAAAGGGCAATGAATACTTATAATCATAGAGGAAAGACCTTATCAGATTAACTTTAAAACTGCGAAGAGAAGGGTCTCCTTGTTCCTTCTTATAAAAGAAGGAGCTTTAAATCCATAAGGAGGTGTTTATGAGACAATACGAAACAGTTTTTTTGATTTCCCCCAACCTGGAAGAAGAAGAGACTGCAAAAATCATCACTCAAATATCGGGTATCATTTCTAAAGAAAAGGGAAAATTGATCCAGGAAGACAGATGGGGGAAGAGAAGGTTAGCTTATCCAATCAAAAAATTCGAAGAAGCATTCTATGTTTTTTTTCATTATGAAGGGGATTCGAATATTCCCTTTGAGCTTGAAAGGCGCTTCAAGCAAACAGAGGCAATTTTGCGTTTTCTGACCGTGAAGAAAGAGACCAGAGAAAATGTGCGCAAAAAAAGAAAAGGTATTCCAGCGAAAGAAGAAACTGCAATGCCTGCTGCGGAAGCAGAGATTGTAGCCCCTAGGGATGAAGAAGAAGCTGAAAAGAAAGAGGAAGAAGAAATTGCGGCTCCTGCACAGGAAGAGGAGA
>CAYTBG010000077.1:0-8076 GCA_964435925.1 uncultured Eubacteriales bacterium | reverse complement strand
GAAGAAAAACAGGAAGAGATTGAGGGAGAGAGAGTAAAGCCAGAGATTGAAGTGCAAGAGAAAGAGGAAAAAGAGATGCAGGAGGAGAAAAAGGAAGAAGAAGAGATGCCTTCGGATGAGGAAGAGAAAGCCGGGTCCGAAGAGGAGAAGACAGAGAGGAAAGGAAAGAAAGATAAGAAGGAGCAAAAAGGAGAAAAGAAAAGGTCCAAAAAATAAATTTATACGGAGAGAGAGAAAAGTGGAACTTGACTTAATGTTTTTGAAAAAAACCCCCCCTCACAGCCTTGAAGCCGAGAAGACTATTTTAGGGGGGATCCTTTTGAATAATGGAAATTTGAATCCAGTGCTTACCATTATCTCTCCAGAAGATTTTTATAAAGAAACTAATCGGAAGATTATTGAAAAGATTATATTCTTAGTGGATAAAGGCCTTCCAGTTGATGTGCTTACGTTGAGTGAAGAGCTTCAAAAAGAAGGTTCACTAGAAGAGATTGGCGGGGCTTCTTATCTTTCGTCCTTGATGGATGGAGTTCCCAAGAGTTTAAATATTGAATTCTATGCTCGAATAATTAAAGAAAAATCTCTTTTTAGACAGCTCATCCTTTCCTCTGCCAAGATTATTTCCTCAAGCTTTGAACAAAAAGATGATGCTGATCAGCTTTTGGATGAAGCCCAGTCTGCAATTATAGAAGTGGCTGAGCAGAGGATAAAGCCGGGCTTTGTCCCTGTGAGTATATTGGCCCCGCACACGCTAGATATGATTAAAGCCCTCCATGATAGGAAAGAAACGGTAACGGGAGTACCATCGGGATTCAGGGATTTAGATGGATTGACTGCAGGTTTTCACAACTCTGAGTTTATAGTCATTGCCGGCCGCCCCTCAATGGGCAAAACAGCTCTTTGCTTGAATATTTCTCAATATGCAGGCCTAAAAACAGACTATTCTGTGGGCTTTTTTTCGCTTGAAATGGCCAAGGAACAGGTAGTTCTCAGAATGCTCTGTGCTGAGGCTCAGTTAGATCTAAAGAAGGTCAGGACCGGTTTTATAGGAGAAAGAGAATTCGAGAAGCTCAAACTGAGCGGCGAAGTTCTTTCTCAAGCTAAAATATTTGTGGATGAGACCGCTGCTTTGACGGTTATGGAAATGAAGGCCAAGGCACGAAGGCTAAAAATGGAGCAGAACCTTGACTTGCTGTTTATCGACTATATCCAGCTTATGCGGCCTGGGGGGAGGTTTGAAAATAGGAATCAGGAGATGTCTTACATCTCACGCTCTTTAAAAGAACTAGCCAAGGAGATTAGAATTCCTGTAGTAGGGATTTCCCAGTTGAGCCGTGCTCCTGAGAGAGGACGCCGCGAGCCAATTCCTCAACTCTCAGACCTGCGAGAGTCAGGCGCCATCGAGCAGGATGCTGATGTCGTTATCTTCATTTACCGCCCCGAATTATATCATCCTGATGATGAGAGTCTCCGAGGGAGAGCTGATGTCAATATCGCTAAACAAAGGAATGGACCCACAGGAAGAATAAGCCTTGCCTTTATAAGAGAATATGCTCGGTTTGCTGACATGGAGTTTCAGTCTTTTAAACCCTAAAATGTTTCCAACAGTAAAAAGCCCGCTTTTTTATTTTTATTCCTTCCTTCAGCAAGTCGGAGAAGTAGGGCTGCTGCTTCTCGAGACGTTCAAGAATCTTTTTAAAAAACCATGGGAGAAAAAAATATTCATTCAGCAGCTTGAGGAAATAGGCGTCAGGTCTCTCCCGGTTGTCTCTCTCACCGCAGCCTTTGGAGGTCTTGTTTTTGGGCTCCAAACATACGTAGGGTTTCACAGGTACATAGGTCCTGGCTCAGAGACTTACGGAGGACCAATCATTTCTCTAGGTCTTAGCAAAGAATTGATCCCTATTCTGGTAGGTTTAATGGTTTCGGGACGAGTGGGCTCGGCTATAGCTGCAGAGATTGGGACGATGAAGATAACAGAACAGATCGATGCCCTCTACAGTTTGGGAGCTGACCCGACGCGCTACCTAGTTGTTCCCCGAACCCTGGCTTCCTTGATCATGCTTCCTTGTTTGACAATCTACGGGGATATAATCGGCATGGCTGCTGGTTTTTTCTATAATACTTACCTTATGGGAGTAAACAGGGTTCTTTACATCAGGAATACGTTGCTTTATATGGAATTATGGGATATCATGAGCGGACTTATAAAAGCAGCAGTTTTTGGAGTTATTATTGCCTTAATAGGCTGCTGGCAGGGATTAAGAACAGAAGGGGGAGCAAAAGGAGTTGGAAGAGCTACGACGCGGACAGTTGTCATAGCGAGCATTCTTATTTTAATTGTAAACTTTTTTCTCAGCATGGCCCTCCCTGCGGATATTTGATTATGATACGAATAGTCGATCTTCATAAATCTTTTGGTCAAAATAAAGTCCTTCAAGGAGTAAACCTTAGACTTAAACATGGAGAAACTCTGGTCATAATAGGCCAGAGCGGCTGCGGAAAAAGTGTTCTTCTTAAACACATAATTGGGCTGCTTAAGCCAGATAGGGGAAAGATTCTTGTGGATGGAGTGGATATTACCAACCTCAAAGATGACGAACTCCATAAAATTACCAAGAGGTTTGGGCTGCTTTTTCAAGGAACAGCACTTTTTGATTCCATGACAGTTGGTCAGAATGTAGGCTTCGGTCTGGAAAGATACACTGATTTTCCAAAGGAAGAAATTAAGGAATTAGTTAAGGAAAATTTAGCCAAGGTCGGATTAATAGGAATTGAAAGCTTAATGCCCTACGAGTTAAGCGGAGGAATGAAAAAGAGAGTCGGGCTGGCTCGGGCAATCGCTTATCGACCAGATATCATGCTCTATGACGAGCCGTCCACGGGTATCGACCCGATCAGAGCAGATGCTATAAATGATTTAGTGATAAGGATGAAAAATGAATTGAAGGTGGCTACTCTTATCATAACTCACGATATGGTCAGTGCTTATAAGGTAGCAGACAGGATTGGGATGCTTTATGCAGGACAGATTATCGAGATGGGGAGCCCTGAAGAGATTAAGAACTCAAGCAATCAAGTGGTTCAGCAGTTTATCCATGGTCAAGCGGAAGGGCCTATAAAAAATTGGTAAAAAATGATGTTAAAATTAAGATTGATTCCTTTTTAAAGGCAATGAGGAGGAGATAATGAAGAGGGAGTTAAAAATCGGAATATTTATTTCCATTGCATTGTCTATAGTTGCTGCTGCCGTATTCGTCGTGGGGGACCTCAGTGTTCTTTTCAGAAAGCCGGGTTATTCCCTTTATGTTTCTTTTGATACCACTGCTGGCTTGGAAGAGAGAGCCGTAGTCAGGATGGCGGGAGTAAAGATTGGTTATGTCAAAGATATAAGACTAAAGGGAAGCCGGGCAAATGTTTTATTGACCATTAACTCTGGGATCGAGGTGCCACAAGGTTCTAAAGCTACACTGGCTTCTTTAGGCCTCTTAGGAGAAAAACATATTGAACTTTTGCCTGGAGCAGAGCCCGGTATTTGTCAGCCAGGAGATACGCTTGAAGGAGTTCCCCCTGTAAGTTTTGACCAGATGGGAACCATGTTACTCTCGATTGGCAATGAGTTCAAAGAGATGGGAAGGATCATAAGTGAACTGATCGGGGGAGAAGAATCGAGGGACAATTTCAGGAATACTCTCACTAACCTTTCTTCTTTTTCATCGGATTTGAAGGAGTTTTTCGGAGTAAACAAAGAGGAACTCCACAAAGGTATCCAGAGTTCTTCTCAAACTGTCCAGAGATTTGATAAAAGAGTTGAAGAGGTCTCTCGGAATATAGACGAATTGATATTTATGTTGAAGGATGTGGTTGGAGAGAACAGGGAAAATATCAAAATAAATTTGAATAACATACAGGGATTAATAAAGGAAATAGAGCAGTCCTTGAAGCTTATGAATGAATCTTTGGAGAAAATTAACAAAGGTGAAGGGACTTTAGGGAAGCTTATTTCTCAGCCTGAACTATACGCACGAGCAGAGGGTGCAGTGGGGGGGCTTGAAAAATTGATTTATCCTGTTTCTAATCTGCGCTTTACCGGGGACTTGAGAACAGAGTATTATGGAAAGAGCAATTTGTTGAAAAATTATTTTACCCTTGGCATATGGCCAACGGAAAAAAAGTATTTATTGGCTCAAGTTATTCATGACCCCTGGCTGGATAAGTTCGTTTATTCTTCCCAGTTCGGGATCAGGCGGGGAGGCATAGCCCCCAGAGTTGGCATTATGGAATCCAAAGTTGGGGCAGGCGTAGATTACTACGCGTATAGAGATCGGCTAAGGTTCAGTTTAGACATTTTTGATTTTAGCCGCCGTCCTCATCCTCATTTCAGGTTTTGGACACGATTTGCAGCCTCTAAGTATTTTAATCTTCTTGTTGGAGTAGATAATTTTACCTTAGCTCATAGTAGAGAAATATACTTTGGCCTGGAGTTAGGCTTTTAATGAAGCAAAAAACAGCTTTTATATGTCAGAATTGTGGCTTCAACTCTCCTAAGTGGTTGGGCAGATGCCCCAGTTGTGGAGAGTGGAATACCTTGATCGAAGAAGTGGAAGAGAAAATTACTGCTGAATATTCTTTTCTCCCCTCCGAACCTATCCTCTACGAAAAAATAAAGGAAGCAAAAAGAGAAAGAATAAAGACAGGAATTGAAGAGCTAAATCCCGTTCTTGGAGGTGGGGTTGTGCCTGGATCTTTGGTCTTGATCGGGGGTGAGCCGGGAGTGGGGAAATCCACTCTTCTTCTTCAAGTAAGCCGTGATTTTGCCGCCCAGGGCGAATGCGTGTTGTATGTATCAGGGGAAGAATCGTTGGAGCAGATCAAGATTCGAGGTGAGAGGCTCGGCCTTCAAAACGGAAAACTGTACCTTTTGGCAGAAACCAATCTTGAGCGAATTATAGCCCATGCTGAAAAATTGAATCCTAAAATTTTTGTTTTGGATTCTATCCAGACTATTTTTTCTTCAAAGCTGTCTTCAGGACCGGGTACAATCAGTCAAGTTCGAGAAGTTGCAAATCAGGTCTTTCGGTTTGCTAAGAAGAACCAGATTTCCTCGTTTCTTATCGGCCATATCACTAAAGAAGGCTCCTTAGCTGGACCCAAAGCTCTGGAGCACATAGTGGATGTTGTCCTTTATTTTGAGGGGGAAAGGGATCACAGCCATCGGGTGCTTCGTGCTCTAAAAAACAGGTTTGGGCCTGTCTCCGAGATTGCCATATTTGAGATGGGAACGAGAGGGCTTCAGGCTGTTTCTAACCCTTCCGCTTTTTTCTTAAAGGAGAGACCAACAAAAGAAGCAGGCAGTGTGGTTATCTGTACAATCAAGGGTTCCCGTCCTTTATTGGCGGAGATTCAGGCTCTGGTTTCTTCGACCTTGTTCACTGGGAATCCGAGAAGGATGACAATCGGCCTCGATCATTTTCGAGTCGCGATGCTTCTGGCTATCGTCGAAAGAAAGCTTGGGTTTAGCTTTGCTGGAGAAGATGTTTATATCAACGTCGCTGGCGGTCTTGCCATAGACGAGCCTGCTACAGATTTAGGAGTAATAATGGCGGTCGTCTCTTGCCTGAAAAACAAAGTAATTCCTGCAGATGTCACTGTTTTTGGAGAAGCTGGCTTGAGCGGGGAAATTCGCTCTGTAGGTCAACCCTTGGCCAGGTTGAAAGAAGCCCACTCCCTCGGTTTTCAAAGGGTGATTATGCCCCAGGGCAACCTCTCTCAATTAGATAAAAAGGATATACCGGATATGAAGCTTGAGGGAGTGAAAAATGTCAAACAAGCATTAAGCATTATATTTTAAGGAATAATAAAATGAGCATTTTTGTTTTTCGCTTTTTCATTATTGTTTTAATAACATTAACAGGGTATTTTTTTCCTCCCTTTCATTTAGCACCTTATTTTGGGGCGGCGATAGGTTTTTTATTGAGCATTGTTATTGTTTACCTGGAGACCAGAATTCGGAAAAGCCAGTTTAAGGTTATCTGGAGTTCGACAATAGGAACCTTTGCCGGTGTTCTTATAGGTTGGGCTCTGGGTTCTATTTATCAAACGATTGCAAGCGATGATTCCACAACAACTTTTATCAGGATATTTTTTCTCCTCATAATGCCCTACATTGGTTTCTTAGTCGGTACTCGAAAGTTTGAATGGCTTGAACCTCCGCATCTTTTCCAGTTTTTTAAAGAAAAAAATGTAAAAAATGCAGGGCGCAGTTATAAGCTTTTAGATACAAGTGTTATTATTGATGGGCGCATTGCGGATATCTGTGATACAGCATTTATTGGTGGGACTCTTGTCATCCCCCAGTTTATCCTCAAGGAGCTTCAACTTGTGGCAGATTCTTCTGATGGAATGAAAAGACAGAGAGGAAGGAGGGGGCTGGATGTTCTGGATCACATCCAGAAGTCTTCTCAGGTATCAACTATAATCTCTGAGATGGATTTTCCTGAGGTCAAAGATGTGGATTCCAAGCTCATTGAATTAGCCAAGCAGATGGATGCTAAAATCATCACCAACGATTTTAATCTCAATAAAGTAGCCCAACTCCAGGGACTCCATGTCCTTAACATCAATGAACTCGCAAATGCTTTAAAACCAGTGGTTTTACCAGGAGAGACAATAAAAGTATTTATTCTAAAGGAGGGAAAGGAAAAAGACCAGGGAGTGGCTTACCTGGATGATGGTACTATGGTTGTGGTCGATAATTCACGCAAGATGATCGGGCAGAACATTGATGTAACGGTTACCTCTGTTCTTCAGACAACAGTCGGTAAGATGATATTCGGACGCTATAACGACGTCTCTCGATGAGCGAAGTTACGGCTATCATCGTTGCTGCTGGAGAAGGAAGGCGCTTTGGTTTTTCCAAACAATTTGCTCTTTTAGGAGAGAAGCCTATCTTAGACCGGTGCTTGGAAATATTTGAAGCCCATAAGAAGGTTGCAGCAATTGTGTTGGTCCTAAAGGATTTAAGCCTTAAAAAAGAATATCCCAAGCGCTACAGAAAAATTGTTGCCGTTGCCAAGGGAGGAAAAAGAAGGCAGGATTCTGTTCTTTCGGGATTTCATCAGATTGATCCGGAGAAGGCGGAAATTGTACTTGTTCATGATGGGGTTAGATCGTTAGTCAGTGAAGACTTGATTGATCGGGTCATCGAGGCAGCTCGGAAAGCCGGGGCTGCGATTCCCGCAATTCCAGTAGAGGACACAATTAAGCTTGTCGAGGGAGATGAAGTGAGCCGAACACTGGATAGAGAAAAACTTTTCAGAGTTCAAACTCCGCAAGGATTTTCCTACCCCATACTTAAAGCCGCGCTGGAGAAAGCAAAGGAAGAGAATTTTTATGGTACGGATGAGGCATCCCTGGCGGAAAGAATAGGGATGAAAGTGGTCGTCGTTCAGGGAGATCACAAAAACATTAAAATTACTACTCCTGAAGATCTGAAAATAGCGGAGGCTTTCCTTGAAGATTAAAGCAGGTCTTGGTTATGATATCCACAGGTTAGAGGAAGGGAGGAAACTTTTTTTAGGGGGAGTGGAGATTGATTTCCCAAAGGGATTGAAAGGTCATTCTGATGGAGACTGCCTGATTCATGCCCTTATAGATGCGCTTCTGGGAGCTGCAGGAGAGAAAGATATCGGGCAGATCTTTCCAGACACAGATCCAAGATATAAAGATATTCAAAGTACTGCGTTATTGAAGAAAGTTGTCGGCATGATTAACGAGAAGAATATGGATATTCTAAGTATCGATCTGATTATCATTGCCGAGAACCCTAAATTAGCCCCTTATATCCCTCAGATGAAAAAAGTTTTGTGCCCAATCCTTGGAGTTGGAAAGGATGATTTGGGAATAAAAGCTAAGACGAATGAAGGGCTGGGTGCAGAAGGCCAGGGAATAGCTATTACTTCCTGGGCTCAAGTTCTTGTCAAAAAGAAATAACAGTAAGCATCTCCATTTCCGTTATTAGGAAAGGTTTTGGGAAATAGCCTAGCTCCCTTCAGATTTTTAACGCCATTCTCCATT
>CAYTBG010000076.1:3195-14330 GCA_964435925.1 uncultured Eubacteriales bacterium | reverse complement strand
ATATAGGATAACAAATCACTCAAGCGGATGGCAAAAAGCGCCGCCGCTTAGTTCATAGGTTATGCAAATGACTATGACTTATATGAGAGGTTTATGCCCTCCCTAGGCTAAGCGGAGAAGATCCGCAAGCTCTATGAAGTCAATTCACTGGTATGCATAGAATGCCACAGACAAAGCAAATATCTCACAAATTTCCTTCTAAAACATTATGTGTGTAATGGAAGAAAATATATCCGTTTTCGTCAAAATAAATAAGTAGAAAATGAGCGTCTCTTTGGAAAAGAAAAAAAGATATTCAACGATATCCTTGATCGGACTGCTTACTGCAATAACACTTATTTTTTTAAGCAGAGCTCCAGCACAACAAAAAGAGCCCGAAGTGCCTTATGTTTCTACTCCGGATCAAGTCGTAGCGGAGATGCTCAGAATTGCTAACGTAGACAAAGATAATGTGCTCTATGATCTCGGGTGCGGGGACGGGCGAATCGTCATCACGGCTGCAAAGATGTATGGCTGCCGGGGTGTAGGGATAGATATCGATCCTGAACGCATCAGGGAAAGTCGAGAAAATGCAATTAAGGCAGGTGTATCTGACAGAGTTCAGTTTATTCAGATGGATCTTTTCGAGGCGGAAATCAGGGAGGCAAGCGTCGTGACTCTATATCTGCTCTCTGGAGTCAACCTCAGGCTGCGGCCAAAACTTTTTCTGGAGCTGAGTCCAGGCTCAAGAGTTGTTTCTCATGAATTTAGCATGGGAAAATGGGAACCTGATGCGACCTCTTCTGTAAAAGCAGAAAATTATAGGGATCCCTACCTATTCAATTATTGGGATGAGCAAATAGCTGATTATTGGCGTACTCATAAGGTATATTTCTGGATTATTCCTGGAAATGTGAAGGGGACCTGGAAACTAACAATACCGGATATCTCTGGGAACGACGAGTTTACACTGCGGTTTGACCAGGAGTTTCAGCGAGTTAGAGGGCAGGTACTGGAAAGCGCCTCCGCGATCCCAGTATTCATCAAGGATGTAGAGATAAGAGGAAACATGATGCATTTTACCTTAGAGAGAAAGCTGAAAGGCAGCACAGAAAGCTTGCACTTTGAAGGAATTATACAAGGTAATACTATGCGAGGCACCGTGGAAATAGAAAGCGGTCCAGGAAAAGGAAAAATCAAATGGACAGCCAGGCGTGACCTATCGACACTCCGCCCGATCATCAACTCAAGAAAATAGGGGAAAGACTATTCCCAGACAAAAATGTGGACAGGCCCCTTTTTCTCTAGGCTATTTTGCTCTGATCTGGAGACAAAAAGGGCACGGACTATTTTTCTCTAATCTGCACAAAAAAATTACATCCTGCAGCTTACTTTTTTATAAGCTCACTTAATTAATCCCATTGACTAGATGGATAAAAAGAATAAAATTTTAGAATCAAATATAAATAGAGCAGAATTTCTTATTCATAAATTATTTGATATGCCCCAAAAAAGGAGGATTTGAAATGAAAAAAAGAATTACTCAAGCTTTTTGTCTTTTGATTGTCCTTTCCCTGTTTATTAACACACAATTCGCTGCCGAGAAAAAAACTCAAACGGTCAACTTCAAAGGATTTGACACATTTGTCACCAAAACAATGGAGGAATGGAAAGTTCCCGGGCTTGGGATATCCATTATTAAGGATGGGAAAGTCATCTTTTCTAAAGGATTTGGCTTTCGGGATGTAAAGAAAGGCTTAAAGGTAACTCCCAAGACTCTTTTTGCTATAGGCTCTTGCTCCAAAGCTTTTACTGCAGTAACCATGGGCATCCTGGTTGATGAGGGAAAACTTGATTGGGATAAGCCTGTGAGAGAATACCTCCCCTCGTTTAAGCTCAAGGATCCTTTTGCCACAGAGGGGATGACTCCTCGGGATTTGGTCTGTCATCGATCTGGTCTGCCCCGCCATGATTTAGTGTGGTATAACTCATCTGCCACCCGTCAAGAGCTCTTTGATCGCTTGCAGTATCTTGAGCCAAGCAGGGATTTCCGAACGACCTATCAGTATCAAAACCTGATGTTTATGACCGCGGGTTACATGGTGGGAAAAGTTGCAGGAACAACCTGGGAAAAATTTGTCCAGAATCGTATTTTTGGGCCTTTAGGTATGAATGACAGCAATTTTTCAGTGGATGATTCCAAAAAGGCTCCGGATTTTGCTCTTCCTTATGCGGAAAAGGAAGATAAGATTATAGAAATTCCCTTCCGAAACATAGATACAGTCGGACCTGCCGGCTCGATAAATTCCAATGTGATTGATATGGCAGACTGGCTTTTACTCAATTTAAACAAGGGGAAGTTTGGTGAGAAGAAGATTATATCTGAAGAGAGCCTAAGGGAAATTCATTCTCCGCAGATGATTAGTTCAAAATCCTATAAATATGATGAATCATTCTACTCAACTTACGGAATGGGCTGGGGAATTACTGCTTACAGAGGTCATCTCATGGTTTCCCATGGCGGAGGCATCGATGGGTTTACCGCTAGCGTTAATTTTATGCCCAGAGACAACATAGGAATGGTTATTTTCACTAACATGAGCGGAACTCCACTTCCATCAATTGTTGCCTATAATGCCTATGATCGTCTACTCGGGCTTGACCAGATTCCCTGGAATAAACGCATCAAGGATCAGAGAGATAAAGGCAAAGAAGAAGCTGAAAAGGCCAAAAAAGAGAAGGATAAAGACCGCAAGTTGAACACAAAACCATCCCATCCGCTTGAGGATTACGCTGGAGATTATGAGCATCCTGGATATGGCGTTTTAGCTATAAAAAAGGAAGGAGGCCGGTTAAAAGGTGTTTTTAATTCTATTTCATTCAATATAAAGCATTATCATTACGATATTTTTGAGATGAGCAATGAGTTTTTTGACATGACTGAAAAAGTGTCCTTTTTTATAGACAATAAGGGAAATATTAGCAGTCTTTCTGTTCAGTTAGAGGATAGCGTAGAAGCGATTGTGTTTACTAAGATGCCCGAGAAAAAGATGAAGGAGAGAAGCTTTCTTGAAAAATTCGTGGGAGAATATTTGCTTGGAGAAATGACTGTAACTGTTTCTCTGAGAGGAGATAATGAGCTTGTCCTCTTTGTCCCGGGCCAGCCACAATACGAACTGGTTCCTTATAAAGGAACAGAGTTTAATCTGAAGAATCTAACTGGCTATAGTGTAGAATTCATAGTGGGTAAAGCAGGGAAAGTGACAGAAGCCAAGGTTACTCAACCCAATGGAGTTTTTACCGCTAAAAAGAAGTGATAATAAGCGTTCTAGAACTGCTTTTGAGCATAACAAGATAATAACTGTATGAAAACAGTAAACATCATCCTGATGGGGTTCGGCAATGTAGGTCAAGCGTTTCTTCGTGTTGCCCACGAGAAAAAAGAATTTTGCAGGGTAAGGTACGGGCTGGATATCAAATTCTATTCCATTTTTAGGCTGGGAGGTGCTATTCATTCCTCTCAGGCTCTGAATACGTCCGAGATTCTTGAAAAATATTCTTCCTTATCTATGTTCCGGAAAAATCTTCTTTGGAAGCCAGACTTAAAGCTTACATCTGTGCTTGATTCAATTAAGCCGGGAGTGTTTGTCGAATGCACTCCATCCGACATCAAAAGCGGTGGACCCGCTCTCAGCCATATCCGTCACGCTTTGGATAGAGGATGGCATGTGGTGACTGCCAGCAAAGGTCCCCTCGTTATCGATTTTCGCGGCTTGCATGAAAAGGCCGAAAAAAAACATGTGGCTTTAAAATTCAGCGGAGCGACGGCTGCTGCCCTTCCGGCTCTGGATATTGCTCTCTATTCACTGGCTGGGGCCGAGATTTCTCGGATTGAAGGTATTCTAAACGGTACGACTAACTACATCCTGACCAGGATGAAAGAGGGCGTAGATTACAAGGAGGCTTTAAAAGAGGCCCAGTCCAAGGGAATAGCAGAAACCCATCCTTCCCTGGATGTAAGCGGCTTGGATACGGCCTCCAAGATTCTTATTATTTCGAATGCCTTGCTGAAAACAGATTTTACTCTGGATGATATGACAGTTGAATGTATAGATGCGATTCCTCCCTATCTTTTGAATCAGGGGAGGAAAAAAGATAGAGCATTAAAGTTATTGGGAATACTCTTTAAGCGCGCAGAAGAGCTTCGACTTGAAGTGAGATTGACCGTTATAGACAGTTCCCACCCTCTTTTTGGTGTGGATGGAACCAATAAGGGCATTGTTTTTACTACCGATACGATGGATTCTATAACAGTGACAGGCGGAAAATCTGATCCTAAAGGCGCAGGAGCTTCTTTGCTAAAAGATATAATTAATATCTACAGGAAAGAATAGGCATTAACAAGTGAGGTAAAGCCGTAAGCATTTCCGGTTCTTTGATCAATAATTATGCTTTCTATCACGGAAAAAGAAATGCTTACGATAAACCCTCAAAATTGACCTTGCAGGTTTTTTTTGATAATTTAATCATCCTGTGTTTTGCTGCTTAAACATTGGAGAAAGAAGTGGAGAGGTGTCCGAGTGGCTTAAGGAGCACGCTTGGAAAGCGTGTGTGCGGCTAGATGCTGTACCGTGGGTTCGAATCCCACCCTCTCCGCCACTATTTTTTACTAGGATTAAAAAGATAATAAACTAATGATGCCTAGGGAAAAAGGAAAAGTAATGGATACAAAAGATTTGATTGATTTAGAAGATTTATACGGAGCACATAATTATCAGCCTTTGGATGTAGTCATCACCAGGGGTAAAGGTGTATGGGTTTGGGATGTGGGAGGAAAGAAATACCTTGATTTCTTAAGTGCCTATTCTGCAGTTAACCACGGCCATTGTCACCCTCGCCTCGTCAAAGTTCTGAAAGATCAAGGCGAAAAGCTGACTCTGACATCTCGCGCTTTTCGGAATGATCAATGGCCGCTTCTAGCTAAGGAACTCTGTGAATTGACTGACTATGAGATGGTGCTTCCGATGAATTCTGGAGCTGAAGCGATAGAAACCGCGATCAAAGCGGCTCGAAAGTGGGCCTATCAGAAAAAAGGTGTTCCTCAGGATCAAGCAGAAATCATTGCTTGTTCCAACAATTTCCACGGGCGCACTGTGACCATTATCAGTTTTTCCACGGAGCCCAAATACAGAAAAGATTTCGGCCCTTTCACCCCTGGATTTGTCGTAGTTCCCTACGGGGATGCCGGCGCCCTGGAAGCGGCAATAAAGCCGAACACAGCAGCTTTCCTGGTTGAACCCATCCAGGCTGAAGCTGGAATTATTATGCCTCCAGAGGGTTACCTGAAGAAGGCCAAAGAGATCTGCGAGAGGAATAACGTTTTGTTTGTTGCTGATGAGATCCAGACCGGACTGGGTCGCACTGGCAAGCTTTTTGCTTGTGAATACGAAGACGTGAAGCCTGATATTCTTGTTATAGGAAAATCTCTGGCTGGAGGATGTTATGCTATCTCTGCTGTTCTTTCGCCTCGTGAAATCTTAGGGCTTTTCAAGCCAAGAGAACATGGAACTACCTTTGGCGCTAATCCTCTGGCCTGTGCTTTGGCCCGTGAGGCTCTCCGGGTGCTTACAGAAGAAAAGCTAGTAGAAAATTCTGCTGAGCTGGGAAATTATTTCTTGGAGAAGTTGAAAACTATTAAAAGCAAGCACATCAAGGAAGTCAAGGGAAAGGGTTTGCTCATCGGGATAGAGCTGAAACAAGAAGCGGGTGGAGCAAGGCGTTTTTGTGAAGGTTTAAAAGAAGAGGGGCTCCTCTGCAAAGAAACCCATGAACATGTCATCAGGTTTGCTCCTCCTTTGATTATCAAACGGGATGATCTCGATTGGGCCTTCGAGAAAGTCAATCAGGTCTTCCAAAAAGCTTTGTAGGGATTTGAAATTTCAATTTTCGAGTTGAAAAAAAAACTCTACTTCTTTACTATTAATAATATGTCAACAATGTCAACGAAAGAGGAACTGCCATGAAAAAACATATGTTTATCGTTTTATTAGGTCTAATTTTTACTGCAAGCTGTCTTGTTTATGTCCCTTTTCAAGAAGAAGGTATACCCCCAGAGGAAGAATATTATGAAGCACCATATGATGATGTCTCTCCAGGTCTGGATGTTTCTTATTTTTATGATTATCTTTCTCCACACGGAATATGGGTCTATTATCGTCCAAATGGGTATGTGTGGATTCCCCGCGACGTGCCCTACGGATGGCGTCCTTATACCCGCGGACATTGGGTCTGGACAGATTATGGCTGGATGTGGCGCTCTCGGATTATATGGGGCTGGGCTCCTTTTCATTATGGCCGGTGGGGCTGGAATAGAGATCTTGGTTGGTTCTGGGTACCTGGAACCGTCTGGGGACCTGGCTGGGTCACCTGGCGCAGTAGTAATATGTATATAGGCTGGGCTCCTCTTCCACCCGGAGTCCCTTTTGTTGTGGGAGTTGGAGTCAGACGTACCGCTTTTGCCATCCCCGCTTCACACTGGGTTTTTGTGGACGGCAATTATTTTTTGGATACCTCTCTCTATCTCCATGTCTATCCGTATGAGCGAAATAGAACCATCATCAGGCATACGGTCCATAAAACGAATATTTACGTCCGGAACAATAGAGTCGTTAACGAAGGAATCAGTATTGATCGTGTCCGAAGGATAACCAAGAAGCAAATTTCAAAGTATGAACTCAAGGATGCAGATAAAGCAGAGGTAAGAAGAATCGGGGCCGGACAACTTGAGGTATACAGACCAAAGATAAAAAAGAGTGCGACTGCAAAACCCAAGACAGTCGTAAGAGAAGATGAAGCAAAAGCAAAGATATCAGGTGAAAGAACTGTAATCAGAAAAACCGATAAAGAGGTATCGCCTGCCGAGAGAGAAAAGAATCTAAGAGACGCTCAAGAGCGAGAGGTCAGAATTCTGGAGAGAAGCCAGCAGAGGGAGAAGAAGGAACTCGAACAGAAATTAGAAGAGGAGAGGAAAACTGCCAGGACGTCTGCTGCAAAAAAGAGAGTTGAGAGAGAACACAAAGAAAAAGTTATTCAGCTTCAAAAAAGCCACACAGAGGAAAAATCCAATATAAAAAAGAGGCATGAAGAAGAAAAGAAAAAAGTCGTGAAGAAAAAGAAAGGCGATAAAAAGGAGCCAGAGAAGAAAACGGTCAAAAAGAAAATAAAGAAATAACGCGGCTTTTTGGTTTCTGCTACACAGAATATATTTTTATGATATCTTCAGGAATATTCTCAGGTTTTCCCGTTTTTGCGTTTATGAGAACGTAGACAAAGTAACCTTCTGCAGCTATTTTTTCGGTCTCTTTTTTCAGGATTTGAAAGCAAACTTTCACACTTTTCTGTTTTACATCTTCAACCCAGGTTCTGACAATAATCGTGTCTCCTAAATAGAGAGGTTTATTGAATTCAAAGTAGGTGGATTTTGTTGCCCAGGAGT
The DNA here is from genome assembly GCA_964435925.1 of uncultured Eubacteriales bacterium. Lineage (GTDB taxonomy): Bacteria > Acidobacteriota > Aminicenantia > Aminicenantales > Aminicenantaceae > SOIV01. The sequence goes on along the minus strand of CAYTBG010000076.1, from coordinate 6,856 downwards.
AGCCCCTTTTGAAAAATTCTTCCATCGACATTTTGTAACATCGTTTCATCTGGTCCCACCGGGCAAATAGAACATAATCAAGGTAGACAGACTGGTGGACATGGCGGTTTATGTCGATCTCACTGGGTCGAACAATTATTTCAGAATCAAACTTTGTATGCATCTTTTTCCCTCTTTTTAAAAATTCTTAAAATTATTAAAATCTGACCCCATAAAATAATGGCTCCCCCTAAGATTGTCCGGAGAGAAGGAATTTCATGAAGAAAGAGAAAAGCGAAGATAATCCCATAGACAGGTTCAAGAAAGTGTATCATGCTTGCAGTTTGAGCTTTTATGCGCTTCATTCCTTTTATAAAGAGAGTGTGAGAGCCTGCAGTACAAAAAACTCCAAGGACACAAAGGAGAAGAATGTCGTTTGTATTTAAGGCAGGCCGGAGGACAAAGTAGAACGGGAGGAGGAACAGCAGGGCAAAGAAGTCCTGGTAAAAAGCAATGAGCAGACTTGAGAAATGCTGAGTCAGTTTTCTGTTCAGGATTGTAAGAACAGCAAAAGTTATGCTGGAAAGCAGGCCCCAGAGGACTCCGACGAAGGTGGAATTATCAAGACCAAAACGAGGGATGATTAAGAATACTCCGACAACGCAAAATAACGAGAAAGAAATATTCATTTTGGCAATTTTTTCCTTGAGTAATAGAGGTTCAAGAAAAGTCGTAAAGACAGGGTAGGTTGCAAAGGAAAGAAGGCCTACGGCTACCGTAGAGATCTGGATCGATTTAAAAAAAGAAACCCAGTGAACAGCGAGGATGAATCCGAGTAAGATGAGGTAGAGATAATTTTTTCTGGGCGAGATCTTCATGCTCTGCTTTGAGAGCCAGAGAAATAGGGCCAGGGTTATACTGGCAAAAAAAACACGGCCTAAGACGATTATAAAAGGAGAGAGGATGAGCCATTTACCGAAAAGTCCGGCTAATCCGAACAACAAAACTGCCACATGAATCTCAAAAAGGCTCTTTTTTTTATCCATATCTAAAAAGATATTAATGGGGGACGTTCCCTAAAGGGGCATCCTATTATAAAAAAAGTAAAAAATAAAAAAGGAGACGGTAAAAAAGGGAAGCCCTCCAATGTGACATTCTATATATCTTGAATGTGAAGTGTAAAGGGTCTCCCCTTTGGGAACGTCCCCCTATTACTTATTAAAATAGTTTTTGAATTCATAACGAATTGTGATAATATATTGTTTAAATAAAAGGAACTCAGTTTCCTTATCTAACCATTCAAGCCTGCGAAAATGACCTATCTTATTTACGCCCGAAAATATAGACCCGATACCTTTGAGGAGATGATCGGCCAAAAACCTGTTGTTCAAACCCTCCAGAATGCTATCAAAAACAACAGGGTTGCTCAAGCTTATATTTTTTCTGGAATGAGGGGAGTGGGAAAAACGACTGCTGCTCGGATCTTAGCTAAAGCTTTGAACTGTCAGCTTGGTCCAACGCCTACTCCCTGTAATAAATGTGAATTTTGCAAGGCAATTAGCGAAGACCGTTCTGTGGATGTTCTCGAAATTGACGGGGCATCTAACCGGGGGATTGAGGAGGTAAGGTCGCTTCGTGAAGGAGTAAAATATAAGCCTATCCACAGCCGTTATAAGGTCATTATCATTGATGAAGTCCACATGCTAACTCGTGAAGCCTTCAATGCACTTTTAAAAACTCTGGAAGAGCCTCCACCCCATACTGTTTTTATTTTTGCAACCACTGAATTACACAAGGTCCCGGCCACGATCATGTCTCGATGTCAGCACTTTGAATTCAAAAAAATCTCTCAGAAAGAGATAATCAATCATTTAGTGGACATTACTCAAAAAGAGAAAATAAAGATATCATCCTCCGGTTTAAACCTTATTGCCGAAGCCGCAGATGGAAGTTTAAGAGATGCTCAGAGCTTGCTTGACAAGGCAGTAGCCTTTTCGGGAGAAGTCATAAATGATGAGGATTTAAAAGAGATCTTAGGAACCATCAGCAAAGACCTCCTTTTTTCCTTTTCAAAAACAATCCTGGAGGAAAAGCCTGATGAAGTTTTTCCGCTCGTGGATAAAGTGATAGAAAGCGGCTATGACCTTCGATTTTTTTATAAAGAACTCGTTCAGCATTTCAGGAATTTGCTTCTGGTCAAATCGGCCAAGAATCCGCAGGATTTGTTACCTTTGAATGAAGAAGACATGAATGATTTAAAAGAAGAAGCAAAGAAAGCTTCTGAAGAGGAGTTGCTCCGTTATCTCGTTGCCCTTCAACAGGGAGAGCCGGGGTTGAAATTCTCTTCCCACCCCAGGATTTATTTAGAAGTTTTCTTGGTTAAATTGAGCCATTTTAAAAAGATTACGCCGTTGAAAGACGTCATCCAGGAGTTAGAAGATATTAAGAAAGAACTGAAATCTCCATCTGGGAAAGAATTCAGCAAAAATACTTTCCAGAAAGAAAATGTACTGGAAGAAAAGGTACTGGAAGAAAAAGTGCCTGAAGAAAAAGCTCAAGAAGTCTCTAATCAGAAAATAAACGAAACGATACCCAGTAAATTCGAAGAAGATAAAGGAAAAAGAGAGCGAGAAATTGAGACAGCTATGAAGGATCCCTCTGTTCAGTCTTTTATGGATAAATTCAAGGCGCAGGTTCTTTCGATTAAACCCATAAAAAGAGCTGAGGATGATAAAAATAAATTGCCTTTCGATTTAGGGAGAAAAAAATGAAAAATGTGGCAAATTTACAAAAAATGTTAAAGACCGCAAAGGAAATGCAGGATAAACTCCAGAAAGAATTAGCAGAAATGAGAGTAGACGGATCGAGCGGGGGCGGAATGGTGACCGTCACCCTTGACGGCTCAAAAAGTTTGTTATCAATCAGCATTGATCCTGAAGTTGTAAATAAAGATGATATTGAAATGCTCCAGGATTTGATCATTGCTGCATTTAACGATGCTGGGGCAAAAGTGGATGAAAACGTATCCGAAAAAATGGGGAAATTTGGAATGGGCCTTAAAATTCCTGGGCTTTTCTGATGATTGATCAAACCCATCCTCTGAATCTCCTAATTGAGGAGCTGAAGAAAATTCCGAGCATCGGAGCCAAAACTGCCCAGAGAATTGCATTTTATATCATTAGTCTTCCCCAGGAAGAAGCAGATAAATTGGCAAAAGTAATAAAAGATGCCAAGCGCAACACATTTTACTGTTCCATCTGCAACAGCCTGACTCATGTTGATCCTTGTCGGTATTGCACTGACTCCAGCCGAAACGACGAAGTCCTTTGTATCGTTGAAGAACCGTTTAATATATCCTCCATAGAAAAAACCGGGATTTACACCGGAAGATATTATGTTCTCTTAGGAGCCCTTTCTCCCCTAAGGGGAGTAGGACCCGATGAGTTAAAGACAGAGAAATTGGAGAAGAAAATAAAAGAGGGCAATCTCAAGGAAATTATTATCGCTACTAATCCTACTGTGGAAGGAGAGTCCACAGCTGTCTATCTGGCGAAAATTTTAAAAGACTTCAACATCAAGCTGACAAGATTAGCCATGGGATTGCCAGTGGGATCTGATATTGATTATGCCGACCAGGTTACCATCAAAAAAGCTTTAGAAGGAAGGACAGAAATCAAGGAAT
>CAYTBG010000076.1:0-3095 GCA_964435925.1 uncultured Eubacteriales bacterium | reverse complement strand
AATGAAAGAATTAATCGAAATACGCTGGCACGGTCGTGCTGGCCAGGGAGTTGTTACGGCAGCGGTAACTTTGGCAGATGTGCTCTCTTCAGAAAAAGACAAATATGTTCAGGCGTTCCCCGAATTTGGGGCAGAAAAGAGAGGCGCTCCCATACTGGCTTTTAACCGCATCAGCAAAAAGCCCATCCGCACGCACAGTCATGTTTATTATCCTGATATCGTCGTGGTCACTGACCCGACCTTGCTTGGTGTTGCGGATATAAGCGATGGTGCGAAAGAGGATACGATTTTCCTGATGAACACAATTTTTGACATTGATCTCATACGAGAGAAGCTATCCTTAGGAGCAAGGAAAATTTACGCCTTAGATGCTTACACCATAGCTTCGGATGAACTGGGAAGAGCTATTCCCGGCGTGCCCATGGTCACAGCCTTGGTGAAAATCACTGAGCTCATGGACCTTGAAAAATTTAAAGATAAGATAAAGATCTCTCTCGGAAAAAAGCTGAGGCCCGAGGTTGTTGAGAAGAACGTGCGAACCATAGACAGAGCTCTAAAGGAGGTAAAAGAAGGATGAAAAAAGAAACTTGGAAGGAATTAACAATTGGCACCATAAACCTTGATGCAGGAAACTCTGTAAAGAATTTAACCGGGACCTGGCGTTCAGCAAAAAAGCCGCAGTTCATAGAGGAAAAATGCATTCAGTGCTTTTTTTGCTGGCTTTACTGTCCGCATTCAGCCATCCTTGTTGAAGGAGGCGAAGTAAAAGGGATAAATTACGATTATTGTACAGGTTGTGGAATATGTTCTGTGGAGTGTCCAGTAAAAGAGAAAGCCATTATTATGGTAAAAGAAGAAGCAAAGCTTGCTGAAGGAGGTGCGGAATGAGCACACTCAAAACATTAAACGGAAATCAGACGATAGCAGAAGCTGTGAGGCAGATTGATCCTGATGTGCTGGCCGCCTATCCCATAACTCCATCCACGGCAATAGTTGAGACAATCGCTAAATTTAAAGCAGATGGATTGATCACAGGAGAATTTGTCTGCCCGGAAAGTGAACACAGCGCTATGAGCGTCTGTATCGGAGCTTCATCGGCAGGGGGAAGGGTGATGACAGCCACTGCTTCTCAGGGGTTAGCACTCATGTGGGAGATGCTTTATATAGCTGCCGGCTTGAGGCTTCCGATTGTAGCAGCCATAGTTAATCGTTCCCTTAGCGCACCTATTAACATTCATGGCGATCACAGCGATACTATGGGTGCCAGAGATTCTGGATGGATCCAGATTTATTCTGAGAACTGCCAGGAAGCCTACGACAATTTTATTCAGGCCTTTCGTATCGCAGAAGATTTAAAGGTCAGAACTCCAGTTTTTGTTGGATTGGATGGCTTCATCATCAGTCATTCTATGGAAGTCATCCAGGTCGAGGATGACGCTAAAGTCAAGAAGTTTGTCGGAGAGTACAAGCCTGTTTATCCTCTTCTGGATACAAGCCGGAAGATGACAGTGGGTCCCATTGATTTTACCGATTATTACTTTGAGCACAAAAGAAACCAGATGGAAGGCATCGAGAATGCTCCTCTGGTCATCGAGGCTGTTGGCAAGGAGTTCGGCCAGAAATTTGGCCGCGAATACGGATTTTTTGAGAAATACAGGATGGACGATGCTGAGCTGTGTATCGTGGTTATGAGCTCTGCGGCAGGGACCTGTAAAGATGCAATAGATGAGTTAAGGTCAGAAGGCATGAGAATCGGACTTCTCAAACCTCGGATTTTTCGTCCGTTTCCCTATGAGAAAATTGCTGAGGCATTGAAGAAGATGAAGGCTGTAGCTGTTCTCGACCGTTCTTCGAGTCCTGGAGCTTTTGGAGCTCCTCTTTTCACTGAGGTTCGCTCTGCTCTTTATGATTATGCCAAGCGTCCGAGTATCGTGAATTATGTTTATGGCCTTGGGGGTAGGGACATAAAAGTAGAGCATTTTAAAGAAGTAGCTTTGAAACTGGAAAAGATTGCAGAAACAGGGAAAGTTGAGGAGCTATACGGATACATCAATTTAAGAGAGTAAAGTAAAGGAGAAAGAAATGGCAAAATTGAAAGATCTAGCCTCTATGGAAGATAGATTGGTTGCGGGTCATGGAATGTGTTTAGGCTGTGGCATTCCGCTTATTTTTAAAATCATTTTAAGGGCAACCGAAGATCCTCTTATAATTGCTAACGCCACGGGTTGCCTTGAGGTTTGTACAACCATTTTTCCCCGAACTTCATGGAATGTGACCTGGATTCACAGTGCTTTTGAGAATGCAGCCTCGACTATCGCAGGAGTCGAATCCATGTACAAGGCTTTGAAAAACAAGGGAAGGATTCCCGAAGATAAGAAGATAAAATTTTTAGGTGTTGGAGGTGACGGCGGAACCTATGATATCGGACTCCAGGCACTGTCGGGAGCTGTAGAAAGAGGACATGACATCGTTTATGTCTGTTATGACAACAATGCCTATTGCAACACAGGAGGGCAGAGGTCTTCGGCAACTCCCTTTGGGGCTTCAGCTACGACTTCTCCAGAAGGGGCAAAGAGTCCTGGTAAGTTACAGCGCAGGAAGGATTTAGCAAAGATTTTAGTTGCCCATAGCATTCCTTATGTTGCCCAGGCCAGCCCAAACAGGTGGCAGGATCTTTATAAAAAGGCACAAAAAGCTTTTGAAATAGAAGGGCCTGCGTTTTTGAATGTCCTTAGTTTCTGTCCAACCGAATGGAAATATGATGAATCTCAGGGAATTCGGCTGGCTCAGGCTGCTGTTGATACCTGTGTCTGGCCGCTGTATGAAGTTGAAAACGGAAAGTACAAGATCAATTACATACCTAAAGAGAAGAAGCCGGTTTTAGAATGGCTCAAACCCCAGGGGAGATTCCGCCATCTTTTTAAAGAAGAAAATGCCTGGGTTTTAGAAGAATACCAGAAGCAGGTCGATGAAGATTGGGAGGAGCTGAACAAACTCGCAAAATTATAATGGATAATGAGGACTGCGCATAATGGGGACAGGCCCCATTTAGCTTATGCAGGAACAAACGGTTAACCATACTACTGGGAATGTTC
>CAYTBG010000075.1:0-14568 GCA_964435925.1 uncultured Eubacteriales bacterium | reverse complement strand
TCTCTTATTAAATCATCTACCTTAACACTCTGTCCAATTTTTGGGGTCCACCTCACTTCACTTTTTACTAAACCTATTGTGATACTGTTTTTCCCAATTTTATTTTTTTCAAAAGAAACAAGGCGCACAATTATTGCCTGTCTTCTGGTCTATACATTAGTTACAGCAATTTTTTTTATTGTGCCTTTTTTGAATCCGGAATCAGATAACATTATGCACTGGATGTTTTTCTTTCATCATTCCAACGTAGGCTATACAGGTGATTCTGAATCTTTCGATGCCGTTACATCTCCTGACTACTTCGAATTTTTCTCTCTACCTACATTTATCGATAACTTATATCCTAAAAAAATCAATCCTTTAATTTACAAAATTCCAATTATTTTAGTACTCATCCCATCAATTATGATTTTGTTTATAAGAAAAAGAAACGATAGAATTCTGATTTTACTCCTTACTATTATTTTAGCTATATATTCTTTTTATTTAAGCTACAGCCGTATCTGGGAATATTTTTTTGCGACTCTGCTTCCAACAATCCCTATAATGGCCATACTTTACAAAAAAGAACTCTTCGCAAATCATAATAGAATATTAAAATACTCTTTAATTGCCTCCATTTCATTTTATTTGCCGACACTTTTTTTTCTATCCATAAATCAACCCTATTATTTTCTCGAGATAAGTCGGATAATAAGATTAGTTCCTGTAGTGCTTATATTTATGAATTTACTCTTTTTAATTATGTCGATATTGATTAATACATTATTTAAAAAAGAAAATATCATTAGCGAAGAAATTAAAGGCCAGAATATGCAGGTGTTAAAGGTCTAATATGTTTATGTATATGCATTGACGCAAAATTGGAAGAAATATTGCGGATGGAATAAAATTCAATAAGAAACGAGATATGAATAAAAAAAATAAGCCAGTATCTGTGATAATCCCTGCTTTCAACGAAGAAGAAGGAATTGAAAAAGTTTTGGCTCAGCTAAAATCTCTCAATCTAGGAGAAAAAAGTGAAATAATTGTTGTCGATGATGGTTCCACAGATCAGACTTTCAGAATGGCTTCAATCAACGGTGTAAAAGTAATCCGTCATGAGCAAAATATGGGCTACGGAGCTGCTTTGAAAACAGGAATTCGTCATGCAAGAAATGAAATTATTGTTATCACTGATGCCGATGGAAGTTATCCAATCAAAAATATTCCTATTATTTTAGAAGCTATGGCACACGCAGATATGGTTGTAGGAGCAAGAGTAGGGAAAAAAGCACAGATCCCTTTCTACCGCAAGCCAGCCAAATGGTTTATAAATAATCTGGCCAATCATTTATCCGGAATAAAAATTCCCGACCTTAACTCTGGTCTTAGAGCAATGCGGAAAGAAAAAGTTGAACGTTTCTTTTCAATCCTTCCCGAGAGATTTTCATTCACCACAACAATTACCCTTGCATTCCTGACTAATGGATATTCGGTAAAATATATCCCGATTGAATATTACAAGCGTAAGGGAAAATCGAAAATACATCCAATTAAAGATACTTTAAATTTCATTCAGTTAATTATTCGGACTATAATGTATTTTAATCCCTTAAAAATCTTCTTGCCTTTAAGTTCTACTTTTTTTATGGCCAGTGCTGCCGTGTTGATTGTTAGTTGGCTATCAGGCCGAGTGATGGATATTACAACCATAATTCTCTTTGTCGCCGGGATTCAATTGCTGGCTATTGGTATGATTGCTGATCTGATTGATAAACGAGGTAGGTTGTAGTAATATCCGTTGTCGAAAATATGCCACTCAGCTTAATAAACTGCAACGGCCCCCAAAATTTAAAAGAAAAATATTCATGGAGTCGTGACTGCTGAACGATCTTGGATTAATTTGCCAATCGGCTGGCATCTTCGACTGACTCGATAGATAAAAGATTGAGCAAATGAAAATACTTCTACTCAACCCCCCCCGATGGAACGAATTAGTAGGTAAAAACCCTTCAATCATAGAAAAACATCGGGGATTCAATCCTCCTTTGGGTCTACTTTATCTTGCTTCAACAATAAAAAAAATCACAAATTATGATGTAGAAGTTCTGGATGCCCAACCACTTAAACTGACTTATTCTCAATTAGAAAATTATTTTAGGGGAAAGTCGTTTGATGTTGTTGGAATCTCCGCAATGACCTTTACTCTAATTGATGCCTATAAAACAGCCAAATTGATAAAAAAAATTATGCATAAGACAAAAGTTATTTTAGGGGGAACACATGTCCATCTTTTTCCTCATGAAACGAAAAATTTAGAAGGCGTAGATTTTGCATTCATGGGAGAAGCAGAGTTGTCTTTTGTAGAATTCCTAAAAAATCTTAAAAATCCTGCTTGTTATCACAAAATCCCTGGATTGATTTACAGAAACACTGAAGGGAAAATAATAGAAAATGATTTTAAGCCTTTAGATAATCTGGATGAGCTGCCTTTTCCAGAAAGAAAACTTCTTAATATTAAACATTACAATTCCTTATTGAGCAAAGCTTCCCTTTCTACCACGATAATTAGCAGCAGAGGTTGCCCCTTTAGATGTGCTTTTTGTGACAGACCTCTCTCTCCAATTACTTCACATTTTAGATTTAGAAGTGGTAAAAATGTAGCAGATGAAATTTGTGAGTGTGTAGAGTTAGGTATAAAAGATTTTTTATTTTATGACGATACTTTTACTGTAAGCAGAGAAAGAGTTTTGGACTTTTGTGAAGAAATAATTAAGCAAAAATTAGAAATAAGGTGGGATATAAGGACAAGGGTAGATATTGTAGATGAAGAAATGCTAAAAATGTTAAAAAAAGCCGGCTGCGTTGCAATTCATTATGGCGTAGAGTCCGGAAGCGATAAAATTTTAAAAGTTATAAAAAAAGGTTTCACCTTAAAAAAAGTAAGGGAAATTTTCAAACTGACTAAGAAGTTAAAAATAGAAACTCTCGCTTATTTTATGATTGGCTTGCCCTTAGAGAACTTGGAGGATATTCAAAATACTTTAGATTTAGCAAAAGAATTAAAGCCTGACTATGCTCATTTTACCATTTTTTCTCCCTATCCCGGAACAGAATTTTACCGTTTGGGATTAGAAAAAGGAATTATCAAAAAAGATATCTGGAAAGAATTTGCGCGGAATCCAAAAGAAGAATTCAAAATACCAGTTTGGGAGGAAAATTTTACTAGAGAACAACTGTATGAAATGATTGTAAAGTTTTATAAGAGTTTTTATTTAAGGCCTTCCTACGTATTATCCAGGAGCATTAAAGCTAGATCTAAAGGTGAGCTCATAAAAAAAGCGAGAGCAGGATTATCAGTCTTAACTATGAAGAAGGAAAAAATAGATACCCTTAGATAAAAATTATTTTAGACTTTAAAAAGGGGCGCTTGAGATACAGGTTGTTTTGACATCATATCCTAATTATCTATCCTTTTTAAGAATTCGCAGTAGTATTCTGAGGCCTTCAAATAACATCCTAATTCCATCTATGGATACAAGTAGCCGAAATTTTTTCAACATGTATCTCGGACGCAGATAAAATTTCCTAAATGCCTTTTTTTGCCAATAAACAAGCTCTCCTGCAGTTAAATTGTCCTGAACTAATATAGGAGGAGCATTTGTAAGTGGAGCAAAGTTTTCCCACGGTGTATCTTCAGTAATATTTCCCAATTTTTTACCGACATCATAAAGATCAGTACCTGGAAACGGTGTCGTGATGAAAAAAGTGGCATTATCAAGATCAAGATTTGTAGCGAAATTAATCGTTTTCTGAATAGATGCTTCTGTTTCTCCGACATTCCCTAACATGAAACTGGCATGCACTGGAATACCATGTCTTCTAACTGTTTGAACGGCTTTTCTTCCCATATCAATGGTCGTTCTTTTTCGCATTAAATCAAGGATCTTTTGATCTCCTGATTCCAGCCCAAATGATATTTTCCTACAACCCGCAGATTGCATATGTTGAATGAGTTCATCATCCATTGCATCTGTCGTTGCAAAACAAATCCAATGAATATTCATCTCTCTTTCTTTTATTTTATTACAGATATCTATCACTCTTTTTTTATTGATAGTAAAAGTATCATCAAAAAAATTAAATTCTCTTAAATTATATTTGCCTACACATTCTTCAATTTCCTGCACAACATTACTTGCTGATCTGTATCGAACAGTCCTATGCCAAATACTCTTTGATGGGCAGTGAATACAGTTATATGGGCAACCGCGTGACGTCAAAATTGGTGTTGCATTTTCATCACTTACCTTCTTCGTAGGGGCAGATTGGTATAAATCTAATTCATATAAATCACGGGCTGGAAAGGGTATAGAATCTAGGTTTTTTATAAGATTCTTTTTTTTTGTTCCGGAAATCTTTCCATTTTGATTGAACCAAATTCCATCAATACCTTCAAAATAATCTGAATTTGATCTAAGTTCCGCAAGAAGACGATATGATGTATCTTCCCCCTCTCCTACTACAATAAAATCAATTGCCGAACATTCCCTTAGTGTCCGCTCCGGCATAACACTTGGATGTATACCACCCAAGACAACATGTATATTTCTATCAATTTCCTTCGTGGTTCTAGCAATTTTATAAACATGTTTTACAGCCGGTGTCGGTGTTGTTATGGCGACAACGTGAGGGTAATAATTTGAGATTCTTTCTCTTATCTCTTCATATGTTAAACTTATTGCTTCCGCATCCAATATTTTGAATTTTAGGCCTTCCATTTGCTTTCTAGCATAAGCAGCTAAATAGCCAAAAGATAAAGGCATCATGTGCCCGGCAGATTCCTTCAATCCTTCGAAATTAGTATAGGGAGGATTAATGAATAAGATTTTCATGTTAATTTCTCTGAAACTATTATGTTGTAAAAGGCAAATGCAAATTCACCATCAAATTGTCTTAAAAGAGGCAATAAAAAACTTGGTGTTTTGTTTGGTAGGATTATTCCTATGTTGGATGCAGATATTAATCTTAGTCCCGCCCTCTTTATAAGTCTCTGCATATATCTCAATGAAAACCTTAGTGTTCCCCGCTCTTCCTTTTTTATTAAGCCGAACATGAACATTAAAGGATTATTTCGGTTTGGTTCAGATAGCACTACATATTCACGGCTAACCCTTTTCATTTCTAATATGGCAGCTTCGGGCTCTTCCAAATGATGTAATAAATTTGAGCAAAAAGCTATGTCGAAGGAATCGTCACCAAATGGAAGTTGGGTAGCAGAGCCACAGATTTTCTTTTTGCATGAATTATTCTCCAGCATGACTTTTGAGAAGTCTAAAGCATAAGTAGTATAGATTCCTTCGAAGTAATGTGTAAAAAAACCGTTTCCACATCCTACATCCAATAATGAAAGGGGCTTTCCCTCTTGATTTTTTCTAATTACCTTATTTATATATCTTATTTTTGGCTCAGCAAAAGCCTTAATTACTGCGTGATCTGGCTTTCGTCTTTCCCTCGGACTTTTCCAATAAAGTTTCTGACTCTCATATTTTGGACTATTCATAGGTTTTTGATTTGTGATCTTTTTATGAGCTTGATCAAAGAAGCCCCCTGGACCGCAAATAGATCATTTAGGCCCGGAGGAATATGAATTTCCTTATTTTGGTTGCGATAATATCTTCATTCTTTGTTTCATTCACGCTTGCTAGCATTCTTTTTTGTTTATATCATGGCGAGAAGTTGTGGTCAAACTCAGAGAAAAGGATCAAAAAGTGAAGTTCGTAAAGAAAATTACGAACTTATTTAAATACTAACAAGGATAACATCGAAAATTAAAGCCGCTGAGGTAAAATTATTCAGACAGCGCTGAGGCTTTTCTTCTCTCAAATAATCGATAGCCGGAGCGTGTTAAGTAAACACCAGCAAAAATAATCAGAGCACCCCCGATTTGTAAAAGGGTGATCCTCTCAGATATAAGAAGATAAGCGAATAATATGGTAAAAATAGGGGAAAGATACCCATAGATTGCTGTTTTGCTGTTACCAACCCGCCTTACAGAGGCATACCAGATAACATAGCAAATAGCTATGGCGAAAAGAGCGGAGTAGATAAGCGCAGCCCAGGCGTGAAAAGAGATCTCACTCCATTGAACCCGAACAATCTCTAAAGCAGCAAAAGGAAGATAAAACACTGTGCCTACGGCCAGAGTTATGGATGTCCATTTCAAGGGAGAGATTTTCTCCAGGAACGGCTTTGAAAAAACCGTGTAAATAGCCCAAAAAAGGTTACCTATTAAAATCATCAAATCTCCCCTCAGCTCTTTCCACGAAAAATGAAAAGTTCCCACCTGTTTTGTTATGATGAAATAGAAACCGATAAAAGAAATCACAATTCCCAGCCATCCTGCCCAGTGTATTTTCTCTTGCTTCAATAAAACACTCAACAGTGCCACGAATACAGGCGTCATAGCCATAATAACAGATGTGTTAGAGGCTGTTGTCCAATTCAATCCATGGATAAAAAGTAACTGGAATGCAGTGTTTCCTATTATTCCGAGAAATAATATTTTTAGTATATCTGATTTGGCGAGAGAAAAACCTTCTCCTCTCACGAAAAGCACAATAATTAAAATTAAGGATGCAAAAAATAAACGAATTCCGTTGAATGCCAGGGGTGAGAATTCACGAAGTGCTATTTTAATAAAAGAAAAATTTATGGCCCAGCACAGTACGGCCAAAAGCATAAAGATGTCTGTGGCTCCGAATCCTTTAGGTTCTTCCATTTAAACAAAGAATTATAGTGGATAAATTAAACTGAGAAAAGACGAAAAAGGATAAAAATTCAAGGCGGAAGGCATAACAAATAATTGAGAGTGAAGGCCTTTCCCTATTTTGACCCTTTTTTCAACCGGGGATAATGAGCCTCTACTACAGACTTGATTCCTCCTCTTGGGTTGAACTCACCTGAAACAGCAGCACGCACAGGCTTGCTGGCTTTTACAATGTCGTCCAGAATACGGTTGACCGCATTCTCATAAAAAATGCCCAGGTTTCTGTACGCCAACATGTACATTTTTAACGCTTTAAGCTCCACACAGTGCTCCTTGGGCACATAACGAATGACTATTGTTCCGAAATCGGGGAGACCCGTTTTGGGACAGACTGAAGTGAATTCAGGAAATTCTATCTTTATCTCATAATCAGGGAACTGGTTGGGAAAAGTCTCGAGTGGCGGAAGCTTTTCCTTCAAACCAGCCCTTGCTTCTTTGGCGGTCATTCGAGGCATCATCTTCTCTTTTTTATTTTTCTCTTTCACTTTTAGCAGTATATATCAACTCAGGGAAGAAGACAATCTAGATGTAACTGGTAACTTATGACTGGCTGATGTGGCCAAATATTTTCTTAATAAAAAGCCGTCAGCTGAGCAAAAATTGAGTGCCAAAGGAGCAGAAAGCACAATAACCTATCATCAAGATCATTGAAAGACTGGATTCTTATAAGGATATGATATTTAATTCGTTTCCTCCTCCGTCTTCCATCATTTTTTTTGTTAACAATACTTTTATTGTAAAAATCAAATTTGCCCTTGACAACTAGCAGAGCAAAGGCTATATATTAATTGATAATGATAATCATTGTCAACAAGGCGAATTAAAATGCCGGGACCTCACAATTGGAGGCATAGATTTGAAGGCCATAGAACTGAAGAAAAAAAGTAAAGAAAGAGCTGAAAATGCTAAGTAAGACCTCTTTTAAAACTCCTCTTCTGGAGCGGGCTTGGGCCTACATGCCCGATGGAATCCGTAAAACTCTATCTTCTGAACCAATTATCCCTGCCATCGCGGCAAAAGCAAAAGAAATTGCCGCTAAGAAATCTGATTTTATTCGAAGTGACCAGGGCCAAATCGTCGGAATTTTCCCAGAGAAGGAAGTTTATTACGGACCCTCTGCCGGTCTGGAGGAACTTCGGGAGCTAGTTGGGCAGTTCTGGACTTTTGCTTACAGGCTCAAAAATAGGCCTGGAATGCCCCCTGAAGGATTGGATAAAAAACATGTAGCAATTGTCTCAGGAGCGACTGAGGGGCTGGCAATCTTGATGCATCTCTATGCTTACAACCAAAATGTTGGCATCATGTCTCTCCACTGGAGCAATTATAAGGGAATCATCCACAATGCTGGTGGAAATCCCATAGCTATGAATTTATTCGACAGAGACTATAATCCAGACTTTAAAATGGCAGAGAAATTTATCGAAGAGAACAAAATAACCTCTCTTCTTATCAACTTCCCCAACAATCCCTCAGGCGATGTGTTATCAGAGGAAGAATTGGTACAATTAGCTGAGCTTGCCAGGAAAATGAACCTCATCATTATTTCAGATGAAGTTTATAACTTCATCCGATACAAGGGTGAGCCTCAATCCATGTTATCCTTTGCTCCGGAAAGAACGGTTGTCGTTAGTTCTGCCTCTAAAGAATACCTCATGCCAGGTGCAAGGACCGGCTACGTATTATCTGCTGATGAAATTTTCATAAATACCTGGATGCCAAATATGATTCGATCCTTCTCCTCCTCACCAAATACACTCGGCCAAAACATGCTGATTAAACTTTTAAAGGAAGAGGTGAAAGACTTTAAAAACGGCCGGTCACCTCAAATTATTACTGAGATAAAAAAAGAGCTCAGGAGCCGTTGTGATCTCATAATTTCGATTCTAAGGGAAAAAGGATTTACCCTCGCAGGAAGAGACAAGGATTTTCCTTCAGGTGCAATCAGTGTACTAGCAAGACTGCCCAAAGATATAGAATTTGACGATAAGGCTATTGTCGCCAAGGCCCTTGAACTTGAAAAATTCAGCGCTGTCCCTGGTTCGGTTTTCGGGGCCCCAGGTTGCATTCGATTCGGCTATGCAGGAATGACAAAAGAAGCCATCAAGAATCTTTCCAAGAACCTGCAAGATGTTCTGGAATTTTTCCAGAGATGAATTCTCGATAAAATGTTAGTCCTATGAAATTTAATATCTGTTTTCATCTTTTTAATAATTTAAAAGGATGTATAGAAATATACATGTAAACAAAAAGGAGGAAAAGGCATGAAAAAAATTGCCCTCATATCCTGTATGGCTTTTATTTCATTTCTTTTCATTTCTCATGGTCTTTATGCGCAAAGATATTACAGAGGTGGTCCCGGAATTGAAGATGACCATTACGACCTAAATCTAACACGGGAGCAGATGGAAAAGATCGATAAACTTGAACTTGAACTCGAGAGAGAGCTTTCTCCCCTGATTTCCAAGCTCAGGTCCAATTATATGGAGCTTGATGAGCTAGAGGCACAGGGTAGTTATGATCCAATTAAAATAAAAAAAATATTGGATATGACTAATAAACTAGAAGATGATATTGGAAATAAAGAAATTTCCCATGAAAAAAAGATCAGGGATTTATTAACCCCAGAACAAAGGATCATATTTGATTCTTATTACGGTTATGGCCTGAATCCTAACGGCAGAGGCGGGTTCGGGAGAGGATATTTTGGACGCGGATTCAGAGGACTTCGAGGTGGCAATTATGGATACGGAGGCTATGGCTACGGTGCCAGGATGGGGAGAAACTACTCAGGGAGAGGCGCTGGCCAAATGGGTCGCGGCTATTATGGCTACGGAAGAGGTATCGTTAGAGGCTTCGGCATGAATAGGGGATATTCCGGGCTCGGGACCGGCCGCTTATCAAGCCCTGGCAATTACCGCTATTACAGTCGTTTCAGGTACGGGAGGGGGCCGTGCGGCACCGGATTGGGCAAATGGTACCGTTGGGATTACGGCAGAGGCCGCTGGAACTAGGACGAATAAAGCAATATCTAATCCGGAAAAAAGAATATAGTGTCACAAAAATAGCTTATTATTCCTTCGCCTGAAGATCAATACCCACTTCAATTCCTATACTCCCCATTTATCAGAATATCAGGTATTGGCTCAATTTTAAAAGTAATACCGACCCCGGAATTCTAATCGGAAATCATTCTGTTTTTCTCCAAACTCACTCCCCTGCTTTCCAAAAATGGTTGACCCTTTCACTCGAAGTTCCAGGTTAGTAACAGGCTTATAGAGCAGCTCCATGACCACGGAGTAACTTTTATCATTGAGATTAATGATGCTGGTGAGAGAAGGAGTAAAATAAAGGATATTAAATGGCTCTTTCTGGGTTATCCGCAGATACATATAATCCCTCATCGGAGTAAATTTTCTGTAATTTTCGCTTAACGGGCCGGAAGCCAACCTAAGCAGACTATCATTACCTGTTAAAAGAAAAGAGTTATAGCCGTTTTCAACAAGCAAATAGAAATCTTCCATCTCTTGAGAGGTGAAGCCCTCTCCGTTCTTGTAGTATTCCAGAAAAAGAGTCGTATCGGTTCTAGTGAGAAACCTAATGCCCGCCAGGAAGCTTTTGCTTGAATATTGCTTCTCCCGGATATTTCCCTCATGATCAAGCCACTGTTTCCGGAAATTCGGTATGAAAGAAAATTCCCCGTGTATTTCAAAATTGGAAATGATATTACGGGAGAAGTCGATTCCAAAGCGATCCGGCACACTCCCTCCGGCTAAAAACATGAAGTCTATATCGGTGTCGTGAAAAAGGAAATAAATTTTTCCGCCGAAATTCAAATTATTCACCTCTCCAAAACCGCTGTTAATACGATTTACAACCGGAAGCAAAAAGGGAGTAACTGTGATGGTTTTTAAAGGCCCTTTAAAACTTCTGATGTAATCAACGGAAATAACCGTAAAGCCTTCCAAGGCAAGTTCTGGATCATTGGGATCTTTGTGTTTATCAATAAAAGCAGCAGGGTTCCAGGCATATCCTTTGCCCCATTTCATTCTTTTCTTCCCTATATCAATTTGGAAAAAAACAGACGGTTTCAACGAAAAGAAAGCTTCGTACATTTTTGTACTATGCGACCAGCCTGAAAAAGAGCTCTTTACGTTAGTATTTGTGCGGATTTTTGCTCCGATTATTCCTTTTTCGTAGCTCACATCCAGAAGGGCTAGAAAATTGTACTCCGTTATAGACTTGCCCTCATCCTGGTTATAAAACCTGAGCATATAGAAGCTGGCATTCTCATCCAGGCCGAAAAGTGCTGGCCGGAATTCGAAATAGCCGCCAAACTGAAACGGTTTTTTTTCAACCTCTGAAATATCAAAGGTATATTCCTCTTGCGCAGACGCAGTCAAGGCTAATAATCCGAGAATGATGATACACAAGCTGATTGATTTCAATTATCTTAATGATTCCAGGTTGGGCATAAAGGTCAGAGTGAACACTTCATCCTTGAATTGCCTTTGTTTTATTCCGGCAAATATCATGACTGACTTGTAACCCTTGTGCAATGGGCTGTCTGTTTCGATGACTGAGGGCCTGATAATCCCACTCCCAAAGTCTTTGATCTGCTTAAAATGAATGGTTTTGATCAACATAGAAGTCTGTGTAAGACATTCAATTTTACTCGGCAATTTTTTTTCCTTATCCACCCACATCTTAAGCTGATCATAGGCAACTGAATTTGACTTCGCTTTAAGATGCAAAAGGTATTCCTTGCTCAGATCTTCCACCCTGCCGACATCATATTCTTCTGCATAATCCAGTCGGAGAATGTCTGCATTATTAAATACACCTCCTACTACGGATTGAAGGCTGGTGATGCGCACAGGTTTCCCTACATTGGGGATATACAACCACATGTTATCCTCGAGTCTGAGCGTACTCCTGCCTTTATCACTGGCAGGAGATAGAAAAAGCGCGGCTACTCTATCCTTTCCCTTCTTCACCGTGAAGAGCACAAACTCTTTTTCTCTGCCGTTTGGCTCGATGTTCATTAGTTTCCTGTAGGATTCATAGGATTCCGGATTAAGATTTCTATCCACTAGCTTGAGAAGTTGAGGGCCATCGATTGCATAGACAGGTGATAATATAAATGATATTAAAGAGACAAGTGCGATTTTTTTCATATTCTATCTTTTTTCTCCAGAACCTTTCTTATTGCTTCTTCAACGGTTCCTTGAGACTCAAAATAGGCAATCTCTTTTGTTTCCAGCACATTTTTCATTTTGTCGCCGAACCTTCCTGCAATAACTATGGTCACATTTCTCTCAGCAAGAAAATCAGCCGCCGAAACTCCAGCACCACCTCTTGTATCGGCATACGGATTATCGACAGCCTCCAGGAGCTTTCCCGTGCCATCAATAAAAAGAAAGTAGGGACAACGGGCGGCGAGTTGACTTACGGAATCTTTTAAGGTCTTTCCATCTGATGCTACTGCGATGATGACATCTTCTTCTCCTGCAGAACAAGGCGGAAACATTAAAGCCAACGTAATAAAAACAACCATTATTCTAAGCATGCTTATCCTCCATTTTCTATCAATTCTAAAAAATTCAAAATCAAGATTTCTAAATCCTGTGTAATATACTCAGAAACATTGAAATTTTTACACATGTCTAAGAGCCTCAACAGGTTCCATTCTCGATGCTTTTAAAGCTGGCTGAAGCGCAGCAATCACGGATGCGATGATAGCTATTGCTGAAATAAAAAGCATGTCATCAACTTTCAAACTAGGAGAAAGTGCCAGGCCAGTTTGTCTGCCGAAATTGAATGTAATTTTAACAACGTTCATAACAAAAACAATAATAATAGCCAGTATATTTCCAGCAGCCGCACCAGATATACCCAGGGAGAAACCTTCAATTAAAAACAAAGATAGAATTTTCTCTGGCATGGTTCCTATGGCAGCGATGGTCCCGATTTCCCTTATTCGTTCAAAAACAGCCATGATCATAACATTCATGATACTTATCAAGACTATGGCTATGAGCATAATCTTAATGAAAAATGTCATTATGTCTATCATCCGGGCAACATTATAGAATGGAGAAAGTCTTTCCCAGGTACGGACATCAAAGATCTGTTTCCCCTGCTTGTTGAGTTCCTTTGACAGCAATTTATCCATTTTATCATTGACAGCGTTTAGTTTACCGAAATCCTTAAGCCTAACGGCTACCTCGCTAATTTCTATTTCTTCCATGCGTAGTACTTCCATTGCGTCTTCTATGTGCATATAGCCATCTCTTCCTCCAGGACCAGTTACACTCTCAATGATACCTCCAACCACAAACTGTTTACCGTTTACAGATCCATCCTTGTTGGTAGCTATAACAACCACAGTATCTCCCACCTTGACCTTCAGCCCGTTCGCCAGCAACTCCGGAATCAGGATCTCGCCTTTCTTAATAACTTTCTCGCCCTGCTTAATTCTAGATGGAAAAAGCGGGACCGTAGCGACCTCCTTATCTGGATAAACACCATTGACCCTTATATTGGTTGTTTCCATGAAATTGCTGAACATCCCTCCGAATTTTATTCTTGGCGAAAAAGCCTCGATCTCGGTAATTTCCTTAATGGTCTTTTCAACCTTCTCTTCCTGTTTAGCACTCAGATTCAACGTCAAAGGCAGACTGTCGATCGAAGCAACATAACCCCTCTTATGGACTTGAAGATGGCCAAGCATAGAGTCAGTGATCTGGCCGATCATGATATATTTAAAAGAGCCGGAGGTAGCGACGAATACTAAAACAAACATGACGCCAACAGCGATGAGGGATGACGTCAGCAAAGTCCGTCTTTTGTATCTCAGTAAATTTCGAATACCAATTTTAAAAAGTTTAAGCATTTGTCCCTCCTTCCCTGACTGCATCCTCAACAAGCATCCCATCCTGGAGAGTGTAGACAGCCTCCACTTCGTTCACAACCCTCTGGTCATGTGTAGAGAAAATAAAAGTCACACCGAATTCCTCCTTCATCTTTCGCATGATGTCGATGACCATGAATGCTGTCTTGCTGTCTAAATTAGCGGTTGGTTCATCAGCAAGCACCAGCCTGGGGTTTGTTACAAGAGCCCTAGCTATGGCAACCCTCTGTTTTTGTCCTCCAGAAATCTGATCTGGGTATTTATCCCTTTGGTCTATCATTCCGACGGTTTCAAGGAGAGATGCGATCCGTTTTTTTCTTTCCTCGGCAGGGGAATTCTGCACAATCAAAAGGGGATACTCAACATTTTCGTAAACTGACAAGACAGGGATGAGGTTAAAATCTTGAAATATGAACCCAAGGTTTTTTCCTCGAAAAACCGAGGCCTCTTTGCGTGTCAGAGCAGATGTATCCACATCAGCTACCTTTAAGGAGCCGGAAGTAGGTTTATCCAGGCAACCGATGAGGTTCAAAAGAGTAGTCTTCCCACTGCCTGATGGCCCCACAAAAGAAACAAAAGAAGCTGACTGGACGTTAAAACTTACAGACTTTAAAGCCTCAATCTCGATTTCTCCTACATTATAGATTTTCGTTAGATTTTCAGCTGAAACCAAGTTCATGATAAACTCCTTTTAGTACTTTTCGTCATCTTTGCCTTTTTAAATGGGCTTCATTATATCATTCTCGCAATAAAATTTATCGATTATTTAATTTTTCAAAACCACAAACTCGAATTAACCTGGATTATTCACGGATCGAGTTTGCCGCAGATGCGAGGCACAGGGTAT
>CAYTBG010000074.1:1474-14614 GCA_964435925.1 uncultured Eubacteriales bacterium | reverse complement strand
GTATACTATATTATACATGGAGGTTTTAATGAAAGAACAAGCAACTGCTCACTTAGGTGAAATAGTACCTTTAAAAAGAATAGAAGGACAGATTAGGGGTATTCAAAAAATGATCGATGAGAAGAGATACTGCATAGATATTCTCACGCAGTTATCTTCAGTAGTGGGGGCAATAAAGCGTGTCGAAGAGAATATCCTGAATAGACACCTTAAAGGATGTGTAAAGGGTTCTTTTATAAAAGGTAATAGAGATGACAAAGAGGCAAAGATTGATGAAGTCATCGAAGTTTTAAAAAACTTCAGGAAATACTGAAAGGAAGCTAAAACTTTAAATAATGGAAAAAACCAAGTCTGAAAGAATTGATATTCCAATCGTGGGGATGAGCTGTGCCAGCTGTGCTTCAACAATCCAACGGGGCCTGGCCGGATTAAAGGGAGTGGAGAAGGCAAATGTCAATTTTGCTACCTCCAAAGCTACTGTTTTATTTCAGCCCCAATTGGTTAAGCCAAAAGATTTTATCTCTTCTGTAAGAAAAAGCGGCTATGAGGTGGGCACTGTATCTTTAGAACTTCCTATTCAAGGTATTGAGTGTGCATCTTGTGTCCAGAAAATAGAGAAAGCTCTTCTTCAAACCAGAGGAGTGACAAAAGCTGTGGTGAATTTAGCTACAGAGAAGGCCAAGGTTGAATATCTTCCTTCAGAGACGAGCATTAAGGAAATAAAGCGTGCTATAGAATCAACAGGCTACAAGGTCCTTGAACTCGCCCCTTCAGAGGAAGTAGAGGATCCGGAAAGACTCATCCGGGAGAAAGAGTACAAAAAATTGAAAATAAAGTTTATAGCTGGGTTGGTCCTGGGCCTTTTGATATTTTTGGGAAGCACTCGCCACTGGTTTCCATGGGTTCCTTCCTTCCTGGGTAATTTTTATGTGCTCTGGGCGCTTGCTACACCTGTGCAGTTTTGGATTGGGTGGCAATTCTATAAAGGAGCCTGGGGGGCCTTCAAACACAGAAATGCTGAAATGAACACTTTGATAGCTGTCGGCACTTCAGCCGCTTATCTTTACAGTGTCGCAGCAACGCTCTTTCCTTCTTTCTTTGAAACAGGAGGAATAAAACCCGAGGTCTATTTCGACACCTCAGCGCTTATCATCGTCCTGATACTCCTTGGAAGGCTTCTTGAAGCAAGAGCCAAAGGACAGACTTCGGAAGCCATAAAGAAGCTTATGGGACTAAGTCCTAAAACAGCTCGTGTCATAAGAGAGGGAAAGGAAATGGATATTCCGGTCGAAGAAGTTTTAGTCGGCGATACGATTATTGTCAGGCCAGGGGAGAAAATTCCGGTCGATGGAATTGTCAAGGATGGAAAATCAGCGGTCGATGAGTCAATGATCACAGGAGAAAGCATTCCAGTAAAAAAGAAAGCAGGGGATGAAGTTATGGGTGCTACCATTAATAAAACAGGGAGTTTCAAATTCCAGGCAACAAAAGTTGGGAAAGACACTGCCCTTGCTCAGATCATAAAACTTGTCCAGGACGCCCAGGGCTCTAAAGCTCCCATCCAGAGATTGGCGGATGTCATCTCTGGTTACTTTGTTCCTATTGTTATCTCCATTGCCATTGCTACTTTTGTCATCTGGTTTAACTTTGGACCTTTTCCTGCCTTAACCTTTGCTCTATTAACTTTTGTGGCTGTAATGATTATTGCCTGTCCCTGTGCCCTGGGATTGGCCACACCAACAGCTGTCATGGTGGGAACTGGCAAAGGAGCTGAGAAAGGAATCCTGATCAAGGGAGGCGAGAGTTTAGAAACAGCCCATAAACTTGATACCATAGTTTTTGATAAGACGGGAACTTTAACCAGGGGAGAACCAGAGATTACGGATATAGTCACCCAAAACGATTACTCTGAAGAAGAAATTCTTAAATACGCAGCCAGTGCTGAGAAGGTTTCTGAACATCCTTTGGCGGAGGCAATCATAAAGAGAGCAAAGGAGAAGAAGATCGAGCTTCATGATCCTAAGAATTTCAATGCCATTGAAGGTCATGGGATCGAGGCTGAAGTGGATGGGAAAAAAGTTCTCCTGGGGAATCTAAAACTGATGCAAAAGCAGCAAATAGTGGTGAGGAATTTAGAAGAGAAAGCAGAAGAACTCGCCCGTGATGGAAAGACGCCGATGTACGTATCCCTCGAAGGCAAGGCAGCTGGATTGATTGCAGTGGCCGATACGTTAAAGGAGAATTCTTTACAAGCTGTAGAGAAACTGAAAAAACTTGGATTAGAAGTAATCATGCTTACAGGAGATAACAAGAAAACGGCTGAAGCTATTGCCAGAAAGGCTGGGATTGATAGGGTGCTCCCAGAAGTTCTGCCCGAGGATAAGGTTCATGAGATAAAGAGCCTTCAATCCGGAGGGAGAAGAGTCGCGATGGTGGGGGATGGAATAAATGATGCTCCTGCTTTGGCTCAGGCCGATGTGGGAATAGCAATAGGTTCTGGGACGGATGTGGCTATGGAAGCTTCGGATATTACGTTAATCAAAGGCGACCTGAGGGGAGTTGTTTCCGCCATTGAGCTGAGCAAACGAACGATAAAGATCATAAAGCAGAACCTGTTCTGGGCATTTTTCTACAATACTGCAGGCATTCCCCTAGCTGCTGGCGTGCTCTATCCTTTTTTTGGGATTCTTTTGAACCCGATTTTTGCCTCAGCAGCCATGGCCTTTAGTTCTGTCTCGGTTGTTTCCAATTCCTTGAGACTGAGGAGAGTTAAGCTTTGATACTAGAAGGAGGTTAAAGATGCCCGTAAAATTGATCGTCACAGTTTTCGGTGTTTTACTCATAGTTTTGGTCAACTGGTATTTCTTCTTTTCGAGAAGGAAAGAAGAGCGTAAACAGTAATGCGTTAGTCCTTATCCGAGTAAACTCTCTGGACTCTCTTGTTTATAGATGTGAATATCTCATAAGGAATAGTGCCTGCTATTCTGGCGATTTCGGTTGCGGTTATCTCTTCTGTACCCTGTTTTCCGATGAGGACGGCAACGTCTTCAGTCTTAACATCTTTTATATCGGTCACATCCACCATGATCTGGTCCATGGTAACAGCCCCCAGTATTCGAGCTTTTTTCCCTCTTATCAGAACATATCCCTTGTTAGAAAGAGAAAGGGGATATCCATCTCCGTAACCAACGGGTAGCGTTGCTAGTTTCATCTCCTTTTCGGTTTTATATGTCCTGGCATAACTGAGTGTCCTTCCTTTAGGAATCGTCTTCAAAAAAGCTACTTTTGTCTTTAGAGATAGAGCTGGCCTGAGCTTCTCTGCGCCTTTGACATACTCAGAAGGGCTAACACCATAAATTGAAAGTCCCGGACGGACCATATTCAAATGGGCCTCAGGAAGGCTAAATATTGCTCCAGTATTGGAGATATGCTTGAACCTTATCGGCAAATCTTTGATTTTTTCCAGGCAGCGATTAAACCATTCAAACTGCTGTTTTGCAAAATCCAAATTCTGTTCATCCGAAGTTGCAAAATGCGAGCAGATGCCCTCAATTTCAATGTCAGGCATCTTATGAACTTGCCTCGTAAATTCGTCTGCCCTCTCATGCCATACTCCTATGCGTCCCATACCAGTATCGACCTTTATATGAACCTTTGCCCGCGTTCCTCTTTTTCTTGCCGCGTCTGCCAGGGCGTTTGTCATCTGCCACGTACAAACAACAGGTGAGAGATTATGCTCAATAAACTCTTCGGCCTGGCCGCTCATCCCTGAGCTTAAAACAATTATAGGAATATCCTTAAAAATATCTCTAAGCTCAATACCTTCATACAGACTGGAGACACCCAGAGCGTTTACTCCGAGATTAAGGATTTGCCCGGAAACTTCGATTGCTCCGTGACCGTAGGCATTACATTTCACTATTGCCATTAATTCAATGTTTTTGCCCAGTTTCTTCTGAATGTTAATTATATTAAAACGAACAGCTGCAAGGTCTATTTCTGCCCAAGTTTTTAAAAGCCTGTATGTATAGGAGGATTCTTTTCTGCTCTCCTTTACAATAACCTGATTTTTTAAAGTCATGCCTTTTCTCCGATATTTTGCATTTCTTATATACTGTCGACTTCCCTATTTAAAGACGAAACTCTTTACTCCGCCACCTAAAAATTTATAGCACGGGAAAAATTTAGTGTCAAAAGTAGTTTAACGTGAAAAAGGGGACAGGCTACTTTTTCTGTTGTAAAAAAGGGGAGAGGCTACTTATTCTAAGGGAGGTTTTCTCTTTATGTAGGGGCTTGATTCATCAAGCCCGCACTTTGAAGAAGAAATTTATTGATTATAAAAAATGATAAAAAAGGGGACAGGCTCCTATTTTCTTTTTACTTATTAGATTGTTTCGCTTCGCTCGCAATGGGCATAATACTAATAAAATGTTGTTAGTCATAAGTGTATTTATATTTAAATTAGCATCATAGAGAGGTTTTTTTATGCAAAAGTTAAACGTCTTTAACATTTGTGGCAAAAATGTCTTTAGATCGTTCATAGAAAAGCCTGTGATCTGCGTTTATTTCAATATGTTATGTTTCCAACATGTTAAAGTGAATATATGATTATACCAACACTTTTTTAGTATTATGTGCGCAATGACAATCAATCTCGATATGACAATAAATAATGTTGCCTGTTGGCTTTTTTTTGGTATCCTATAGATTAGAAGAAGATGAAGCAGAGAAAAGTAGTTGTAGCCATGAGCGGTGGAGTGGACTCATCGGTGGCCGCAGCTCTCCTCAAAGAGCAGGGATATGATGTCATCGGAGTAACGATGAAGCTCTTCTCCCTGCCCAAAGATTACTGCAGATCGGAGAACTTAAGAAGCTGCTGCGGGTGGAAAGCAACTGAAGATGCCCATCGCGTTGCCATATCTCTTGGAATCTCGCACTATGTTGTTGATTTTAGAGATCGGTTCGACAAGAATGTGATAACCGACTTCTGCGGGGAATATTCCAAAGGCCGTACTCCCAATCCCTGCATCCGCTGCAATCAATATATTAAATTCGATTTTCTGATGAAAAAGCTCAAAACGTTTGAGGCAAATTATTTAGCTACCGGCCACCACGCTCGCATTGAATACGATACTCAATCAGGGCGGTATCTTCTAAAAAAGGGAAAGGATAAAAAGAAAGATCAGTCTTATTTCCTCTATCCTTTAACTCAGGAGCAGCTCTCTCGCACTTTGATGCCGATCGGAAATTTCACAAAAGAAAAGGTAAGAGAAAAAGCACGGAAATTAGGTCTCTCTGTGGCTCAGAGACATGAAAGCCAAGAGATTTGTTTTATTCCTGATAATGATTATGTCCGGTTTCTTCGCCAAAGAATTCCTAAAGCTTTCCGCCCCGGGCCTATCGTAGACCGCGAGAATCGAGTTTTAGGTCAGCACGAGGGAATTACGCATTTTACCATTGGCCAGAGGAAGGGAATGGGAATAGCTGCTTCCCAACCGCTGTATGTCCTTTCCATGCTGAGTGATAAGAATACAATCGTTGTCGGCCCTTCTGACCAGCTTTATGAAAAAACTCTTTCGGCTTCCCAGGTGAACTTGATTTCCAAGGCTAAAATAACAAAGCCGCTGAATGTAAAGGCTAAAATCAGATACAAACACAGGGAAGCGAAAGCCCTTCTTACTCCCTTGGATACAGGTCAAATTTTGGTGGAATTCGAGAAATCCCAGAGAGCTGTTACTCCAGGCCAAGCTGTAGTTTTTTATGATAGAAATGTGGTTGTTGGAGGCGGAATCATACATAAATCAGGAGAAAAAAATCTGGATAAAACAGCTTAAGTGGGAAAAAGGAGTCCGGGATAAGACCTTTTTATCTATAATGATTTATAAAGAGGAAAAATCATGAAATTTGGCTGCCAATCTGAGGTTGATCAGATCAAAAGTCTTTTGCTCAAACACCCTAAAGATGCCTTCGTAGGTCAAGAATATATTCAGTCTCAATGGAAAGAGCTGAATTATTTGGCTTCTCCAGACTACGATAAGGCACTCAAGGAATATGATAATTTTGTCGAGTATCTGAAGAAGTCCATCTCAGAAATTTATTATCTGCCCCAAAATGATAAGAAGGGGCTCGATTCCATATATGTGCATGATCCTGTCATCATTACGAATAAAGGGTCTATATTGTGCAACATGGGTAAAGAGAAACGTCGTGCAGAGCCATCAGCCGCTGGAGAGTTTCTCCTTGAATTGGGCATTCCCATTCTCGGCTCTATTACCGGTGAAGGAACGTTGGAAGGAGGGGATGTGGTTTGGATCGATGAGCGCACCCTCGCTGTGGGTTTGGGCTACCGCACGAACGAGGAAGGTATTCGGCAGTTAAAGGAGCTCACCGGGGATTTTGTTGATGAATTTATTGTCGTTCCTCTACCGCACTGGAAAGGGCCCGGTGACGTCCTCCATTTGATGTCTCTCATCAGCCCTGTCGATCACGATTTAGCCGTGGTTTATTCCAGACTTCTTCCCGTGCCCTTCAGAGAGTGGCTCCTGCGACGAGGCATCCAACTCCTTGAAGTTCCAGATTCTGAATATGAGACCATGGCTTGTAACATTCTTGCTGTTTCTCCCCGAAAATGCGTAATGATTTCTGGTAATCCTCAGACAAAACAGATGCTCAAAGATAAAGGAATTGAGATCTGGGAGTATGGGGGAGAAGAAATTTCTAAGAAGGGAGCGGGCGGTCCCACCTGCCTTACCAGGCCTCTTCTGAGAGAAAAGGTCTAAGGCGTTTCTTTAAGGAGTGATAAACCTATCTTTTTCCCAGAGCCTTAAGTTTTGATTCGATTGAGGCTTCTACGTCCAGGCGGTGGTCTACCCTTAAGTCTATATGAATCCTTTGGGCTCCCATTTTCACCATAGCTTCATGACATTTTTCTATGATTTTGAACAAGGTATCCAAATCAGGAGCTTCGATGGTTGTGGACATGCCGCCGGTTTCGTGCTTTAGTCCAGAACTTTCAATAACTTTAATGGCTTCTTTGACATATTTACTTACTGATACTCCTTCACTTGTGGGAAATATTGCAAATTCAGCTATGATCATGGCTAAATTGTCCGTTACTTTAATCGATCAGAAATTTTATCAATTCTCATTTGAGTTATCAAGGAGTATCTTCCCTATAATCTGTTTTATCTCATATTTAACATAGAGATCGAATGGTGTGCTGAAAACAGAAGAGGTTGAAAGTTTGAATTCTTAACAGAGCTGCATTATCTATTGAGTATGGATTTTCGCTCCCTCCTCCATCTGCTTTTCATCTATCGTGTAAAGCGCATCAAGCATGGCTATTTGGAAGCTGCCAGGGCTTTGGGCTTTTGTGGCTGCTTTCTCGCCTACAAGGCCGAAGTAGGCGAGTGCAGTGGTTGTTGCTGTGACAGGGTCAGAATCCACTGCCAAGAACGCTCCGATAACGACTGTTGCAGTGCAGCCCGTGCCTGTACAATAACCCATAAGGTCATGGCCGTTAGAAACACGGTAGATCCGCTCTCCATCTGTGATGAGATCCACTTTCCCCGTAATTGCCAGGGTAATATTCAGTTCCTTGGAGAGTGTAAGAGCTGCATCGGCTGCCTCGTCCACAGTGTGGATGGCGTCAACACCCTTTGTTCTGGAGCCCTCATGGGCTAGGGAAAGTACTTCAGAGGCATTTCCCCGAACCACTTTTATGGAGACTTCGTCTATAAGTCGCTTGGCGGATTCAGTCCGCAGTTTCGTGGCCCCTGAACCGACTGGATCCAGAATAACCGGAATATTTAGTTCATTGGCGCGTCTGCCAGCTTTAAGCATCGAATCAACCCAGTAAGGAGTGAGGGTTCCGATGTTAAGTACTAGTGCGCCGGCAAAGGAAACCATCTCCTCAACTTCCTCTGAGGCATGGGCCATCACAGGTGAGGCACCGCAGGCAAGCAAGGCATTAGCAGTGTAATTCATGACCACAAAGTTCGTGATGTTATGGATCAAAGGCTTCTTCTCACGGAGACTCTTCAGATTTTCTCCTGCCTTTTGCGCGAGATTTTGGTCAAACATCCTATCTTCCTCCTTTTGTGAAGTGATCCCATCCTGAAGGGGTGAGGTGTCTCCTAGTTCCATCAGGAAGTATCAATTGGATATCCCCGGCTGAATCAGTAATCTTACCGACTTCGGTGACAGGCACATTACTGACTGAAGCAACAGCAGAACGGATCTTAGCTATGTTTTTGGAAGCACCTGTGATGATCAACTCGTAATCGTCGCTATCCTGTAAGAACAATTCGTAAGGATCTAACTTTAGTTCGAGAGCAGCTTGATGAAGATCCTCACTTATAGGTAATTTTTCTTGAATCAGTTCAGCTCCCACACCGCTGTCCTGACAGATATGTCCCAGATCACCCAGGAATCCGTCGCTGGTGTCAATCATTGCTGCAGCATACCCTGAGCGGGCAATTGCCTGTCCTTCCCTTGCGCGGTGCGAGGGAGTATTGTAGGTTCGTACCAGCGGATGCTCTCGCATATCCTTTCTTGACTCGGAACGCAACAGTAATTGCAGCCCTGCTGCAGCCTGTCCTGGATACCCTGTGACCAGAATCTTATCTCCAGCCTTGGAGGTGGAACGGAGCATTAGTTTGCCTTGCTCTACTTCGCCAAGTAAGGTGATGTCAATGAAAATGGCATCTTTCGTCTTGGTGATGTTGCCACCTATGATAGAAGCCCCAAACGGATTGAGTTCCACGGCAAATCCACGATACGTGTTTTCCACATCTTCGACAGGCGTGTCTGTTTTTAGCCCTAATGATACGAGGGCGTATAGAGGCTGACCGCCCATAGCGCCGATGTCACTTATGTTTACCACCATCGCCCGTCGTCCTAAATCTAAGGGAGTGATGCGATCTGACAGGAAATGTTGACCATCTACCAGGCAATCACATGTGACCAATAGTTCATACCCGGGACGAGGGCGGATAGACGCAGTATCATCACCGATTCCCAGTGTCACTCCGGGTGTCTTAACTCCCTCTTTTTTTAGGAGTTTATGAATCCGGTGGATTAATCCGAATTCTCCGACATCTGCCAGAGTCTTAGGCATGATTCCCTCTTAATGTCTCAGTTTGGAGAGCGTTATACAACGCCCGGGTCGCCTGCTCAGGGTTTTCTTGACAGCAAACAGCAGAGATCACAGCGATCCCCTGTGCTCCGGCCCGCATCACCCCAGGCGTATTCTCAACATTGATGCCACCGATGGCAATAATAGGGAGAGAGATAATTTCAACCGCCTGTTTCAAGAGCTTAATCCCGGTAACAGGATCTGCATCTTCTTTGGATGCAGTCGGATAAACAGGACCAAATCCTATGTAATCGGCCCCTTCAGCCAGGCATTTCTGGGCTTCTTCAAGCGTAGCTGCGGATCCGCCAATGATCCGACTTTTACCCAACAGTTTGCGCGCCAGAGGGATAGGGAAATCATTTTGCCCTAGATGGACACCGTCTGCCTTTGCGGCAATCGCAACGTCTAGGCGATCGTTCACTACGAGCGCCGCACCAGAGTCTAGGCACAATTGTTTTAACTGTCGGACAATCTCAATCATCTCTCGGGTTGTCCCAATCTTCTGGCGGAACTGGATGGTATCCGCGCCTCCTTTTATTGCCATTCTGGCGAGTTCCAAGTGCGAGAAGCGGGATTGAAGTACTGTATCTGTCAGTACATGAAGTCGACCGATTTGTTTCATCACTGATCTCTTTGGACTAAGATCCTATTCGAAAAGTAGCAGCCCCAGGTTTTATACCTGAGCATCCATGAAGGAATATTATATTGACGGAACTGTATCAAGTATTAAAAGTATAATTGTTCAGTAACTACTGCTTTTCAGGGATAGGGTGCTTTACCTTTTCCCAAGCAGCCTCAAAATCAAAAGGCTTTTCGTGCGCCATATCATGACAGGATAAGCATTGCTTTTTAATAGCCTCGGCTGACTCATAAAGAATAAGGCCATTCTTCACCGACTCTTCCCGGCTTTTCATGATGCTCAATTTTTTGAACATACTGCCTGGACCATGACAGACTTCGCAGGTGACTCCTTCTTCTTTGAATTCAGCAGCTTTTTCAAAAAGCGGGGCATGGCATTTGAGACATTCTGGATTCTCAGGTGCGTCTGGAACTTTAGCTTTAACTTCTTCAGTGGTTAAAGGCACAAAAGATTTGGAGTGCTTGCGTTCTTCCCAGAGAGGGAATTGTTTTCCTTGCTTCTCGGATTTATGGCAGATTTTGCATTTTCCAGCGCCAACATAAGTAAACTCCTGGCTAAAAAGACTGATGAAAAATATAAGGAAAATTCCAATAATCGAGATTAAGAGGACTTTTTTCATCGTATCCTCCTTTTTAATTCAAAAAAATCTTAATAGAGAATTATATCATTGTCAATATGCTATTATCTCATTTTTCATCATAGAACACCGTTTTTATTATCAAAAACAGCGTTCAGCTGCTATCTATCAAGAGAGCCACAAAATCATTGAGTAACGCACCTACATACGAGTAACCTTTTATCATGCATAACTGTGCAGGCCCGCAAGCACATAATTCACGCCAAAATAAGTAAAAAGGGCGGCTAAAAATCCGATAATGGCAACGTAGGCCGAGCGCCGTCCTTTCCAGCCCATAACAATTCTTGTATGAAGATAGAGGGCAAAGACGAACCAGGTAATTAGACTCCATGTCTCTTTTGGGTCCCAGCCCCAGTATCTGCCCCAGGCATAATAAGCCCAGATCATCCCAAAAACAAGACCTCCCAGAGTAAAGAGAGGAAAGCCGATAGCGATGCATCTGTAGCTAACAGAGTCTAATCTTTCAGATGCAAGACCAGATTTTATTCCTTTTCTTTCCTTCGAGTCAGCCACGAGATGCATGATACTTGTGATAAAAGCTACAGCAAAGAAGGCTTCCCCGAAAAGAGTCACAGATACGTGGAGCCACAGCCAATAGCTTTGAAGAGCTGGAATCAGGGGGGTCGCTTCTTTAGGCATCAAAGGCGAGGAAGCTAAAGCCATCAGAGCGATGACAATAAGCAAGAAATAAGGGCCTGCTATTTTAATCTTATATTTAAGCTCTATGATGATATAAGCAAGAATAGACGACCAGGCAAGAAAAGAAAGAGACTCATACATGTTGGTGAACGGCGCGTGGCCGCTTTCAAAAGTTCTCAAGACTAAGGCTATGGTGTGGTAGGAGAGTCCTACTAAAGCAACCCAGAATCCTATTTTTGCTAGGCTTTCTCTTTTTGAGAAAAGGAAGGAAAAATAGCAAACAGCAGAAATGATGTAGAAAATAAAAACCACGAGGAATAAAAGCGATTCATTCATCTGGATCTCCTTAAGGAAGTCATGATTTTCTCGAATTCAGATTGAAGAGCTTCTCTGCTTTTAGAAGCAATTCCCCCGGCAATTACTTCTGTTTTTCCCTGTCTTTCTTCCAGAATGACTTTGATTTCTCGCGAAGGCCAGTAAAAAGCAAAAGCAAGACCTATCATTAAAAAAGTGCATCCTACCCAAATGAAATTTACTCCTGGGTCTTTAGCCGCTTGGATAACAGAGAACTGGCCAGCCTTAAAGTTTTTTAGTTCAAAAGATAAATCTGTTTCCTTTTCTGAGTGGATGCGGGCAAAATCAGGAAATTTAGAAAAAATCCAACCGGATATAATTTTCTCATCTCCTTCCCATCCTTCTATAAAGGCGGCAGGATTGTTGGGTTGAAGAGAACGGGATGTAACCTCGTTTCTATCATTGATAATAAAATCAGGGATAAAGTGCATAACAGAAATATGGATATTTTCACCTTCAAGGCTCACCCTTTGCCCTACTTTCATATCTATTTTCCTCAAGAATGAAGGATCTTTTCTTTTTCTTACCCAAATTCCTACAGAAGTGTTTGTCCAGTTCCAGCCGTAGCTACTTTGATAAAAAACAAAGCCTTTATAGGTCAGGGGATGATTAACCTCGATGACCTTGCTCAGAATTGGCTTCTCATTTTCAATAACCGTGAGTGTGCTTTTCCAATCTCTGACGCTGCCGTTCGGATAGTATTCTGTTTCGAATTTATCAAGCCTAAGCTTAAATTCAGCTTCACGAATGCCAAGAACTTTTCCTTCTGAAAAGGTTAAATTTTTCCTGATTCCACCTGCACCGCTGATAATCCCTCCTGCTAGAATAATAAGGATGCCGATATGGACGATGTCAGCACCAAACCAGCCCAGAATCCTTTTCCGGGCGAGAAGAAAGGTCTTGTTTTCCCTTTTCGCTTCTTTGAGACGGTAATGCCTTGAGCGAAGTTCCTTTTTCAGCTCTTTTTTAGCTGTGTCAAGACCTATGTTTTTTTTGAATTTTTCCTTAATTTTTAAAACAGAAATCTGCTTTGCTTCTATTTCCAGTTTTGGGTGAAATGCTTTTCTGAGTTTGGGTGCGAGGCGAGTTAAAGTACAAACTATGATATTCAAGGCAAAAAAGCAAAGAAGGGAAATAAACCACAATGATTGATAAAGCTTGGTAAGCTGGAGTTGATTGAGTAGATGTGCAAACTGTCCGTAGCGGGCTACATACTCATCTAGACTTCTGTTTTGAGGAATTAAAGTGCCGAGAATGGAGGCAAGAGTAATGATGACCAAGAGAAAAATGGCTAATTTGACTGAATTAAAAAAATTCAACAGAGACTTCATCTGGATTTAAACTCCTGAAAATTTTATAACTACTAATAATATAGGAATAATTAATTTGTTTCAATATATTAGATATATTTTAATCGAACGGAAAAGTATTTATTATAAAGGAAATGCTAATGTATCTCTTCTTTTTATTCTCTCAAATGCCAGCTTAATTGTTATAAAAAGGATTGATACAGAAAGAAAAGCTGAACCACTGAATAACTACGTTTGGTTTTTAGCTTTTTGATTTAGCTTTAAAGCTTTTGAATATTTATTATCCTGCTGCTTTTCCTTGTTTTCTCGCCCTTCTGACGTTTCTATCTTTTCTATCCCTTCTTTCTTTCTCGGGTTCGCTCTTTTAGGATTTCTTGTGATTTTTGCGGAGTTCCTCAGCCAATGCTCTAATTTCTGTCAGATC
>CAYTBG010000074.1:0-1374 GCA_964435925.1 uncultured Eubacteriales bacterium | reverse complement strand
ATTTCTTGTGATTTTTGCGGAGTTCCTCAGCCAATGCTCTAATTTCTGTCAGATCCATCTGCATAGCGCTCCACCCATACCAGAGGGCATAATCAGGATTGGCATGGAATGTTCCCTGGAATGTTCTCATCCGGTGTTCAAGAAACATAACAAAAAGCTTCTGTTCGATTGGAGTAGATGCGTCATGGAAGGTAAGAAGATCAGGGAAAGGATAAGCATAGCTATCTGGCTTAGCTAAGATGCCGTCCGTATACAAACCAGCTACTATTCGGATTGCCTCAGCCATGAGATGGTCAGCTTCCTTTATCATCTGATCACCCTTTTCTAGCTCTTTTTTGGCAAAATTTACTGAGTGGCATTGGTTGCATGTCTTTATCATTTTGTCTCGTTCTTTTTGCCAATCTTCTTGCGTGAGACGAGCGACATCTGCTGCTTTTACGACATCAAGCCTGGCTGTGGGTTTGCCCTCAGAATCAAGCACTCCGAGAGCTTGCAGGATTGTGGCTCGGTCTGCGGCCCACTGTTTATCTTCTGGCATCGGAAGACGCACTGCGAGGAATCCCCAGGCTGCTCTGACTTCATGGTTCACTTCTTGCATATGGCAGGTCTGGCAGGTCGGAGCAGCAACAGATTCAGGTAGAGTCTTGTTCTGTTTCAAAAGATAGCGAACGCCATGTTTGGAGGCTGAATACATCTCCCACTGAGGATGGTCAAAGCCCATATGGCAGGTCTGGCAGGCCTGAGGCTGCTTAGCTTCTTGAACGGAGAAGGTATGCCTAGTGTGACAAGCATCACAAGAAGCAACGCCAAAACCTGCGCCGCTCTTCTTCAATTCTTTTATTTCTGCTTCTGTTTTCAATCCAATCTTGTGACACCCGCCGCAGCCCTTCATCCCTTCTATCAGGGCCATTGGCTGCCAATGGGCTGTTGGCATTGCCTTCAAAGCAGCCCATGCGGCAGCATGCTTGCCTTTTTTGAACTGTTCGACTCTTTCCTCATGGCAGTCGGCGCAAGTCTCTGGCGTGGGAATCTGTACTTTGTCAGCGTCATCCTGATCTTTATGCAGTTCGCCGTGGCATACAGAACAGTTGACCTCATTTTGACTGTGCTTGCTTATCTGCCAGTCGGAAACAATATTAGGCGTAACTTTCTTGTGACAATCCACACATTGTTGGGCATAAGCCCCTGCACAAAGAGCGATGCTCATCAGAATAATGGCAATAGATTTGTGATTCAAAGTTCCCTTCCTTATTTTTAATTTTAGGAATACAAAGTCCCTTTCAGGTTTTTCCTTATGCTAGTAAAATTTATACCATTGACAATCAGACTGTGTCGCAATTTAAAAATATGAAAAAGTTTGATAAAAATTTCCCA
>CAYTBG010000073.1:0-15214 GCA_964435925.1 uncultured Eubacteriales bacterium | reverse complement strand
AAGGTTCTGGAGGGATGCGAAATATCATCGTCCATGAGTACATGGATATCGATGATAAAAAGATTTATGAGATACTGCCCATAGCCATTTCCGACTATAAGGAATATATCCGCCAGGTGGATAACTTCTTGGACAGGATGGAAAAAGAATCCTGAGGCGATCAAATGGCTTAAGTCATTCTCCTGAAGGTTATTAAAAAGCAATAAAGCAGGGCTGATCTAAATTCCTATTTTGGCCTATCTTTAGTCTAGCTTATGGGCTCACCACTCCATTTATCTCTATAAGACCAAAAAGGACATTTAGGGCACCTCTCTCCTTTAGGATAATCTATACCCTCTTCATGGGGGCAACCCATGATTCCATCAGTTATTACTACATTCTTATCATACAATATTAGAAAAAATTATATAATAGAATAGAGAAGAAAAATGAGCTTAAGAGGAGACAATATAATTTTCTTTGTATTACATATTATATTGTATGTCTGTCACAGTAAGTGTCACAGTAATGTCGCAGTAAAATGTCATAGTAATTCATAATATCTTGTAGGATCTGTCTTACTTTTTGCTATCTCTTTAATTAAACCTAAATCAACCATTTTTGAGAGATCACGTTGAACGGTTCTTCTGACCAAATTGTATTTTTGTCGGATTTCTTCCACAGAAACTCGCTTCCCTTCCATAAGATATAATAAAACTTTTTGTTGACGAGTGTTTAAGTTAAATCTTTTAGCTTTCTCAACTATTACTTCTCGTTTAATAACCTTTTCTCCCTTTGTCTTTACTTCTATCAGTTGATTTTTTAATCCTTCTGTAAAATATTCGAGCCATCCTGTCATATCCATATCATTCTCTCTTACTGATTGAATAGCATTGTAATACTTAGATCGATTCTTATCGTAATACTCAGATAATGAGAAAAGTCTCTTAAAATCATAGTTATTCTGGTAAAGAATGAGAGTACAAAGAACCCTGGCTGTTCTTCCATTTCCATCTAAGAAGGGGTGAATGTCAACAAATCGGTATTGACAA
Source organism: uncultured Eubacteriales bacterium (assembly GCA_964435925.1). Lineage (GTDB taxonomy): Bacteria > Acidobacteriota > Aminicenantia > Aminicenantales > Aminicenantaceae > SOIV01. The sequence goes on along the minus strand of CAYTBG010000073.1, from coordinate 14,183 downwards.
ATTCCTGATAAGAGTACTGGTGATAATTCTTTTTCTTTATTTAACCATTCAATCAATTCCTTCATTAGTTGTGGGACTTTAGAAGGAGGTGGAGGAGTGTATATTATCTCCCTAGTTAAAGAGTTCGCTACATAATTCTGAACTTTCCTATATTTTCCTGGCTCAAGAGTTCCACCTCTGACATTTTTAACTAAGATCCCATGTATTTTCTTGATAATATCCTCTGCAATTTCTGATTTTTTATCTAAGTATTCGGAAACAAATTCCATTGCTTTTTTGTAATTAACGAGTTCTTGACGATCATCTTTCCTTATGCCTTTTGCAGATTGGCCTGTAAGAATTCTTTTAGCCTGCGATAAGGTAAGCTGTGTTCCCTCAATATGTGTAGAATGATGGGCCTCAAGAATAAGTGCTTCACTTTGCATATATTTTATCCATTGCTCCTTTAATTTAGCTGCCTCTAAAAATCCCCGAGCTCTTTCAATTTCAAGAAGGAAATTGTTTATTTTGTTGTTAATTGTGAATTTTGGTTTAAACATTTAATTAGACCTTTTAATTCTTTCGATATCTTTCGCGAATGCTGATTCTGTTACATTAGGTTACATAGTTTATATCATTGGCCATAAAGTGCAAAGATGTGATTTTAGTAATGAATCTGTAAGCTCCTCCACTTTAATCTTAATATTTGTAGCCACTTATTTTTTAATTAATGTTGTTGCTAGTTTGTGAAGATCGGAATTTGCAAGTGCCTGCACTTTTTTTTTGACAGAACGAGAATAATATTCACGTTCTGTCTTGGTCATTTTTTCGCCTTTCAGCCTTTTCATAAATAACTCTTTTTGTTTTTTAGAAAATAGCTGGGAAAAAGCATATTCAAGATCAAATTCATCTCTCATTTTCATATAATCTCTAAAATCTGTTTCTGCATATTTGTAGTAATTCTTAAATGTATTTACGATCCGAACAGAAGATAGCTTTCTTCCAATCTCTGTTAAATCTTTTTTATTTTTAAAATGATTAAGAAATTTATCGAAAAGTTTTTTATTGAAATAGTTAGATCTATATATCACATCTACATATGAAAATTTTAATTTTATATATTTGTATAACGCAAGAGACATTACTACTAAATTTCTAAAATTTTTTCTTTCTACAACTCCTTTCAAGTTAAGGTGGGCCCTTCTATAATCAAAAAGGTTTTTTTCTAGGCTGTTAGCAAGTAATAAAGGAAATCCTTCCAACAAACGAGGATCTTTGCTTTTTGCTACCTCTGCTAATGTCTCATTTGCATCAAGTATTTTCTTAGTCTCGAATAATGGATATCCTAGTTCTTTTACCGCTCTTATTAGTTTTTCTCTTTTCATATATTAAATCTTTTTATCTTCATTTATTATATATTGCATTTTATTATACAATATTCTGTACTTTTTCATGCAATTATATGTATGATAATATACATTTATTTAGGAAAAAAGCAAGCTTTTTGTTTGAAATTACCAATAAAAAAATGTCATCAAAAGTATTTAATTGATTAGACTATCTAAATTACGCCCTGGGCTAAATCGTGAAAGCCTCGCGTGATTTGGGGCTTTTTTTTATGCCTGAATATATAGATTATTTAAGAGAAATAAAGCAGGGCAGATTACTTTTCCATCGTAGTAATAACAATCTTCGCCTCTGCTTGATAGCTTTCCATTTTGTATATTTCGCGACGTCGGATTAGCCTTTCTCTAGTCTAAAGGAGTCACGGGATTTGTTTTCTCTCTTTAACCTCAATCAAAAGGTCTAAATCCACTTTATCTTGAGGACGGCCAGACTGCTTCTTTGTTTGGATTAAATCATCCAACCCAATGAAATAGACTTTTTCCCTGCCGTAATCGGCACCAACCTTACTCTTCCATACCTGGTCAAAGCTGATGCCCGAAAGAGACGTCACGATATCCACTCTCAAAGGCTCATATCCTAATTGAATGATGTTCCCCTCTTGACATAAATCATCCTCGGACAAGTCCAAGTCTTCAAATCCAAACTCAGCAAGCGCCCTTATAATCCTTTCTGCATTTTCTGGCCTGGAATCAATTAAAATATCGATATCCTTTGTATATCTTGGCCTGGCATAAAAAGCGACAGCAAACGCACCAATGATGCAGTATTTAACCCTATGGCTGTTGAATAACTTTAATATCTCTTCGTAATCTTTCTCGACTTTCATGCTTTGAGCCTTTTTTGACCTTATAATATTCCTCTCTTAAAAACTGGACTGTTTCCAGTCTTTCTTCACTACTCATAGAAAGGTAATATTCAATATCAAATTCCTGAGCTGCTTCGGGAGAATCTGACTTATTGATCCAGATTTTTTTGTTCATTCTTGGCCAGTAATTGACTTATTTATTAAGCCCAATTTTCGAGTATTATCTTTCCAATTTCCCTTATTTCTATTTTAATGTGAACATATAATAACATAATGAAAATAGCGTTGTCTCTCGTTTTCTAAATCATTTTGTCAAAGAAGGGAATATCATTTGTCATCCTCAACAACTCTCCAATGACCGCCTTTATCTGGACCTATCCTTTTTATTAATCCTTTTTTCTTTAAACGAGTAATATGTTTTTTCGCTGCCCAAGGAAAATAAGAGCAAAAGCTATGATCCGGCTGCTAGTTTTTTAAACATCAGATCCACCACCCGGCCTGTATTGACCAGAAAACCGGAAATCCGGCCCTGCTCATTTCGCTGGAAATTCAAACGGATATAACCTTCCGAAATACTGAAGGCATCCCGGATTAAGGGATTAAAGGGATCTTTGGGGAAGTTTCTGAACCTTATGTATAATTTCCCGTCACGAACCATAAATCTGTACTTCACATCCAGTTCTTCGGAATAATAGGTGCCTGCGTATTCTTTTGCTACAGTTAGCCCTCCTTTACCAGCTCTTCTAAAACATCTTTTGAAGGTTCATTCGGAATAACTGCCACTGTCTTGCCATTGTATTCGAATATTTCTTTGTCATCATCAGTAATCTCTCCGATAATAGCTGCTTTTTTTCCATTGGACTGAATCGCAGCCAACACATGTTCAGCATGTTCAGGTGCAACCTGTACTGCAAATCTGCCCTGGGTTTCGCAAATCAAGATCTCTTCTGAAGTTAATTCATCAACCTTAACAGGCGCCTGAGTCAAGTCCACTCTTGCTCCAAATCCACCGTAACGGGCTGATTCGCATACTGCTGCACCAATGCCAGCTGCCCCTAAGTCAGAACAGGCTTTGATTTTTCCGGTCTGAAAAGCAGCCAGAGTTGCTTCCATGGTTTTTTTCTCTTCTTCAAACAAAGCTATTGCTGGCTTCATTTCCTTGACCAAACCTGCCCTGTATAAAGTGTCGTTCCCATCATTGTCAGTTTCTCCAATGAGGATAATTTTGTCTCCAGCTGATTTGGCTGGCTTAGTCAAAGGTTCTGGGGTTATCAACTCTCCTATTACTGACACGACTACTGCTGGGACAACATCTGAGAAGGATGTGGAAAGGCCACCCCCAACAATGAAAACGTCCATGGTTTTGCACATATCCCTTACTCCCTTCATTATCAAACCAAGTCTCTCTCCGCTGGTCATCTCAATACATTTTCCGCAGGTGCATTTTCCTTCAAAGCCGCACGGCCCGACTAATACTTTATCTCCAATTGGCCGGGTTCCGACAAAATTTAAGAGGAAAATTGGTCTTGCACCCATGGCAAGAACATCACGCATTGCTCCTCCAGCTCCGGTTGCAGCAGCATCATAAGGTCTTGGCACACAAGGAGAACAATGGCTTTCCATTTTACCGACGATTAACCTTTCGATGTTAGGCAATTTGAAAACAGCTGCATCATCCCCTGGTCCTATTATTAAAGCACCTGGCCAAATTCTGCCAACCTCATGATTTAGTGCCTCGATTGCCTTAAAGTCAATTGCCTTGTCGATGTTGTGATGCAAATGCAAAAACAATGCATCCATCAACGCCCTTTCAACCGTATTCATGTTTCCTCCTCCAAAGGATTAAATTTTTTATTCTATACAAGCTTTCGCTTCTGTGCGAAAGATAATCATAAAGATAGCAAAACCGACGACATTTGATAAATTTCACATCTCGTTCGTACTGAAATCTATTTTATTCAGAATACCACAATCTTCAACAATTATATTTAACTTGATGTTTTTTCAGAAGCAATGAATCTATAAAGAAGTTGAAAAATCTTTATGGCGTAATCTTGACCATGACAACGCCATGGGACGGAACTACTGCAGAGAAACTGTTCTGGAATTGCCCCAAATCCTCTTTCTGCCACAGATCACGAACATCCGCTTCCTGGACTGATAATTCTATCTCCTGCCAGGCAACTGAGATCTTCTCATCACCGCTGCTTCGGTTGAAAAGGACCACAACCCTGCTTCCGTCCACTAATGGCTTGGACCAGACTTCAAAGTCACCATCATCCCGGACTTTGCGCCCCTGAATTCCTAATGGGTCCTGGTCTACAGCTATCACTTCGGCGTTAGTCAGGATTTCCCGGATTTCATCCGACATGTTCCGCAGGTCGTTTCCTGCCATGAGAGGCGCTGCCAGAATACACCACAGACTGAAATGTGCCGTGTATTCTGTGGTACTCATCCCTCCGTTTCCTACTTCAAGCATATCCGGGTCGTTCCAGTGCCCGGGACCAGCATACTCTTCCAGGCCAACCTGAAGATCCAATATTTTTATAAAACCCATTCCCCCCCAGTCTCTGGTACAATCCCAGCAGTCCTGAATATCGGCTGTAGTGCGCCATAAATGCCCGATACCTTCAGCCCAGAGCCAGGGCTTGTTTCTACCCCATTCACACATACTGAAGACAATCGGACGGCCTGCTGCTTCAAGCGCCTGCCTCATCTTCGTATAAGCTTGAGTTGCATCTACTCCCTTTGTGTTGCACCAATCATACTTTAAATAATCAACTTCCCACGCAGCATACTGTGTTGCATCTTTTTCTTCATATCCTTTGCTTCCCGGTCGGCCTTGGCATGTTTTTGTTCCCGCGCAGGAATAGAGACCAAACTTCAGCCCCTTGGAGTGGACGTAATCAGCCAGTGCTTTGATTCCTGACGGAAAGTGTTCCGAGTCTTCTACAATATTGCCCTCACTGTCCCGGCTGAGCTGCCAGCAATCGTCAATCACTATGAATTCATACTCCGCATCTCTCATTCCTGAGCTCACCATTGCATCTGCCATTTCTTTGATCATGTTTTCATCAACATCGCATGCAAACTTATTCCAGCTATTCCAACCCATGGGTGGCGTCTGGGCTAGATCAGCAAGCGGGGCCTTTTGTTCGGGGGCTTTGCAGGAAATCATAAAAATAACAAAGCAAAAGAAACCAAAAAATAAACTAAGTTTTGTTATGGTTCTTAACTTTATCTTCAATTCCCTCCTCCTATTTTTTTATTATTATGCGCTTTTTATTTATTCAGCCCATTATAAGATAATTAATGACAAAGAGATCGGTTTTTATTTTATTTTTTTAGCTTGAATATCTCTTCCCCTTATGTGGACAATCAATTTTGTTACTTTACCTTCTTTACCTCTTACAAAAGTCATTTGGGCATCAACTTTTTTAAAGAAAAATTCATTTTCAGATTCAGGAAAAATTTCAAGCTGGGGCCCATCTTCTGTCGAACAGAACAGACGGTCATTTTTCTTTATGATTTTTAGACGGAGATCAGGAGAACCGTCATACTCTCCAACATACGCATCATAGATTTTGGGATCAACTTTTATGGCTATTCGAATCTTATTCTGCCCACCTGCACCCCATAAGTGCCATTTTATTTTATAAATCATTTTATTTGCAGCTTCCAGGGATTTTAGTGCCTGAGATTCAGTGTAACGGTTAAGGAATTCCTTGGCTATCGCCCTATCCTGCCTATATAGGTCAAGAGCACTTTTTTCAATCGTTGGTTGAAGGGCAAGCTCCTCATCCTCAAAATCACTCCAAATCTTTTGAACAAACTCTATTGTTCTGCCATAAGTAGTATCCACCAGCCCCCCCAGGCAAGCAAAGATACCAGAAGCTGATTCCATATCCAAATCCCAGGTCTCCACGGGTGGCTCGAAATGATAGTCAAGCAGGTCTTTTTTAGTGGAATGCAAACTTTCAGGGGCTTTTTGAAACGGTTCAGGGATTTTTGTTGCCCCCAGATACCAGGGCACAAATACACTTGCACAGGGTTGATCAATCGCCCTCCATGTAACCGTGCCAATTTCTACCGGAAGCCAGTTTCTCTGCTGTACTACGGTCGTCCTGTGGGTCCCGTAATTACAGATGTTGTAAGGAGTTATATGCGGACTTGTTTTGTATTCTCCTGATTTTCCAAAGCCTGATTTATCAAGTGGAGTTCCTTCATAATGGTTTCTGAAAATTGCCATTACATCCTTAAGCGTCAGTTTCCGGTCAGGCTTGACTGAGACTGGCATTAATCCCTCTTTAGCTTGGTTTAGGGTTAGGGGAAAATTTTTGTTCAGCAGCCTTGCCATGTTCCAGGCACGATGAGTGTTGCTGGGAGATTTATGTATTCTTTCAGGGGAATACGCCTTAGCAAAATCAAATTTTTCGCCACTTTTCGGTTCATACCAGCCCCTCTTTATCGCATATTTAATCAAATCAGGTGAGCAGATGAAATTATCTTTATCATTCATATCAACTTCTCGGATGCTGAAGGTGTTGGCGATTACCGCTACTTCATCATCTTGAACTCTCCGGGCTGCGTAGTTTTTTCCTCGAACCATTTGAAGCTGCCACGCCTCATCTGGGCCAACAATACTCAGATTTCTTCCTGAGGCACTATAGCCATATTTGTCAAGCAGACGGGCAGCAATCATCACCGCTTCCCTGGCTGTCTTTGCCCTTTCGGCAAGTATCATTCTAAGCCTGAAGCCGATGCCGCCCTTTATTAAATCCCCACGAGCCTCCAGCTCTTTTACAGAATCTTCTTTTGAAGCGCAAGCGTTGCTCCCAAAGGCTACTCCCCATTCATTAATAAATTGATTAGAGTATACTGTTCTAGGGCATTGGTCCCAGAAATAAGCATAGGTTTCTTTAACTTGAGGTATCGTACCTCCTGCACGAAGTTTGATTACTGCACCCGGTTCATATGTATTTCTCGCGACGTACCATAAATAATCGACTTCCCTGGGGCTATCATCTTCACTCTTTACGAATAATATCGAACCGTCAACCGTTGTATTTCTCCCTGCAATCATAGCCGTACATTCTTCAGAAAAGCCTCGAGCAGCAAACAAAAATATGCTTGTCAACATAAAAAGTGCTGATAAGACAGTTTTAATCAAAGATAGCTTTTTCATTTCTTATTGACCTCCTAAGGTAATTCGTTTTATCAAATATTTCCTTCCGAGCTTCAATCCTTAATCTTCCGACTTTTATGAAGCCCTGATAATCATTAAAAATGACCTGCTAAGTTTGTATAAATAAATTCCTTGTCTGTGCGTTTCTGGGTTATACCTTGAATTTTCCCTTTACCTGTCTCAACACTTCCCTGTGAACATATATTTCACTTAAGCTGAACTCCAACATCGTTTAAAGGAATTGTTAATAAATATATCAAAAAATATTGAGGATATGAATTTAAAATTATTGATAATTATGATTTCACGATAAGAAAAAGGCACCAACTTATTTATGATCCTGATATCCCCTGATCAAAGAAGAAAACTAAAGACACCCTGAAGACTGTTAAATAAGAGGTGTTCCTTAGAAAGAAAATTGTTGAAAGGAATTAGCGAATGCTTAGAGAAGATTTGATATGTCGATATTATTTAAAATGGCGGAAGAGCACACAGTTAGCTCGGACTAGACCTGCTCCCTGGTGCTGATAACTCAACCCAAGGTCTTCTGCGGTATCCGTTAACCTTTCTTTAATTTCATCTGGATCCCATTTCTTGTTTCTATCCAGATCATAGCCCCGCTTAGGAGAAGTTGTTAAAATTAAGGCAACCGTTCCCGTCACATGAGCTGCGGACATACTTGTTCCATACATTGTTTCATAGAAACCTTTTTTATAAGTAGATAAAATATTAACTCCTGGTGCTGTTAGATCGATCTGAAGCCCGTAGCTTGAAATGGAGGCAAAATCATTATACTCGTCAACGGCTGAAACTGCGATCGTCTCTGGATAGAATGCTGGGTATTCTATTGATCCACCTTCTTCCCCATTATTGCCGGCAGAGGCAACCATGGTTATTCCAGCTTGATGAGCTTTAATAATTGCTTCATGGAATGACTGATTTCCTTCAAGTGAGCCAAAACTCATGTTGATTACCTGAATCTTATTATCTATACACCAGTCCAGGGCATCGATAATATCAGATAGCCACCCTTCCCCTTTCTTGTCTAAAACCTTAACAGCATACAAATAAATCTCAGGACCGACTCCAATAACTCCAAAGTCATTATCTATCGCAGCAACAGTACCTGCTAAATGTGTGCCATGACCGTTGTCATCATCAGCGCTCTTACGCGGCCTCAGGGTGTTAATCCCTCCCTTTATGTTCCTCCAGAGGTCGGGATGATCAAGATCAATCCCTGTATCTAGAATAGCTACTTTTATCTTAGAGCCTGTTGTTACTTCCCAAACTAGATCAGCATAAATTCTATGAATGCCCCAAGGGAGTTCTTCTGGATGCTGAGGACGATGTTTTGGCTTGCGTTTTCCTTTGCCTTTTATTTTGTTAGAAACTGCAGTTATGACTAAATCTTCATCTATTCTTAAAATCTCATTTTTTCTTTTCAGATATTTTTCCGCTCCTGGAGAAAGATGCACCGCTGTGCTATTAATCAAACCTAAACGTTTAATCTTCGCTGCCCCAAAATTCCTAAGCAAAGCGTCTTGGTCTGCTTCTCGGCCATACGACTTTTTAAAGACTACAATTTTCCGTGGGTGTTCTGGAGGGACTGCGTCACTAAACTGAGCAGAGAAAATCAGCAATACAACAAAAATGGCAAATATCTTGATTGCTAAGAGCCTTTCTTCTTTCACAATTTCCTCATTCAATGTCTCTCGTCATATCTTAAGATGTGAATATTCGTAGTATAATACATAGGTATCCGCAATAGATTTCTATTCTCCTTATGATCTTTCATCTTGCTCGGATGACTGTTTTAGCCTGCAGCTCTATTTTTTTTAGCCCCGGGCGAGTTACTTATCATCTTTGCCTTTAGGTTCTTTCTTGGATGTTGAGTTTCCGTGGTCATTAAAAGAGCCATTCTGCTCGTTACCGTTTTTTTCATCTTTACCGTTCTTGGCTTGTTTTGGAGGTTTAGGCTCATTGCTTGATAGGCTGTAAAACAAAGCGAGGTCGTACCCAAGAAGAGATGAATTCAGGCTGGCAAAAGAAAAAACAGCAGAAATCAAGGGAGTAGATTCTTTAGGAAACGGAAATCTTTCGGAAGAGGACCTGGTTGCTGCTTGAGTAACTTGCGGGAAAACCATTAAAATAAAAGTTACACAGACCAAAAAAGCCGCGTTTTTCCTTAAGGAGCTACTCCTTACTTTAAACATAGTTTCCTCCTCATTTTTTGTTCCTCCTTTTCCTTCCCTCATAGAAAACTATCCTTGCCATAGTTTTGTCGCATTCTTACCCAAAAAATTGGACAAAAATACAGTTTTTTAAATACTCTTATTTCCACGCTTCCTTTAATCTAATATAAATATAATAAAATAATACAAATATGTCAAGTCATATTTGGCCCAATACATATGTTACCTCCAAAATAAAATTATGTATTTTACTTAAATTAAATGAATTACAAGAACGCTAAATTCAAATTCCCCAGGCAATAGTACCTCTAAATAGAGAAAACTCTTTTGCTTTATGAATAATTAATTGAAAATAAAGAAATTAACTCGTGTAATTATTAGAATCTATAAAATAAAGAAATCCAAAAAAATTGATTGAAAGCTGTTTTTACACTGCTTTTAAATAAAATATCGTAAAGTCAAATTTAGGTGAGATTTACAAAACCTATTATTTTAGCTATTATATATACCACGTGGCTAAGGAGCATGATGAAAATCATCCATACTTAACTTAATAGTCCATCCGGAAAAAGAGAAATGAAAGATCTCATCAGACTATTTATTGTTGCCCTGATGTTTCTTTTGGCTCCTTCTCAATTCCTATATCCCATTCAAAACAATTCTTCCAGCAGCCTAAATTTTGATTCAAAGGAAAAATACTCCGAGTATTTCAATCAAGGAGAAAATCTAAAGCTTCAAGGTGATTATGAAGAATCCATAAAGTATTTTAAAAAAGCATTATTTCTTGCCCGAAAAAATAATGATAAAAAAGATGAAATTGAGTCACTCATCAAGCTTGGCCTCCTTTATTGGAATATTGGAGAGATGAAAAAATCCAGTAATACTTTTAGAGAAGTTCTTTCTGTAAGCGAGAAATCACAAATAGATCATAAAAAAGACGAAGTTTCTGATTATATCCAAATCTATGAATTCTACCGGGCCGCCAAGGATTATCGCAGACAAGAAAAATATCAAAAATCAATAGAGAATTTCGAAAAAGCTATAGAACTGGCAAGAAAAATAGAAAGCGAAGAGCATGAATTGAAATGTCTCCGCGAGCTGAGTATTACTCATATCTTTCTAAATGAGATCGATAACTTTTTTTCCTTAAACGAAGATGCACTGGAGATTGCCTGTAGAATCAGACACAAGCAAGAACAAGGAAGATGTTTGTTTAACATCGGCTTTTACTACGATACCAAAATTAATTATGCTCAGGCCTTAATGCATTATGAAGAAGCCTTGATTCTCGCTAGAATTGTGAAAGACTATGATGATGAATCAGAATGTTTAACAAACATCGGAGAAATTTACATTCAGTTGGGGAACTATGAAAAAGCCCTGGAATACCAGAAGAGCGTTTTAGAGATCGATCAGAAGCAACTCGAAGAAGAAGTTTATGTTGCTAAGGATCTAAATAATATAGGAGTCACATATCAAAAAATTTACGCATTCAATTCAGGAAATAAAGATGACCTTTACAATGCTCTTGCCCATTATGAAGAAAGCCTTAAAATTGCAAGAAAAATTAAGGACGCAAAAACAGAAATCGAGGCTTTAACCAATATGGGTATGGCCTATATAGATTTGGAAAGTTATCCTGAAGCACTAAAATATTTTAAGCTCGGCCTCGAAAAAGCAGAATTGGCTCAGGATCTCGAAGAAAAAGCTAATCTCTTCATCAACATAGGCACTGTCAACGCTTTGCAGAAAAACTACGATTTATCCTTAAAATACTGCCAGAAAGCCATAGATACTGCATCTCTTGAAGGAAAAGAGAATATTCTCTGGGAAGCATACTTTGAGATAGCAAATGCTTACATGCGTCAGGGCAATTATGAAAAATCCCTGGAAAACTATAAAAAATCTATCTCCTTTATAGAAAAAATCCGCTCCCGGATTCAGCTGGAAGAGCTCAAAGCAAGTTACCTGGCTACTGATAAAAGGATTGAAGCTTACCAAAACTTGGTTAATTTGCTCTGCAAGCTTTTCGATTTGGAGCCTGAAAAGCTTCATGATGTCGAAGCTTTCGACTATTTAGAAAGGGCTAAGGCCCGGGCTTTTCTTGACGGGTTAGAGGTCTCCCAGGTGAACATCTCGCAGGGAGTTGACATCGAGCTTCTCAACCAGGAAGACGGTTTGATGAAAGAGATTTCCGGTTTGAACTTAAAACTATTCACTCCTTACCTTGACGAGGAAAAAGAAAAAAGTATCAAAGAGCAGATAAGACTCTGTGAAGAACAAATAGAAGCCCTGAAGAGAAAAATAAGATTGTCGAGCCCCGCCTATGCAGACCTCAAGTATCCCCAAATTATTACCCTCGAGCAAGCACAAAAACAAATGCTTGACAGCAAAACAGCTTTCTTTGAATACTGCCTTGGAAAAGAAAATTCTTATGTATTTGTAATCACCAAAAGAGAATTCAAGATTTTTCCTCTTCCTCCGGCAAAAAAGATCCAGATGCAGGTTGCGGAATATTTAAAAGTTATAACAGATAAAGAAAACCATGATTTCAGGCTTGGATACGAGCTTTTTAATATGCTGGTTCTTCCTGGCTTGGATGAAAAAATCGAAAAACTGGTTTTCATTCCAGACGGCATCCTTCACTATTTCCCCTTTGAGACTCTCCTTTCCCAAAAAGATAAAAGAAGGTGGCTGATTGAGGATTATAAAATCGCCTATACCCCTTCGATATCTTCCCTGCGGGAAATAATCCAGCATGAAAGATTAAGCGATATAAAACCTAAAAAAGATCTTCTTGCTTTTGGTGATCCCTTTTTTGGTTCTGATGAAAAGGTGGCCAGCGCAAGGGATACTTCAGAAACAAGTCGTCCTGTTGGTGCTTTTAATGTTTCCAGGCTTGAATATAGCGGCCGGGAAGTTGAAAGAGTAGCTTCTCTGTTTAAAAAAACAAAATCCGATACTTTTAAAAGAAAAGAGGCATCAGAGGAAAAACTTAAAGATCTTAACCTCGAGGATTATAAAATCCTCCACTTTGCCACCCATTGTCTCATCGACGATAAAAAACCCGACAGATCTTCAATCGTCCTCTCGATAGGAAACGCTTCTGCCGAGGACGAAATTCTTCAAATGAGAGAAGTATTCAATCTAAAACTAAACTCTGATTTGGTTGCTCTATCTGCCTGCCAAACAGGCCTGGGACAATTCATTAGAGGCGAGGGAATAGAAGGTTTAAGCAGGGCCTTCTTCTATGCTGGAGCTTCCTCTGCCCTTATCAGTTTATGGACAGTACATGATCAGGCTACATCTCAATTTATGGAAAGATACTATTTCCATCTTCGCTCTTCAAACTCAATCATGAACGCTCTGCAAAAAACTAAGCTGGAGATGATAAACTCTGATATACTTTCTCATCCCTATTACTGGGCTGGATTCATTGTCACAGGAAATTCTGACAAAATTATTTATCCCTCCACTACAAAAAAATTGATTCTCATCTTTTTTCTTCTCTGCCTGGCAGGAACAATAATGTATCTAGCAATTTTTAAGAAATTTTTTAGATCCTCCGCTAACAGACATTTCTGTCCCTTTTAACTGTATTGGCAAAAGAATAACAACTAACCTGGATTATTCACGAGTCGAGGTTGCCAGATTGCCACGCTCCGCTCACAACGACGACGTTATTTAAAATATATGTCGTCGGATACGAGGCACAGCGCATGAAGCTGTGGTCGTCCACCGCGATTGCGCAGTAACAAAGTAGATGCGGTGAGATCGGTTCGCCACCAGGGAAAAAATGCCGATTAATATAGATAGCTTCTTTTCGAATAGGTGTTTATCAGGATCTACAGCAATATCAGGATATCTTTTTGATATTGCTGTAATTGCAGAAGGTATCGGCATTTTTTATGAATAATTCAGGCTAATTTAATAATTGTAGTTAGCATATAGAGAGCTATAAAAATGATAAAAAGTCGAGAGGAACTTCAAAAATTTGAAAATGAAATAATCCGAAAAGAGAAAGTCAATATTTTGAAAAATTTTCGTCTCGTTGACGCTATGTATAAAGAAGCAGTCTCTCTTGGGGTTTTCCCTATGAAAGATGCTCTTGCGGGATTAGAAGTCGATTTAAAAATTGCAAAGGTCATAAATAGTGTTTCTTAATCTTCTTAAAAGAATAGCCCGGAAATTACTCAAACAAAACATCCCTTACATGGTTATAGGAGGGCAAGCTGTTCTTCTTTATGGAGAGCCAAGACTAACTAGGGATATCGACGTAACTCTCGGTATCGGGATAGATGAGCTAAAAAAAATCAAAAACATTATCCTATGGGTACCACGCATCGCTTCTCTAAAGTGTCACTAATGTTTCTGAACGAGAACAATTAAAATATGGCGCAAGATGCAATATGGATTAAATGTATTACCAGATTTTGACTGTCTGTGATTTCTTATTTTACTCGAGACTTCAGTTTTTTTCTCTGAGGATCCAGACTGTCATCTCCCCTATTCCACGATGCGACCAGGCATAGTACGGAATGGCAACTAAACCAGGAAGCCCTTCTGTCGGTTCACTTTTTAGTATGTTTATTCCTCCCAGAAGGTCAGGTTTAAA
>CAYTBG010000072.1:0-15228 GCA_964435925.1 uncultured Eubacteriales bacterium | reverse complement strand
TTCATTGTCACTGGAATTTTCATAGACATGCAAAGCTGCCAGGGCATGAACGGGGGGCTGAGTAATGCCTGATGTTTTTATTTCAGGAGAATGCTCTGAAAGCTCAGTCTGCCAGTATTCTGCAGACGGGAAATATCCTTTTCCTCCCCTGAATATGATATGAGGAAGCATGCCGTTTCCCCACTGGCCTTCAAACATAGAAAGTATCTCTTTTTGCGCTCTATCCTGATCATAATGAGAGTAGCCGATAGAAATAAAACCAGAATCCCAGCTCCACTGGTGAGGATAAAGTTTAGGGGACGGAATAGTGTATTTCTCTCTCCAATTTTTTTCTAAAATACTCTTGGCTTCGAATAAAAGTTTAAATTCCTCAGTTTTCATCTTTTGTTCCTTCAAGCAAATAAATTATTTTAGCCTTCCCTTTAGGTAAAAACTTCTACGATATCCCCATAAATAATATATAAAATCTATATATAAACTAAAATAAGACTCATGTCTATTCAAACCGGTATATGAATCCTTCAAACTTTGGCGCGCTGTATTTTTTTATTAATTCTCTTATAACATTTGTAAAAACCATCCTACTTTTTTTCAAATTTTCTCTCAGCTCTTCAACTGGAGTTGGTTCTCTTTTAACTCCGTTTGCATAATCCACTCCAAACCCGAGCAGTGCAAAGGGAATTTCGAGCTCTCCGGCGAGAACAATCTCCGGCCCTGCTGTCTGACTGACAAAGGAGGCATAATTTCGAAGCATTTTAATCTCGGATTTTGTATTGAATCTTGGGCCGTTAGCATAAGCATAAACAGCGTTTGTTAGAGAGTCCCCAGCCGCAGCGATTATCTGTCGTCGCAATTCTTGGGAAAAAGGCATATCAAAAATGTAATGGCCTCTTGATTTTTCTCCTCTCTCTTCGTATACCGTACAGGCCCCTCCATCAGGAAACCGATTATCCGGAAAATACAGATCGTCGAAAACAGCCAGCTTGGCAAGAGGAATGCTGGGGTCTAACACTCCGCATACGGTTGTGGCGATTATTGCTTTCGTTCTCAATTCTTTTAAAGCTGTCAGGTTTGCCTGATGATTGATCATGTTAGGCAAGATACTGTGCCCTTTGCCGTGCCTGGCAATAAAGGCTATTTTTTTTCCCTCTACAGCTCCTTTCCTGATCGAGGCATCTCCATATCTTGTTTCTATTCTTAAACCTTCTTCCTCCTCCAAACCAGGGAAATCATAAAATCCAGTCCCTAATATGATGGCCAGGTCAATCATTCATACCCTCCACACCTTAGTAATAATCTTTACGTTAGCAGGCTTCCTTATTTGGTCTGCAATCTTTACTTTCGCAGTCATTCTTACTAGAGCAGCAATTTTCACTTTATCAGGTTTTCTTAGTTCAGTAGAAATCATCGCCTAATATGCAATCCTCGACTAAACGGGAACATTCCCTTATCTTAATAGCTTCTGATTTTTATTTTTTGTCCCTCAGCAACTAGTGCTCTTCTACGTATAGCAGAGGAAAAAATATAAGTCAAACTGCTGCCATAAAATTGAAAATATTTCATTTTCCATGATACGGAAGCAGTCATTCATAACTTACGGCCATGGAGTCACCCATTAGAAGAAGATTGTCAAAAGGATAGACTTCAAATTTTATTTCCATACTATTTAATTCTTCTTTACAATATACACGTGGTAACGTTGGGAATTCTTTCGCGCCCGTTATTTTCGACTTTTAGGTTGCAGACTCTTTCTGCACCAGTCACCCATCTGATTCATGGGATCAGGCCTTGCCATAGAGAATAGATATTCTTCTGCTTCCAGTTATCCAGACATCCCTGTGATAAGGCCTGATCCCAAGGGTAGTAAGGAGGACAGGACTCCCTTAATCAGGTTCCTCTTCATACCCTCTTAAAAACTTTATTCTAAAGTTAAATCTTAATTATTATTTTTCTCCTGTACAAAGGAAGCATTATTCCTACCCAGAGAATAATGAGAAACAAAGGAAAGAGCAAAGAACCGTTTAAATGCCCTGCCCAGGGGGCCAGAAGGTGGTTGTAGATGTACGCTTTTAAAGGTAAAACTTCCCCCGATGCTGACACTTTAATCACGCTAATCAGCTTGACTATCAAAGTAGATCCCACGTAGACTGCGATCGCATTTGAGCCCAGAACAAGAAAGGGAGTAGCCCACTTTTTAATCCTCATTCCCTCGATCATCCAATAGCAGAATCCCAAGAAAAGCAGTGCCACTCCGGCTGTAAAAAGCACATAGGTGCTTGTCCAGAGCTGCTTATTGATGGGAAAAAGCGGATGAAGCAGGAGCCCGCTCAGGGTAAAGAATAGACCTCCGATTAAAATGCCGATAGTTTTATGAAGAATAATTTTGGAAGACCGCAGCCAATCACCAGTCAGAGTTCCCAGCAAAGTCGTGGCAATTGCTGGCAAGGTACTCAGAATCCCTTCAGGATCAAAACCAGGTTTGTAGAGATGGCCAGCAAGAAGGTGGCTATCGATATAGGCGCAGAGATTTCCCTCGTAAGCCAGAATTCCGGGCCCATAGCCTGGAACTGGAACCAATTTCATCATTAGCCAGTAAATAGCTAAAAAAGAGAAAGAAGCCATGCACCGTCCTTTAATACCTGTCTTGAGGAAGAGGAGAGAAGAAAAAAGATAACAGAGAGCAATGCGCTGCAGAACACCCGGAATTCTAATAGTTAAAAAATTAAAGTGGGGAAAGAGAGCAAGAAAAATTCCGAGACCAAAAAGGATAACGGTTCTCCTCATAGTTTTCAAATACAATTCATTATTCTTGATGCCTTGCTGCATTCTTTGAGAAAAGGAAAAAGATATGGACACACCGACAATAAACAAGAAAAAAGGAAAGACAAGATCTGTAGGCGACCAGCCATGCCACTCAGCATGCCTCAGAGGAGCATAGACATGTTTCCAGCTTCCTGGATTGTTCACCAGAATCATTGCCGCAATTGTAAGGCCGCGGAAAGCATCTAAAGATGAGAGACGTCTGCTTTTCAAAATTTTCCTCTTGTTATCAGCTATATTAGAATCACAGCCAAAACAAGTCTCTTCATTTTTGCCCCTCCCAAATTTTAATTTATCGCTTTCTCCAGACTTGAAATCTATCCCCTCTCGTATCTACCCATCAGTTGAGCTTCAGCCAGGATATGCCCCTCCATAGCCTTTAACAATTCTTCTTTCGTAGCGCCGGCTTCAAGATTGATTTCTGTATCCAAGGCATAGAATTTAAAAAAATATCTGTGTGTGCCACCAGGAGGACAGGGACCGCCATACCCAATTTTACGAAAATCATTCATCCCTTGTTTGGCGCCGTTTTCCAGTTCCCTTTCAGGCGGGACGTTTTCATGGAGCTCTATGATGTCTGCAGGAAGATTAAAAAGAACCCAGTGCACCCATGTACCCATTGGGGCATCAGGATCATCGCAGATAAGAGCAAAAGTCTTTGTTTCTTCAGGACCTGAAGTCCAGGAGAGTGGTGGAGAAATATCCATTCCATCGCACGTGTATTTCCATGGTATCTTACCTCCTGGCACAAAAGCAGGGCTTTTAATTTTAATGTCCATGTTCTTGCCTCCTATGGTCATGGAATCTGACTGGTCTCCTTTTGATCATAATAACTAAAATATTACGATGTTTCAATTGCCATCTTCTTAGAGTTCATCGTAAGGATCAGACCTTTAAGATTTTTAGATATCTTCGCTAGAACCAGAACTTAAAAACTTTTATTATCCATGCCGAATATAATTAAGATGTACCTGTACGTTTAACTTATGATTAAAAAAAAGATGGTATTTCTTTATCTTTATCGGACAAAATTTAAGTAAAAATTTTTATCATGATTAGAAAGAAAGAACATTTATTTCAAGTTTTTGTTGAAAAAGTTTTTCCTATCATGTAAAACTTGGAAGCAAGATGAATAAAGAAAAAAGGGAATTTTTACGGTTTGAATGTTTGCTGCCTGCAGAAGTTGTAAAAATAGAAGGTAAGGCTAACTTAGTTGAGAGGGTAACAGCTCATGACTTCTCTCGTGAAGGATTGAAGCTAACTATTAGTTTTAATCTTAATCCAGGCTCTAATATGGAGTTAAAGCTTTTCCTTCCAGAAAAAAAAATATCATCCAAATTGTCAGGAGAAGTCACCTGGAGCAAGGGCGTTCAGAATAAGATGGAAGTAGGACTGAAGATAAAAGAGATGGATAAGAAATTGAAGAGCGAGATCCTCAACTGGGTTTTCCCAAAATGGCTCGAAAAAGAGAGAAAGAAGCAACAAGAGCCGTAGAATATTCTGATAGCCAGGACTTGCCAGCCCTTCAATAGATACCTTTCACACCAAGAAAAATCATATTTTGAAGTTAAAAAATAGATTTATGCCTTAAAAAACCAGGCTATCTTACTCAAGAGAAAGCATGAATTTAGAGATGAGTTAAAACTCCCTGTTTTTTTCAGGAAAAGAAACTGCTGATTTTTTTAAAAATTATTAGTTGACAAAATCTCTTATTATATTAATAATAAATAAGTTCCGAGTGGGGACGAAGTGGAACAAAAAGACATATTAAATTCCTGGAAGGAAATCTCCGGTTACGTGGACCGGAATATAAGAACATGCCAAAGATGGAAAATAGAGCTGGGTTTACCGGTTCATCGTATTGACAAGAACTCTCAACATTCAAAAGTTTTTGCCTATAAATCAGAAATCGACCAGTGGCTCAAAGAAAAAGCAGAAAGTAAAGAGATAAAAAAAACATCCTTCCTGCAATACAGATGGTCAATCATAAGCTCGATATCAGTCTTAGGCCTATTATCAGTGATTTTCTTATTCTTATTTTTCACGAATAGGATATCAATCTCTCCACAGCCTGAATACCTTTCCTTTGCCGTCCTTCCGTTTGAAAACCTCAATGAGTCAAAGCAAGATGAATATTTCTCTGAGGGCATGACTAATGAAATAATCAATAAGATGACGATGCTGAATGAACTAAAAGTCATTCCTGCAGTATCGGTTTCTAAATATAACAACTCTTCTCGAGATGCAAAACAGATCGCTGAAGAATTAAGTGTAGACTATCTCTTAGAGGGAAAAACAAAAAAAGATGGGGATAAAATTACAATCGGCGTCAAGCTTATAAGGACAAAAAACAATAATACTATCTGGAGCGAAGAGTTCGAAGATATATTCGAAAATGTTTTTTTTATTCAGGATAATATCTGCCGAAAAATACATGAAAAATTAAATTTAAATTGTGACCGAAACCTTTTTCACTTATCGAATGCTGGAAAAACTAATGATTTCGTGGCTTATGATAATTATTTAAAAGGAAATTATATATTAAATAGATTAAACGAAAATAATAATGACCCCTGGAAATTATATCACCAGGGAAAATTTTACTTGGGCATGTGCACTTCAGAGGGCAATACATTAGCTATTAATCTCTTCAACCAGGCTATTGAGACCGATAGAAACTTTGCCCTGGCTTACATCGGATTAGCTCTCTGCTATTCTAATTATGTAAATTATAACTGGGATTTTGATCTAAAATGGGTGGATAAAGCTGAAGACCTAATTAAAGAAGCTCAAACAATATCTCCTGACCTTCCTGAATATTACTATACTTTGATCGAAATTTACCTAATAAAAGAAGTTGCGTTTAACGAAAATACAAAAGAACTTGCCTTAGATTTAGCTCGAGAAGGAATTAAAAAATACCCGGATAATGCTCAGCTAAATTCGATACTTGGATATTGTTACTATCAAAAATTCGGAGAAGAAGGGAATGAAGTTGATTTTAATAGAGCCTTAGAGTTTAAGGAAAAAAGTTTTTTGCTGAATCCTTACGGACTCCATAATATTATCTATGCCGAACTATTGATGCTCAATAAAGAATTTTATAAGGCAATAAACATCTGTAATATTATTGAAAAGCATGATTATTCCTTGCAGTCTAAATTCATGTTAGGAGAGATTTATTATTATCTGGGAGATTTAGATAGTAGCAAGGCTGTATTCCAGCAATTTGACATTGCTCCCTTGGATCTAAAAATTGCTGCTTTGCTTTATTTAGCGATGATCTCTTCCCAAAAAGGAGAAGAAAAAAAGGCCTTAGAAATCATCGATAATATTGCTCTCATATCACCCCAAGGTTTAGTTTCATACGAAAATCTTAAGCTGGCTTCTGTATATATGGGTTTAGGAATGAAAGAACATAGCTATGAACACCTGAGACTTTTTTTTAATATGTCACCGACCAAAAAAATGCGTTTTGTTTATCTTGGATATATTGATTTTGATAGAAATTTTGACAATATTAGAGAAGAAGAAAAATTTTTAAGAATAGCTAAAAAATAATAATATAGGGAAAATCAATGGCTAAAAGCAAAACAATTCGAGTAACTCCAAATGTCCAGAAATGTCTGGAAGAATTAAAGGCTGTTGTAAAATCTTTGCCTACAGGAGAAAAGAAAGAGAGAGCCGAAGGAGCAATAAGCTACTTGTCGAGTACGTTCAAAGGAAAACCTCAACCAAGGAAAGGAAGAGCATGTCATGGCGGTAAACTTATTATAAAATAAGCATAATTCAGAAATTTAATTTTAACACAGATAGACGGCTCAATCATAAACTTGTAAAATCAGGATGAACTTCTCCAGTATAACTCTAATCGTAACGGATGATTGCAATTTCAAATGCAGGTATTGTTATAAGACGAAAAGCAAAAAATACATGAAATATTCCACAGTTAACAAAAGCCTCGTTTTTTTTTACCAAAGCTAGCAAAAAATTATCATTTTAATTTTTATGGAGGAGAACCTCTCCTCTCCTTTAACCTGATAAAAAAAACCGTATCTTTCCTGAACGAAAAAAATAAAGTATTCAGAAAAAGAGCTAATTACTCCATAACCACCAACGGAAGCCTTATCACGGAAGAGATAATTCAATTTTTTAACGAACATAAATTTTCAGTTGAATTGAGCTTTGATGGCGTAGCCCAGGATATTTTGAGAAAGAAAGGAAGTTTTAAAAAGACAGTCTTAATCATTGAAAAATTATTAAATTACCCCAGTATAGATATTGAAGTTAACAGTGTTTTTGCACCATCGACTGTTGATTATCTTTCAGAATCGATTAAATTTATCATGGATCTTGCTGTTCCAAACATCCACTTTTCTCTTTCCATGATCAATCCCTGGAATCAAGCTTCTCTCCTGAAATTAGAGAACGAAATAGCAAAACTGGTGAAAATTCTTGTTAACAACTACAAGAGAAAGGGTAATATTCCAGTCGTAAATTTCAGAGAAGAGCCAGGGAAAGGGATTTTCTATTGTGCAGCAGGGAAGGATAGATTGGCTATTACTCCAGATGAAGAAATCTGGGGATGCTTTCTTTTTCCTGATTATTTTAAAGGGAAAGAACATTCACTTGAATATCAAAAATTCTACTTTGGCCCCCTGGATGATTTCATTGAGAATCATAAAAGCATATACCCCCGAATTCTTACAAACTATGCCCGGCTTTCCATGGACAACTTTTCGAGTTCTCGCCTGGGATGCTTCCTTTGTCCCGAGCTGGAGAATTGTGCAGTGTGCCCCATAAATGCATCTTTTTCTGGGAACCCTTTGGGGGAAATTCCTTCTTATCTGTGTAAAATCCAGAAGATAAAAATTAAAGAGAAAGAAAAGTTCAGGAGAGAGATTCAAAAAATATAAATTATTCAAGTTTTGCAAGTCTGACCCCATTAATGTTTTTATAAAGAAGAAAAAGTTGTAAAAAGAAAAAAAGAAATTTATAATCCAGAAAAATATTTAGAATGATAAACCTAAATATTTAGAATGATAAAACCAAATATGTAAGGAGGAAAGCATGGAAAAAAACATTTCCAAATCTTCTCTGGGCATTGTTGTAATGCTAGGAGCTGTATGGGGTTTTTCCGAAGCTGCCCTGGGTATGGGGCTCCGAAGCTGTGCTTCTCTTTTTTCCGGTTCTATAATGACAGGAGTTGCTCTCTTCTTTATAGCTGCCAGTTGGATCTTAACTCGAAGAATCCTTGGTGTTGCTCTGCTCATCGTCGTGGCCAGCCTCTTTAAGATGTTTGACGCCCTCCTTCTTTCCCTGCCGGTGCAGCATGGAGCCATAGCAAATCCTATTTTTGCCTTTCTGATGGAAGGAGCAGCCTTTTTGGTTTTGATATCGATATTCACTGAAAAACGAAAACAAAAGATTGGGAGCCAGGCTCTCTTGGGAGGGATGGCCGCCCTCTTAGCTGTAAACCTCTTTCCTCTCGTGAAATATGCAACAGGAATCCCTGCCTGTGTTGTTCAAGGAACAGGCTACCCCCTCTCCCTCTACTATGCTCCTCTGGCTGTTTTTATCTCCCTTGTCACTGTTCCTCTTGGATTACGGGCCGGAGTGAAGATTAGAACCTTAGAGACTAAACTTGATGAGTTGAGTCAAGCAAGAAAACTTGGATATCTTGTCTCACCTGCAACTCTCATCTTGTGCTTAGCAATTATCACTCTTATCAGGCTGGGATAAGCAAATAATATCTTTTCCTGAAAAGGAGAGGCAAAATGGAAAAGGCTAAAAAGAGGAAAAGAAAGACTTTTACAAGAAGGGATTTCTTAAAAGGATTCGGGGGTGGAGCTTTAAGCGCAACAGTTGTCCCCCAGCTCCTCGCTCAGGATATCGATTCTCTCCGAACAAAGGGAGGATTAACATGAGAGAAACCATTAATTTTAAGCTCAATGACAAACCCACGCGATTGACTGTAGACGGTGAGCGTATGCTTATATGGGCTTTACGCTCTGAGTTGAATCTTACCGGAACAAAATTCGGTTGCGGAGAGGGTTTCTGCGGTGCTTGCACTGTCCTTGTTAACAAAAAGGCTATCCGCTCGTGTCAGTTGCCTCTAAAAGACGTTAAGGGAAAAGAGGTAATGACTATCGAAGGATTAGCCAAAAACGGAAACCTCCATCCCCTCCAGAAAGCATTCATAAAACACGATGCTCTTCAATGTGGGTTTTGTACTCCAGGTATGATTCTCAATGCCTACAGTTTATTGTTAAATAATCCTCGACCTACCCATGAAGATATCATTAAAAATATGGATGAGAATTTATGCCGCTGTGGATCACATACCCGAATTGTTCAAGCTATCAAAACCGCAGCCAAGGAAATGAATGGAGGAGGGAAGAGATGAAAGAAGATGATTATATGGACCTTGATTTTAGTGATATAAAAGCCCATTTCCCCCTTGACCGACGGGAATTCATTAAACTGTTCGGTGGAGGAATCGTAATCCTCGTCTCTATAAGAGACGCTGAAGCCCTGCTGCAAGAAACACGCCGCAGAAGGTTTCGCCCAGAGCTTCCCGAAGATTTCAATGCTTTTCTTAAAATCGGAGAGGATGGCAGAGTCAGCTGCTTCACAGGTAAGATTGAGATGGGCCAGGGTGTCATAATCTCACTGGCCCAGATGTTAGCAGATGAACTGGAAGTATCCTTTAGTTCAGTTGACATGGTCATGGGAGATACAGACCTCTGTCCTTGGGACATGGGGACTTTCGGTTCCATGACCACCCGCTTCTTCGGACCCCCTCTCAGAGAAGCCGCCGCAAAAGCCAGAGCAGTTTTGATGGAGCTGGCGGCTGAATATCTTCAGACACCTCTGAACAAACTGAAAGCAAAGGACGGGGTAATATTTGACAAAACACAGAGCAAAAATAAGGTTACTTATGCCCAACTGACCAAAGGTAAAAAAATTGCAAAGAAATTAAATAGAAAAGCAACCTTAGAAGCTGTGTCAGAATTTACTATAGTTAACAAGCCCACTTCACGAACAGATGCGCCAGAAAAAGTCACTGGCAAAGCTATGTTTGCGGGCGATATCCGTCTACCTGGTATGCTGTCTGCCAGGATTTTAAGACCTCCTGCCCACGGGGCAAAAATAAAGAGTGTGGATACTTCTGCAGCGGAAAAAATGAAGGAAGTCCGGGTAGTAAAGGACGGCGATTTGATTGCGGTCCTCCACAAACATCCAGATGAGGCTGAAAAAGCCTTAGCAAAAGTCAAAGCGCAATTTGATTTACCAGAAGCGAAGGTAGACGATAAGACAATTTTCGATCACTTGCTTAACGTTGCCCCAGAAGGAGAAGTAGTAGCCCAGGGAGGAAATATCAAGACAGGAGAAAAGCTCTCAACCGATATTATTGAGGAAACATACTTGAATAGTTATGTCGCTCATGCCCCAATAGAGCCCCATACAGCCGTGGCAAAAATCGAGGGCAATAAAGCCACAGTCTGGGCTTCTACTCAAACGCCCTTCCCTGCCCAGGAGGAAATAGCCCAGGCTCTGGGCTTTCCTTCCAAGAATGTCCGCATCATCCCTCCCTTTGTAGGAGGAGGTTTTGGAGGAAAAACCAGAAACATGCAGGCTGTGGAAGCAGCTCGGTTAGCAAAATTAACCGGAAAACCTGTCCAGGTTGCCTGGAGCCGCGCCGAAGAATTCTTTAATGATACCTTCCGGCCAGCAGCAATTGTTAAAATAAAATCGGGAGTCAAGGACTCGGGTAAAATTTTTCTCTGGGATTATATAGTTTATTTCGCGGGGGAAAGAGGTTCTCAACAATTTTATGATATCCCTCATCATCGAACGGCCTCCACTGGAGGAGGCTGGCGGGGTACTCCTGGTTCCCACCCCTTCGGCACAGGAGCTTGGCGAGCACCTGGCAACAACACCAACACCTTTGCCAGAGAATCGCAGATTGACATCATGGCTTCAAAAGCAGGCATAGATCCTCTGGAATTCCGCCTGAAGAATCTAAAGGACAAAAGAATGCTTGGAGTTCTCACCGCTGCTGCGGAGAAATTCAGCTGGACTAAATCCAAAGCAGCAAACGGCCGTGGTTATGGCATATCTTTGGGTATTGATGCGGGCACTTATGTGGCCCACATAGCTGAAGTTGAGGTCGATAAGAAGAAAGGAGCTGTTCAGGTTAAGCGTGTTGTCTGTGCTCAGGATATGGGTCTCTCGATTAATCCCGAGGGAGCGAAAATGCAGATAGAAGGCTGCATCACGATGGGACTGGGCTATGCTCTTACTGAAGAAATCCATTTCAAGGGTGGAGAAATTTTTGACCTCAATTTTGATACGTATGAAATACCACGCTTCTCCTGGCTTCCCAAAATTGAGACAGTATTGATCGACGCTAAAGATTCTCCTCCCCAGGGAGGTGGAGAGCCACCTATCATTTGCATGGGTGCAGTGATTGCCAATGCGATTTACGATGCTGTCGGAGCAAGGCTCTTCCAACTTCCGATGACTCCTGAACGCATCAGAGCGGCATTGCCATAGGCTGGGCTCACTTATTCGTTCCGTTGACCAGGCTTTTTTTTAGCGTGATAGATATATCCCCGCATATCAGTCGGTGAACATTGTGAAGTTTTTACGCGACAGAGAAAACGAATTTCCTATTTTTTTATTCTTTATTCTTTAATTCTCTCTTATAATCCGACTCATCATCAATATCCTGGAATATGCTAGGTGTTTCTATATCAACCTCCAGTATGTCTTCAGGGTGATTATAGACCGTCCCCCGAAGACCAACCTCAGGATTCAGGTTTTCCACTTCCCCCCCGTATTTCACGTCAATAAGAACAGGATGTCCCCTCTCCTTTTTATAGACAGGTAGAACAATCCCTTTTCCTGTGCTTTTATAGGCATCTATAAGCTTGTTAATGACGGTTGTCGATATTTTCGGTTGGTCACCAAGCACAACCAGAACTGCCCGGGTTTCCTCGGGCACTGCCTTAAATCCACATTGGACGGATGAAAGCATCCCGCTCCGAAAATCACGATTATAGACAATCTTTGCAGGAGAATTCTTGATCTTCTCCTCTATCTTTTTTCGGCTTGACCCAAGAATGACTAAAGTGTTTTCAACGTTCGATGAGACAACAGTCTCGACGATTGTCTCAATTATGGTTTTTTCTCCGTAAGGTAGAAGAAGCTTAGGTTTTCCCATCCTTTTGGATTCCCCAGCAGCTAAAATCATGGCCCAGATCATTCTATCTCCTTCCTTTTTTCTTGGATTTGGCCACGGACAAGAACAAGTTGAGCTGCGATGCTTATGGCGAT
This sequence comes from uncultured Eubacteriales bacterium, assembly GCA_964435925.1. GTDB lineage: Bacteria > Acidobacteriota > Aminicenantia > Aminicenantales > Aminicenantaceae > SOIV01. Next base: position 3,066 of record CAYTBG010000072.1, on the reverse strand, counting down.
CTCCTCCACAGTTTTTGATTGGATATCGATACCAATCGGAGCACAAACACGATCAAACTGGCGGGAAGTGGCCCATCCCTCTTCCAGAAATTTCTTTCGCATAAGCTTAATTTTACGATCACTCCCGATCATACCAATATAAGAAGCTTCAGAAGATATGCATTGCCGCAAAGCTGCCCCGTCCTGTTTGTGTCCTCGAGTAACAATTACAAAATATGTATCAGAAGATATGGGAAAATTCTGGATAGCGTTCTCGATTTCATCAACAATTATATGATCCGCATCAGGAAGCTTTTCTTTATTGGCAAATTCAGGCCTGTCGTCTATTACAGTTACTTCAAAATTCAAGAGACTTCCTAAATGAGTCACCGCCTGACCGACGTGACCTGCACCGGCAATAACCAGTAGAGGCAAGGGGAAAATGGGTTCTAAAAAAAGGAATCTCTCTTTTGCTTTTTCAGGGAATATTTCTTTCTTTATTTTCAAGAAGAATGGCCTGCCTTCTAAAAAAGCTTTTCTGATCTCCTTTTTAAAGAGGGAAAGATGCGCACCAGGATCTGCCGCGAATTTCTCTTTTCTCTCCGTCCAACGCCGGGAAAGAGATACTTTTTCTTCAGAAATCCTGTTTATGAAGGTGGCTAAGACGCCTGGTTCCCGCTTAATAAGAGATTGGTTTAAAGCCTGGAACGCGCCTCTATTTTCTTCAGGACAGGCATCAATAAGGATCTTAACTTCACCTCCACAGATGGCTCCTTCCTCCGAAGATATGTCATCTTTAAGGCTAAATTCGGAGAGTAGTGAGGCCTTTTTCTTCAGAGTTTTTAAAGCTTTTCTTTGAGCATCTGCTTCTAAAAGTCCACCTCCCAGGGTTCCCTCAAGGAGTCCTTTGGATGAAAACAAAGCTGAGGCTCCAGGCACCTGGGGAGTTGAGCCCTTTGTTGCTACGTTTGTAGCTAAAACCAGAGGTTTCTGCTCTGTAAGCCCCTCGAGAAGACAAACATAGATGCTTTTCATATCATCTGCATCTTAGGTTCTTTGGCCTTTTTTTTCAATTTTAATTTCTTCAATCAATTGAGCAAGAATATCTTTGTCTTTAATATCAAATATTTTGACCTCACTCTTGCCCAGCATCGCCAGAAAATCCTTGATGATATTTTTTCTTATAACAAGAATATAGCTTGTTAAGGGCTGAAAAGCCACTTGCTTAAGGGCTGGCCAAAATCCTCTTCCTGATGATTCCAGGGGTCCGACCTCATCCACGACAAGAATATCAGCTTCTTTTCCCCGAAGAATTATTTTTTCAGCCTCGGCCAAGCTTTGAGGGATAAAGAAATACGAGCCAATTTTTTGCCATTCTTTCTCTCCTGTTCTGCGGATAAGCGGGATCGATCTCTCTTTTTTCAAATTAAATAAATCGTAACCGGCAGTCTCTTCTTTCTTCCACACAGCTTCGCTCAAAAAACCCTCTAGTCTGTATCCTTGTCTCTTTAGCTCCAGGACTATTCTTTTCAACATAGTGGTCTTTCCAGAATGAACGGGACCCGTCAATATAAAAATCATGAATAGAAGATAAATAAAATGCGGAATTAAGTCAAAATTTAGTTACTACTTCCCTTTTATATTAGAACTGGAATTTTTGGAGATCCCATAAATTCAACGTTAATTTTGGCAATATATTTATAGTTTTATTCTCTATGTCACTTTATTAGAGGGCGGATTAAAATCCAGCGAGATAACGCAGGGTAAACAGCAGGCTATTTTTCCCAGCGGATGCTGGAGCATCTGAGAATCTGGAATCCGTCCTCGTTCTCCTTTATTGAGTACAACTTCTCTCCTTTCCAGATTTTGGGATCAACATCAAGAGGAATCTTCGTTATATATAGTCCCTCTGCGTCAAAGACATCAAAGAAATACTCTCTCTCTTTTTTCCCTTTCTCAAATGTTCTCACAAATATTCTTCCTTGCTCATCACGCGAGAAGCTTTGATAGGCGGGAAACGATTTTGGAAACTCTATCCTATCTTTGATCACGGCCGCTTCAGCCGGAAGTCTATCCATGAATTCTTCCTGGTCTTCTTTTGTAATTTTCACAGGATCATATTCTTTCAATATCCTTCTGATCAGTTTCCCTTCTGGATTAAATATCTCAATCTCGTATTCCTCAGGGTATCCGTAGATAATATTATCTTCTCTGCCCAGAACATAGAATAAGGCTAAACGATAAGGATTAATTTTGCCCTCAATAATGCTCGTAAAATCGATAGCATCAATAGTAAAAAGAGGATTTAAATCTTTGTCATATTTTTTTACTTCCCGGATTAGTTTTTTTTCAGCAGGAACAACCGCCTGACCGATTAAATTTCCCTTAGAATCAAGCACAATAGCAGCTAAACCAGCGGCCTTGGCTGTCGAGATGCTTTGCAGAAATTCTCCTTCAGAAGAGAAAAACATTAATTTCCGGTTGACAACATCTTCAACAACCAGCTCATTATTTGGGGTAACCTGGACAGCTATTGGCATATTCATTTCCCCTGGCCCCTGACCTTGTTTTCCGAATTTCCTTATAAACTTCCCTGCACTGTCAAAAACTTTAACCTTTTTCTCCTTTCGGTCAAGAATATAAATATTGCCATCATTATCGACTGCAACAGAAGTTATCTCAGAAAACATTTCCTCCTCTGATTCCCCTTCTCCTATTGTGAAATCTTCTTCGAGAATCATTTTGATCAGAGCGCCTTTTGGAGGAGCAGGCTTTTTCGGATTTTTAATGACTTGAATTCCATCGACAGTATTAACCTGGATCTTTTCTGCCCTAACGGGGCTGAAGATGAAGATAGCAAGAAGGAATGCCAGAGTCATAGAAAATATTTTTTTCATTGGTTTCTCCTTATTGTTGTAGAGGCTTTACTTATCAAATCTGCACTTTTATTATTCGCACGTGTTTGATTTATCAAACACATCTTATCTATTACCCATCTTTGACAGTTGAGATCAAATTATGCTCGTAACTACCTTTAAAATCAACACATTTTTATGCAAATCATCAAAATGTAGTGCACTTTCTACT
>CAYTBG010000071.1:0-15577 GCA_964435925.1 uncultured Eubacteriales bacterium | reverse complement strand
TGCAAGAAATTAAATCCCTCCGTTAAGAAGAATGCAAGTTTGGTGAATCAAGCCCTTACAAGCAATCAAATTCCTGCATTTAGTAAAACAATATAAATATGATATAATTCTGACAATGAGAAAGAAGAGAAGGGATATATTAGAGGCGTCCTCTCTAAGGTTTCTCAAAAAAAGGGGAATCCGATCTTTTGAAATAACCGGAATCATCCTCATTTTTCTTGCTGTTTTCATCTTTATAAGCCTCATAAGCTATGATTCACGGGACCCTTCCTGGACCAACACAGGTTGGGCCAATGCTTCTGATGCCAGCCAAAAAATCCATAATTATACTGGAAAAGTTGGCGCATTCCTCTCGGATGCTATACTTCAAGTTTTAGGACTTGCTTCTTTCCTTCTGCCTTTAGCGTTTTTTTACCTTGGTCTCCAGACTTTCTCCTCCGAGAAGGAGAAGCGATTCATCCTAAAAACTGCAGGTGCTCTTTTTCTTGTTCTCATCGTCAGTTCCCTTTTTCTCATGCTGTTCCCAAGTTTTTCTCTGGGAGGAACAGAGCTTTCAGGCGGAGGCCTTAGCGGTGAATTTGTATCTTCCTTTTTGATTCGATATTTTGACCATGTTGGAACCTACCTTGTTCTTTTTGTTCTCCTTATCCTTTTTTTCATCTTCTCCACTAAAATTTCTTTTGGAACTATATTCCGCATCTTTCAGCGGTTTTTTCGCTTCGCTTTCAAGGAAGTCAGGATCCAAATTATCCGTTACCAAAAATCAAAGAGCCGGGAGAAGATGAGGAAAAAGGTTGTCGAAAAATATTCTTTACTGCAAGAGAAAAAGACTGAAAAATCGAAACTTAAAAAGAGAAAAAAAGAAATGAAAAAAGAACTTGGGCCAGAACCCGCAATAACAAAACCTGCCCCTCCCACTATGCCCGAAAAGTATCTTTTTCCTGAAATGGAAGGAAAAGAGGACTACAATTTTCCACCTCTTACTCTTTTGGATCCTGGAAAACCCTATGAAAAAATCGATAAAAACGAGCTCTATGAAAAAAAACAACGGATAGAGGAGAAATTAGGGGAATTCCGCGTCGAGGGGGAAGTTAAAGAGTATCATCCTGGCCCTGTGGTCACCACTTATGAATTCTATCCATATCCTGGAATAAAAGTGAGTCAGGTGGCTAACCTCACTGAAGATCTCTCCCTGGCATTAGGGGCAGAATCGGTCAGGGTCCAAAGAATGCCGGGCAGATCTTCTCTGGGAGTTGAGATTCCCAATAACAAAAGAGAAATCATTAAACTAAGAGACGTAATACAATCGGAAAAATTCCAGGACTCTCCCTCTAAACTGACTTTTGCCCTGGGAAAGACTATTCATGGTGAAGTTTATATCACAGATTTATCCATCATGCCCCATCTTCTTATTGCCGGGGCCACTGGAACAGGAAAAAGCGTAGCTCTCAATTCGCTTATCGCCAGCATTCTTTTCAAGGCTACACCTGAAGAAGTCAAGCTCATCCTCATCGATCCCAAAAGATTAGAATTCACGTTTTGGGAAGGAATCCCTCACCTTCTCTGCCCTGTTATTAAGGACGCCAAGAAGGCAGGCAAGATTTTGTTGGATACAATAAAAAAAATGGAAGAGCGATACCAAAAGCTGGCTGTTCTCAAAGTAAGAAATATCGAACAATACAATCACCAGGTAAAACAAATAATAAAAGAAAAAAAAGTGAATTTCACAGAAGATGATAAAGAAAAACTCAAGCCCATCTCTTATCTCGTCATCATCATCGATGAATTAGCAGAATTGATGATGATCGGGGCTCAAGATGTGGAGTATTGCATTGCCCGCCTGGCTCAATTAGCCCGAGCAGTGGGTATTCACCTCGTAATGGCCACTCAGCGGCCCTCGATAGATGTGATAACCGGGACTATCAAAAATAATTTTTCCAGCCGTATAGCCTTCCGCGTTCCCTCAAAGATTGATTCTCGAATCATCATTGACGCGTCCGGTGCTGAAAAACTCCTTGGCTTAGGAGACATGCTCTTTATGCCTCCTAATTACCCTCGCCATATTAGATTGCATAGTTCTTATATTTCTGTTTCTGAAATCACCAGACTGGTCAAGTTTGTTAAGGAACAGGCAAGCCCAAGCTATGATGAAAAAATTGTCAAAACCCTCAAAAGCCAAACTGACCAGCTCTGGGAGGAAAACGGCGAAAAAGATGAACTCTATGATAAAGCTCTTAAGCTTATACTCGTTACAGGTCAGGCTTCTGCCTCTTATCTTCAGAGAAAACTCAAGTTAGGTTACGCCCGGGCTGCCAGGATCATTGACCAGATGGAACATGAAGGAATAGTGGCCCCTTCTGAGGGAAGCAAGCCCAGAGAATTTTTAGTCGACCCTCAATCATATCTGGAAAAAATAAAGAGAGATGAGTGAGTGTTTCCCCGGAGAAAAAAGAAAAGAGAGATACAAAAGCTGGAGCCCATATCTAAGCGTTAAACTTTAAAGGGGGGAGTAATATCAGTAAATAAGGGGAAGACGAAGGGAAGCCAGAGTTTCCGCTTTTATATCCTGCCACTTTTCTATCGGAATAGAAAGGAAGCTATCCAGAATGACGGGGTCGAACTGGCTACCTCGATATTTCTCCATTTCTCTCAAGGCTTCTTCAAAGCTTTTTCCCTTCCTGTAGGGCCTGTCAGAAGTTATGGCATCTAATGTATCAGCCAAAGCAAAGATTCTCGCTTCCAGTGGAATTTCCTCTCCGACCAAGCCAAAAGGATATCCGCTTCCGTCATATCTCTCATGATGATACAAAACGACATGGGATGCTTTCCTCAAAAAATCAAATTCCTCTACCATCTCATAACCCAAAAGTGGATGTTCTTGCAAAATTCCTTTTTCTCTTTCGGTTAGAGAGCTGGCTTTTCTCAAGATGAATTCGGGAATCCCTATTTTTCCGACATCATGAAGCAAAGCACCCCTCTGGATATTGATCAAAAAATTCTTATCTTCAATCCCAAGATCTTTGGTCAAAAGCGTCGTGTAACTGGCCACAAGCTTAGAATGGCCTATGCTGTCTTCATTGCCGTCAGTTGCGGCAATTAAATAGAGAAGGCTCGAGTTGAAAAATATCTGCTTTTCTGCAATATCTTCTTCAACATTAGAGATTTGATCCTTAAAAATATTCCCGTAGTGAAGATCCATGTGCCTTAATATATTTCTTGCCGATGACATCTTCCTGACCTCCGTGCTTCCCATACCCCAAGACGAATAATCCTGCTCCTCTTTCTCTTCATTAAAGACAAAGGCGAAGGGAGGCCTTGAGCCTGCCCTCTTCCATGGAGCTTCCCCCTTATTTAAGATAATGAAATTATAAGGATTAGAGCCAAAAACAAATTCGCTTTTATCTGCCTCTTTTGATGTATAAAGATCAAAACTTCTGTTGATTAAAGACTGATAAAAGGAATTTTTCCTGTCTTTTTTGTCGTTGGCAAATAATGTATTTTCTCTTATTGCGTGAGAATTTTTCCCGTTTGAAGTTTGTCCCTGTCTATTTTGTTGCACCAAGCTACTCGCTAATGCCCGAAAGAATGGAATTTGCTTTTGACAAATTGTGGAAACTCTTTTTCGACTACCGATCCTCAAATTATTTGGGCGAAAGATTTAGTCGCTATTAACCCCAAAAAATTGAAAATCCAGACTTGTCATCTGATGTCAATGTCTATATAATGCTATAGAATAAGAGAAGCGGGTTAGAAATGGACAAAAAGAAGCAGGAAACCAATTTAGATGAAATTTACGCTAAATTTAGTCCTCTTATTAGTTTTAGAGTTAGAAAATCCTTAGGGGCTTCCAATCCGGATTGGGAAGATATTGTTAATGAAATTATCACTAATGTCATAGAAAAAATAAAGAAGAAGGAGTTTAGGGGAGAATCTTCGATTGGAACATTTATATATACTATCACCAGCCGCAGGATCATTGATTACATAAGGCAAAAGAGCAAAGTGCTGAAACACGCCCCAGAACCAACTCCTTATCCCGACCCTCACGAGCACGTTGAAAACAAAGAAAGGGCTGAATTAATAGCAGGTGCGATAAAAAAACTAAAGCCCAGATACAGAGAAGTCCTTTATCTTTATTATTATAAAGGACTTTCGAGGGAGGAAGTTGCTAAAAAGCTATCCATCACTCCCCATAGGGTTAGCGAACGTGTGAACTATTCCCAAAAACTTCTGAAGAAATTGATAAAAAAATGAATTTTTTTCCACTTTTTGCTCCTGCTCCGACTAAACTTATGGAATCAATGTTTTGATAGGAACATGGTATGAAAATGTGTAAACGCGAACATCTCATCGATGATTATCTATTTGATAGATTAGATGATGAGAAAAAGAAGGAATTCGAGGAGCATTATTTTAACTGCCCCTATTGCTTTGAAAAAATGGTGGAAAGAGACGAGCTTATTTCCATAATCAAGCAAAAAGGAGATGTGATCTTTAAAGATGAATACGTTGTTGAAGAGGAAAAAGGAGCGACCTGGTTTGAAAAAATCGCTTCTTTCTTTACTCCCAAGCAGTGGGCACTGATTTCAGTTTATGCGGCTTTGCTCCTCATCGTCGCCTGCGTTTTTATCCCTTATTTCAAGTCCGCACCACCTCAATTTTTCATAAGTGAAGAAAAAGTCCGGGGTGAATCAATAACTCTCATCTCCCCTGTAATAGATATAAAAATAGTCCCTTCAAAATTCGAATGGAAAGATTCAGGTGAAGATGCAGAATACAAAATCTACATTTATGATAATGGTGATAAGTTGTGGGCTGCCACAACAAAAGATAATTTCATTGTTCTTCCGGAAAAAGTTAGAAAACGGATGACACTGGGTGAAAAGTATTCCTGGGAGGTGAAAGCTTTCTCTCCCGAAGGAACCCTTACCGCCATATCAAGCAAGGTTCGCTTCAAAATTAAAAAAGGCGAATAGAGTCCCATCCATTCACTCCCAATCCTGAATATATCCTTCACTAATCCTCTTCCACTCCTTCTTCTGCATACATCCGACCCCGACTTTCCTCTTCAAAAGCAAGGCAGCACATCAATCGTCCACACAACCCGGATATTTTGGTAGGGTTAATGGCAATCTTCTGTTTTTTTGCCCTCTGAATTGTTACGGGTTTAAAATTTTTCATGAAGCTAAAACAGCAAAGCTGGCGTCCACATACTCCCAGTCCTCCGACCATCTTTGCCTCGTCCCGCACTCCAACCTGGCGCATTTCAATCCGCATCTTGAACTCTTTGGCTAAGTCCTTCACAAGCTCCCTGAAATCAATACGCCCATCTGCTGTATAATAGAATATTCCCTTCTTCTCATCAAAGAAATACCGAACCATGACTAATTTCATCGGCAAATCTCGGCTCTTGATTCTCTTCAGGCATAAGTCGAAAGCCTTCTTCTCTTTCTTCCTAAGCCATTTGTGTTTTTTCTCGTCTTCTTCGGTGGCTTTTCGTATGACCTTGACCGCATCCTTGGCAGATTTTTGATGACTGCACACCTCGCTCGATGTATCTATAACAACCACCAAATCGCCTCCTAACTCGGATTCAATAATACAGAAATCTCCTCTCTTTAAATCTTCTTCTCCCTTTTTGGCCCGAAAAACTTTACCCGCAAGCTCAGAAAGTACACAGATAATATCAGGCATATTCCCATTCCTTAAAATATGAAAAAAACGAACTGACAAGCAGATTCACATTAAGGTTTTTTCCCAAACCATAAATCGCATAATCTATCTTTGTCAGGCAATCTATCAACCCCTCGAGGCTCAGCAGCGCTTCTTCTTTCTTGATTTCTTCCTCATAGTCAGGATTCATCAGGAGGCGTCTATCGCTCTTTTCTTTGATCAGGATTGAATCACGGCAAAAAGACGAGAGTATTTCTAAGACCTGCTCCCATTCGTTCCGGACGAGAGTTCTTTGAGAAGTAGCATAATTCCTCAAAAAGAGAGCGACTTTTCCCTTCCTGAGAAGAGAAAGGAAAAGCTGCCAAGCTTTTGCTCTTTTATCCTGAACCTCTTCCCATTCCAAACTTAAAGCCTGTTTAAGATTCCCATGAACGAGGAGAGAAATAATTCTGGCTTTTTTCTCCTCATATCCCTTCTCCACCAAAATTTTTCCTATCTCTTCTTTAGAGACAGGGGAGAAATTTAATACCTGACATCGAGATTTTATGGTAGACATAATCATAAAAGGATTATGAGCAACAAGGATAATATAAGAAAAAAGAGGGGGTTCTTCCAATATTTTCAAAAGAGAATTTGCTGCTTCTTCCTTCATCTTATCAGCATCAACAACAACAAAGACTCTTTTCTTTCCCATCATAGGCTTCAGATAAGCTATCTTTCTCAATATCCTCATCTGGTCAATCTTTATCACTTCTTTCTCAGGAGAAATCTCAAGGACATCGGGAAAATTTCCCGCATTGATCGCTTTGCAGGATGCACAGACCTCACAGGCATCATCTTTTTTTCTCTCGCAGTTCATCGCTTTAGCCAACACCAAAGCCATATCCTTCTTGCCGATTCCCCTCGGCCCACAGAAAAGCATAGAATTGGGAACTTTGTTTTTCTGCAGAGCTTTCCTCAAGATCTTTTTTACGCGGCTATTGCCCAATATATCTTTAAATGCCATTTTTCATTCGAAAACTGGTTTCCCTTCTGTAAAGACCCTCTTTAAGAACCTGCCAGTGTGAGAATTTTCTGCTTCCGCCACTTTTTCTGGAACACCCTGAGCAACAATCCAGCCTCCTTTTTCACCGCCTTCTGGACCTAAATCTATAATATAATCACAATACTTGATAACATCAAGATTATGCTCAATAATTACCACAGTATTACCCAATTCCACCAACTCTGAAAGAACTTCGAGAAGTTTGCGAACATCATCAAAATGGAGGCCGGTGGTAGGTTCATCCAGAAGATACAGAGTTTTCCCTGTATCTTTCCGGCTCAGCTCCTTGGTCAGCTTGATCCTCTGAGCTTCTCCCCCTGAGATAGTAGGAGCTGGCTGACCCAATCTGATGTAACCTAAGCCTACTTTTTTTAACGTTCCCAGCTTCCTCTTCAGAATCGGAACAGCCTTTAAATATTCGCATGCTTCATCGACAGTCATATCCAAATAATCCGCAATATTATTCCCCTTGTACCGGACAGAAAGAGTCTCCGTACTGTAGCGTTTTCCTCTGCAACGGTCGCAGGTTACAAAAACATCGGGTAAAAAATGCATCTCAATTTTTCTGACCCCTGCTCCTCGACATTCCTCACATCGTCCTCCAGGGAGATTAAAACTGAAACGGCTTGCCGAATACCCTCTCATTCTTGACTCCGGAGTACGAGAAAAAAGCTGCCTCAGAGGGGTGAAGAGCCCTGTATAAGTGGCTGGGTTTGACCGAGGCGTTCGACCGATGGCCTTCTGATCGACGGAGACGACTTTGTTAATTTGATCAATTCCTGAAATAGCCTTATGTTTTCCAGGTCTTTGTTTAGCCTTGTAGAATATGTTCAAGAGTCTTTTGAAAAGAATATCGTAGACAAGAGTACTCTTCCCTGAACCCGAAACCCCTGTGACACCTGTCATGACTGAGATCGGAATCCGAGCATCGATATTTTTCAAATTGTGCTCTGCCGCTTTTAAAATCACAAGCCAGCCTTTTGGTTTTCTCCGCTTTAAAGGAACAAGGACACATTTTTCCCCTCTAAGATATTTCGAAGTCAGAGAAACTGGAGAGGAAAGGATGAGATCTAAATTTCCTTCAACTACTTTAAATCCTCCTCCTTCCCCAGCGCCAGGGCCTAAATCCAGGATGAAGTCAGCTGAGCGAATCGTCTGTTCATCATGCTCAACAACAATTACAGAATTCCCCTGATCTCTGATTTCTCTCAACAAGGAAATCAAACGCCGGTTATCTCTCTGGTGAAGACCTATGGTAGGCTCATCCAGGACATAGAGTATGCCCCTCAGGCGAGCGCCAACCTGCGCAGCCAGACGAAGGCGCCGAGCTTCACCGCCCGAGAGAGAAGCGGTCGTTCGGGATAACTGGATGTATGGCATTCCCAGTTCAACCATGATTTCAAGCCGTGAAATAATCTCCTTTTGTATTCTTGAAGCGATCAGTTCTTCAGAAGAGGAAAGCTTAAAAGTAGAAAGTTCATCAGTCAGCTTTTCTACGGGCAGGGAAGTCAGCTCATAAATATTCCAGTCTCCTAATTTCACAGCCAGACTTTCCTTCTTCAGCCGGCCTCCTTTACAAAGGGGGCAGACTTCATCTGTAAGCTCCACTTCACCCCGCATGTCCAATACGGTTTCAAAGCCAAGACCATGGCAACGAGGGCAGGCTCCGTACGGGCTGTTGAAGGAAAAATTCCGGGGCTCAAGCTCAGGAAGACTGATCTCACAAAAAGGACATAGCAAGTTTAGAGAGTAATAAATTTCTTTTGCTTCTTTTTTTATCAACAAGAGGTCCCCGCTGGCAATCTCAAGAGCTTTGTCCACCGCTTCCTTTAATCTTCTTTCTGATGCGGAAGAAACTTTTATTTCGTCGATCAAAATATCGATGCTGTGCTTTTTTGTCTTCTCCAGTAAAATTTCCTCCTCAACTTCCCTGAACTGACCATCCACCCGGAAGCGAAGAAAACCTTTTTTTCTAAGCTTCTCGAAAAGACGCTGGTATTCCCCTTTGCGTCCTTTAACCACTGGAGAAAGAATTTTAACTTTTTCTCCAGAGGAAGAATCAAAGATTCTCTTCAAGATTTGCTGATGATTCTGAGAGCTCACCTTTCTGCCGCATCGAGGACAGTGAGGGGATCCTACTCTGGCGAAAAGAAGCCTTAAAAAATCATAAATCTCTGTGACTGTCCCAACCGTAGACCGAGGATTTGAAGAGATCGTCCTTTGGTCGATTGAAATGGAAGGAGAAACACCTTCAATGGACTCCATCTCAGGCTTTTCCATCTGCTCAATATACTGGCGAGCATAAGCCGAGAGGCATTCAATATAGCGGCGCTGTCCTTCAGCATAGAGAGTATCAAAGGCAAGAGAGGACTTTCCAGAGCCGCTCGGCCCAGTGATGACAATCAATTTATTGCGCGGCAGGGTTACATCGATTCTCTTTAAATTATGTTGGGCTGCCTTCTTTACTCTAATCTCGTCTATCATTAGATTTTATTTTATCATATTGCGAGATAGGCTGGCGAATAAAAACGAAAAACGTTAAAGGGAACGTCCCCATACTACTGTTGACCGCCTCCTTGTAAAAATAATAATATAGGAATTGGTTTTCGGAGATTCTGGTTAAGTTAATATGAGTAGAGAGGAAAATTTACTTAAATCCTTAGAATTATTAAAAGAAATTGGTGTCAAAAATGACTCCATCCGGGCCATAAAACATATCCCTGCCCAAGAAGGACAATACTGCGAGTATCCCTCCGATGTCCACCCTGCTCTTGCTGAAGCCCTGAAAGAAAAAGGATTTTTAAAACTCTACACGCATCAACATCTTTCATGGCGCTTGCTCCAGGAAGGAAAAAACATTGTTATTGTCACTCCAACAGCTTCAGGAAAAACGCTTTGTTACAACCTCCCAGTGCTTGAGGCAATCCTTAAAAATCCCTCAAGTCGTGCAATCTATCTGTTCCCCACAAAAGCTCTTTCCCAGGATCAGAAGACTGAGCTCAATGAAACAATCAAACATCTTGTGGATGAAATCAGGATTTTCACCTATGACGGCGACACTCCCCAGGATGCAAGAAAAGCCATAAGAGCTCGCGGACACATCATCCTGACCAATCCCGATATGCTTCACACCGGAATATTACCTCATCACACAAAGTGGATTAAACTCTTCGAAAATCTAAAATACATAGTGATCGATGAGCTTCACAATTATCGCGGTATCTTTGGCAGCCATCTGGCAAATATCCTGAGAAGACTGAAGAGAATCGCTAAATTCTACGGCGCCCAACCCCAATTTATCCTCTGTACAGCCACCATCGCTAATCCTCTGGAGATAGCAGAAAAAATGACAGAAGAGCCGGTCTCCCTTGTTGACAACAACGGCGCTCCTAGCGGAGAAAAATATTTTATCTTCTTCAATCCACCGGTGGTCAATAAGTTCTTGGGTATTCGCCGTTCCTATGTCAATGAATCGCGGCGAATCGCTTCTCTCTTCATTAAAAGCGACCTTCAAACCATCGTTTTTGCTAGGAGTCGTCTAATCACCGAAATCTTGGTGACCTATCTTAAAGAGGACATCGAAAAGACAATCAAGAACCAAGGCCTTATTCGCGGATACAGGGGAGGATATCTTCCCTTAAAGCGAAGAGAAATCGAAAAAGGTTTAAGAGAGGGAACCATAAAGGGTGTTATCTCTACTAATGCCTTAGAATTAGGAATTGATATCGGAAGTCTTGATATTGCCGTGCTTGCAGGTTATCCAGGCACCATATCAAGCACCTGGCAGAGGGCAGGACGGGCCGGTCGTAAAACAGGAAAATCAGCTGCAGTTTTAGTCGCATCAAGCGCCCCCATAGACCAGTTCATCATCAATCACCCGGATTACTTCTTCTCAAAAAATCCAGAGAAAGCTTTGATTAACCCGGATAATCTGTCTATTCTTGTCAGCCATATCGAGTGTGCAACCTTTGAGCTTCCCTTTGCCGAGAAAGATAAATTCGGAGGTGTTGAAATCGGGGAAATCCTCAAATTTCTGGAAGAGGAGAAGCTCGTTCATCATTCAAAAGATAAATGGTTCTGGACATCTGATGCTTATCCTGCCGATGGTGTCAGCCTGAGGAGCATAAGTTCCGATAATTTCGTGGTTGTGGATACAAGTAAAAAAACAAGAGTCATCGCTGAAGTTGATTTTTCTTCTGCGCTAACAACCCTGCATCCAAAGGCCATCTATATGTGTGAGGGAGATCAATATTTTGTGGATAAGCTTGATTATGATCAGAGAAAAGCTTATGTCAAAAAAACAGACGTCGATTATTTCACAGATGCCATAGACTACACTAAAATCAAAATCCTTGATGTTTTTGATAAAAAAAGCCTGGAGAAATGTTCCATCTCCCACGGCGAGGTGCATGTTGCTACACAGGTTGTCGGCTTCAAAAAAATAAAATTCTACACCGCGGAAAATGTAGGTGCAGGAGATTTAAGCCTTCCTGAAAACGAAATGCACACTACAGCCTACTGGTTGACCATACCTTCTGAAATCTTCCATTCCCTTCCTTTTTCCACAGAGCAAAAGATAAACGGTCTTTTCGGTGTGGCTTATCTTCTCCATCATGTTTCCCCTCTGTTTATGATGTGTGACCTCCATGATGTCGGCATATCCATCGGTGACAATACAACAGGAAAGTCAGTCCCCCCGCGTAACATTCCCTCTAAAATAGCCCGAGATGAAGAACGGCCTGACTTCACAGATATCGCCTTCGAACCGAATATTTTCATCTTTGACAACTTTCCTGGAGGGATAGGTTTAAGCCCTTCTCTTTTTGATCTGGAAAAAGAGCTCCTTAAACACTGTCAGAAAACGATCACCGCCTGCCCCTGCAAGGAAGGATGTCCCTCATGTGTAGGGCCTACTAAAGAAAGCGGCAAACAAGCCAAGCAAGTCGCGCTGGAAATACTTATAAGTCTAATTTAATCCCCTATTAAGCGGGGTCAGGTCTTGTTTTTTGCCTGTCTCAAAAATCTCATGCAAACGCATTAAAATTTCATTGAACGGATGAATGCAACGCAGATATCTCCTATCTTCAGGATGATATTTCGCCACGCTCCCCACCCATTTGTAAAAATAGCAAGGTTGCCCGCAATCAACAATCTAAGGCATTAGTATAAATTGCGTTTGTATTAGTAAAGGCAAAAAACAAGACCTGACCCCACTTTTCATGACCCCACTTTTCATGTTTATTTCTTTAAAAAGATGAACTTTTCTTGACAATTTATTTTTATTGATAATAATTAAAATGAAAAAGCACTACAAGGAAAAGGAAAAATGCAAAAAAATAAAAAAATCCTTGAACATCCAGCTCCAATCATCGAAGATGTTGAAAATCAATTAGAGAAAATTTTCAACAAGAAAAAGCAGGCAATAGAGGAGGAGCTTGAAGGAAAGATTCAGCAAGAGAAAAAAGAAGCAGAAAAGAAAGTTCATCAAATTGAAAAGGAGCTTGAGGATGAAAAGGAGGCTTTGGTAAATTATCGAACAACGCTTGCTGAGTTTGAAAATAATAAGGCAGGTACTAAAAGTCAGATAAAAGAACATATTGACAGGGCGGTTCAATCCTTAACAGAAATAGAAACTCTGACTGCCCAAACACTCGAAGAGTTAAAAAAAGTTGGTGAGTTGAACCAGAAGCTTGAGGAATCCCGTCATGCGACTGAAGAAAAAACCGCCATTTTGAAAAAAGATCTTGAAGAAAAATTCGGAATTGTGGCTGATGATCTGGAGATAAAAGAACTTGAAGATGTTGATTTGAAGCGAGAGCTGGCAAAGCTGAAGAAGATTAAAGAACTGTTAGGTCCGAAAGAGACACCCGAACCTGTAACAAGGAGAACAAGAGAAAAAGGAAAAACCGAAGAGGAAATTGAAGAATCAGAAGTAAGTAAAGAAGATGAACTTCATGTTGAAAAACCAAAGATGAATGAAGTTACGGAACCCTCTTTATCAGAGGAGAATGAAGCAAAAGACAAGGAGCCATCGGCCAAAGGAGAATCGGAAAAGAGCATCTTAAGGGGTGGAACAGATTTTCAAGATGCATTCGATACTCTTGCCAAGTTCCGGAAATCTGAAATAACTAAGAATGACGGTGAAGTAAGTTATTTTCAGAATAAGGATAAAATGATTCTGGACGGAGAGAGTTTTTTCTCAAACCTGAATAAAGACCTGGATGAGGCAAAAAAGCTTTTCATAAAACTCACTCAGGCTGAATCTGCAAAGGAGCAGTTTTTTATAAAACAGGAAATCATAAGATATCAAAAAAGCCTCCGAAAAATTATATTAGGAAGTGTTCGACTGTGCGAAAAAGAAACCTGCTCTTTGCCTAAATATACCTCAGACATTTTGAATATGGATGCTCTCAAGGATATTCTTGAAAAGGTGAGCATGGAGAACTGGAATAACCAAGAAGATTTCCATTCTTTTGAGGAGTTCGCTAACAAAATCAAAAATGCATATTATGAACGAATCACTCCGTGGGCTGCTTATTCAAAATCTGTGATTGAGGAATTAGGGATAGAGTAGGTTGGACTGTCTTAATGGAGTAGAGATAATCCCTCTTCTGAATCTAGAGAAGAAAAATAATCTTTCAAGATAGTTTTGTCTTCTGAGGAAAGATCTTTAAATTTTAATCCTGAGTAATAACGGAAAAAATTCTTTTCGACTTTTTCAGAATAGACAACATTCCCTTTAAACTGGTAGGCTTTATCCTTCAAAACTATCATCAAATCAAGAGTATGATCACGAGGAGGCTCTAATTCTGAGGAAATTTTTACTCCAACTAAACTTATGTTTATTGTCTGGGCCACGTTGCGAGCGCCCTTTTCTTTGTAGATAAGAACAGTAGAAGTATAGAATCTTTCGGATTGCCTTCTTTCCTGAAGGAGTTTTTTCTCGAAAGGCCTGATAACGTCTTCTTTTTCTAGCTCATCGGTTGCTTTGCCGTAATAAACACAGACTCTGTTTTTGACCTTGGATGAATCTTTCTTCCCTCGAGCGCCTAAGGCTGCAGACTCTTTGCCCTTTGCTTCTGCCAAAGCAATATCCGCTTCATTAGCCATTTTTTTTAAATCACTTTTGGTTATCAACTCCAGGGAATCAATCCTCTCCTTTGTAAAATAAGTTACGCCAAAGCTCATAGTTAGGTTTTTTCTGGGTTGATATTCCTGGAATTTAAAATGATGTTCTTCGATATTTTTCCTTATTCTTTCCGTAAATAAGCAAGCTTCTTCGATGTCTTTAAATCCTGTGAGAAAGAACAAGAATTCTTCCCCCCCATACCGGCAGAGAAAATCTTGATCTCTGGTCGAAGACTTAAGGGCCTTCGCCAACTCTCGAAGAAGTCGGTTGCCCGCTTCATGGCCATTTCTGTCGTTATATTTCTTAAACCAGTCAACATCACCCATCACCATTGCATATGATTCTTTTTCTTCGCGCCTCTTCCTCTGAGATTCTAGCTTCTGGATAACATTATCATAGAAAGGATCGGGACGCAGCAAACCTGTAAGGGCATCATACTGAATCAGATTTAGCTTTGTGATGGCTAAGGATATATGCTCGGATAGGGTACGCATAATTTGCTCGTCTTCCTTTGTGAAACCTTCCTGGCTAGAGTTTTTGCGGCGTATTTTGTCGTAGACTTCCAGCACCCCTATGACTTCCTGGTCATGCATGATGGGGACACACAGTATGTTCTTCAAGGGAGTTTTAAATTGTTCCAAATATCTTTTAGACATCCGAATGTCGTTTGATAAATCAGTAATATTGATTTCCTGCCTGTAGCGGGCAACGAAGGCTGCAAAATCTTGCGAGTCTATTAAGACGATATGCTTTGAAATTTCAGGATGAAGCAAGAAAGCATCATCCCATACTAACGGTTTGAGGAATTTTCCATGAGTCTCATCTTCATCCAGAATATAAATTGAAATGCTACTGGCCCGGATAATGTCTTTTATCTCGTAGACAGTATCCAGCAGACTTGTAACATCGCTAGCTACATAAATATTCTTTAAAATCTCCTCTATTTTCTGTTTTTCCTTTTTAAACCATATATGTTTTGCCTCTAACTCCAAACGCTTTTCTAGCTCTCTGATAATACTGTCATTTACAAACTTTTTAATTTCTTTGATTTCGGAATAAGCATCCTTTATCTCAATTTTAGTCCGCTCAATATAATATATAAGATTCTCCACTTCTATTTTGAGCAAGGAGTGTTCGGCCGCTTTCTTAAGGATCCTAAGGAAGGTTTTCTCGTCAGGCTCTTCTAAAAGGATGATATGATAGTCTATATAGCGGTTCAAAGGCCATTCGTTAATTATTTCTTTAATTTTCTTTTCTTCACTGCCCGTGATAATGATACTCACTGGCTTTTCTAGTAAGCCTTTAAGGGAAGCGTAGCTGGCCAGGGAATAATCCACAACGAGCAGATTGAAATCTATTGACTCAAGGAGGGAGATCGCTCTCTCTAGGTTGGAAGAAGAATGAGCAGTGCCAATTTTGCCGCATAACTTAGCAAAAAGTGCTCTTTCTTCAGGATTTTTATTTAGAATGAGGATGTTTCCGCTGGTCATAAGTCCTGTTAAGAAGTTTTTTTATAGAATAACACTTTTTTTTTATTTTGCTATCCAAACCCTGGATTTACAGAAATTTGTTCTTGATCAAGTCTGATCAAGCAACAATTTCTCTCTTTTCTTTTTGTCTTTTACCTGCGATAACCTTTATTTATATATCAAATAAAAACGAGATAGTCAAATACTTGTACTCGTTCACTACATTGGTGACACATTTCCTCTGACATTTTTAAAGTGTAA
>CAYTBG010000070.1:0-15749 GCA_964435925.1 uncultured Eubacteriales bacterium | reverse complement strand
CCTGATGATGTGCGCTTTCGGGCGCACGGTGGGCTTGATGAATCAAGCCCCTACATAAGAGCTATTAGGGACGTCCCAAAAGGGGACACCCTATCTATCGATATAATCATCTCTGCCCAGATATATTCATAATAATAGAGACTAAAACGAATAAATAAGAAGAAAGAAGTGCAAAAAAATAGTCGTAAAAATAATAAGGGTGTCCCCTTAGGGAACGTCCCCCCTAATGATTTCTTTAACTCTCATGAGCTGGACCTGATAGGAGCGCTCCATCTCTTCCAAACGGCTGGAGATATAATGTATGGTTTCTTTAATACTGGGAATAAGAATATGCTCCAAAGCATTAACCCGGCGGCGTGTGGCCTCGATCTCGTGGGACAAAAGCTCCACTGCCTTCCAGAGCCGAGACATCTCCATCAAATCCTTGAGTAACTCCTGTGTCTTCTTTAGACCGACATCAAGCTCGCTTTCAGTGTTGAGAAAATCATAATCAGAGACATCTTTTTCTTCTATCTCAAATCGAGGGATCGTAAGATTGAGAATCTTTTCTTCCTTTGTTGCTAAAATCAATTTCCCTTCCGGTATGAGCCTCTCCAGATCTTTACGGGAGCTACGGGAACGGACAAGTACAAAAGAAAGGAAGACTTTTTTAAGCTTCAAGCTAACTACTTCTTGAAGATTATAAAGCTCTCTCACAAGCTGCAGAAAACGGCGCATAATCTCTTCGAGCTTATCCTTGAGAAGTTTATGCCCTCTCTCTGCCAGAACAAGACGCCTCCGGAGCCTCATAAGCTCCATTCTATTCGGATTAACAGAAAGTCTCATTTCTTTTCAGTGTAATATTTCTCTAGATATTCGGGACGAATCCTCTTGAGTTCTGCCCTCGGGATTGTATGGAGAAGTTTCCAGCCTAGTTCCAGGGTGTCGTTGATAGAACGAGATTCGAACTCACCCTGCCTAACGAACTCATCTTCGTAATGGTCAGCAAACTCTAAATACAGCTTATCCAAATCACTGAGGGCTGCCTCTCCCAGGATCAACGCCAGCTCCCTGGCTTCTTTCCCTCGAGCATAGCAGGCAAAAAGCTGGTTTAGGACATCGGCATGATCCTCTCGTGTTTTCCCTTCACCAATCCCTTTATCCTTAAGCCGGGAAAGGCTGGGAAGCACATCAATAGGAGGATAGATTCCCTTCCGATGAATCTCCCGACTTATCATGATCTGTCCTTCTGTGATGTAACCCGTCAAATCAGCAATGGGATGGGTTTTATCATCCTCAGGCATCGTGAGGATAGGGATCAGAGTGATGGATCCCTTTTTGCCTTTAATTCTTCCTGCTCTCTCATACATAGTAGCCAGGTCTGTGTAGAGATAACCCGGGTATCCCCTTCGGCCTGGAACTTCTTTTCGAGCCGCAGCGATTTCTCGAAGGGCCTCAGCATAGAAGGTCATATCCACTAAAATAACCAGAACATGCATATCCAGATCAAATGCCAGATACTCTGCACATGTTAAAGCTAGACGCGGTGTGGCGAGACGCTCGATCGTGGGCTCGTTAGCTAAATTGAGAAAAAGCACCGCTCTCTCTAATGCTCCTGTGTTACGAAAATCCTCTATGAAAAAGTTTGCCTCTTCAAAGGTTATGCCCATTGCGCCAAAAACTACCGCAAATTTCTCCGCCTTTCCTAACACAGCAGCCTGTCGGGCAACCTGGGCAGCAATCCGGGCATGGGGCAGCCCGCTCCCTGAAAACAACGGAAGCTTCTGTCCCCTTACCAGCGGATTCATCCCGTCGATAGAAGATATTCCGGTCTGGATGAACTCAGAGGGGTAGTCCCGGGCATCAGGATTTATGGGGTTTCCAGTGATATCGAGCATTTTCTTGGCAATTATTTGAGGGCCGTGGTCTTTAGGCCTTCCTGAACCATCAAAAATTCGACCGATAATCTCCTCTGAAACGCCAAGCTGCTGGGAACGCCCCAAAAACCTCACCCGAGATTTAGCCACATCAAGGCCGATAGTTCCTTCAAAAACCTGAACGACTGCTCTTTCTGTAGAAATATCAAGCACTGTGCCCCGGCGCAAAAATCCTCCCCCAGCTTCAATTTCTACCAATTCGCCATATTTTACATCCCTGATTCGCTCTACAATAACCAGAGGTCCGACAATGTTGGAGACAGTCAGGTATTCTTTATACATTTTCCTCACTTACTCCTTTCTTCTGTAACAGCTTTTTAAAGGCGTTGTCGACTTCGATATAAACTTCGAGAAGACCAGGTTCTCCTTCCGGAAGGAATTTCATTTTTGAAATTTTCTCTCTGATCCCAAGGGCTAAAATCTCTTCCAGGCTTTTTTCTTCCTCTAGAGCTTTAAGGCCTGAATTGTGAAAATGCAGGATTGTTCGAAGCATCAAATACTGCTTCCTCAAGGAGGTGTAAGTATCCTGCGGATGAAAGGCATTCTGATGGAGAAAGTCTTCTCGGATCGATCGTGCGGACTCGAGGATAAGCCTTTCCTTGGTTGAAAGGGATTCTACACCGACAAGCCGGGCAATTTCTTGAAGCCCTGACTCCTCCTCAAGAAGCCCCATGGCTTCCTGCCTGAGATCGGTAAAGTCTTCGGCTACGCTGCTATTCATGTAATCCTTTATGTTTTCTACATACAAAGAATAGCTTAAAAGCCAGTTAATGGCGGGAAAGTGCCGCATGTTTGCCAGCCTATCATCCAATGCCCAGAAGACTTTGACCACCTTGAGCGTGGCTTGAACAACTGGATCGGATAAATCTCCTCCTGGAGGAGAGACAGCACCCATAACACTCAGGGCCCCTAACCTCCTGTCTGAGCCCAAGCAGATAACTTTTCCAGCCCGCTCATAGAATTCAGCAATGCGGCTTGCCAGATAGGCAGGATAACCTTCCTCTCCTGGCATCTCCTCCATACGTCCTGAAATCTCCCTTAAAGCTTCTGCCCAGCGGCTTGTAGAATCAGCCATGAGGGCCACAGAATAACCCATATCACGGAAATATTCAGCGATGCTCATTCCGGTATAAATAGATGCTTCTCGAGCCGCAACCGGCATGTTTGAGGTATTGGCTATGATAACTGTCCGCTCTAAAAGAGGCCGGCCCGTATGGGGATCTTTCAATTCAGGAAAGCTGAGAAGAAGGTCAGCTATTTCATTTCCCCTCTCTCCACAGGCAACAAAGACAATGATCTGAGCATCCGACCATTTGGCAAGCTGGTGCTGGACAACGGTCTTGCCGCTGCCAAATGGACCGGGGACACAGCCTGTTCCACCTTTTGCTAAGGGAAAGAGAGCATCAAGAACTCTTTGCCCGGTAGTCAGAGGCTCATCAGGCATAAGACGTTCATGAACGCGCCTGTTTCTGCGGATCGACCATGTCTGGAACATCTTTACCTCTTTCATCTCTTTCGGGGCCTGTATCCGGGCCACCACTTCTTCTATAGATAAACTCCCCTTTTTGATCTCCACGATTTTTCCGGCTGAGCCAACAGGGACCATAATTTTATGCTTTACAAGAGGAGTTTCCTCCACTTCGCCCAGAAAATCTCCCTCTTTGACCTCCTGACCCTTGGTGACCAGGGGAGTGAAGTTCCATTTTTTCTCCCGTTTGAGGGGCGGCAATTCGATACCTCGCGTGATAAAGTCTCCCTCTCTTTTCCTTATGACATCTAAGGGTCTCTGGATTCCATCATAAATGGAGCTTATCAAACCCGGCCCTAATTCAACACTTAAGGGCTCTCCAGTTAAAAACACTGGTTCCTCCGGGCCGATTCCTGTTGTGTCCTCGTAGACCTGGATAAAGGCCAGGTCTTCTTTTAGTTCGATGACTTCTCCTATGAGTCCTAATTCTCCAATCTTAACCATGTCGTACATTTTCGCTCCCAGGCAGTCCGAAGCGACGACCAGTGGGCCTGCAACACGAATAATTTTACCTTCTTTCATCTTCTTCCCTTCTTTTAACCAAAGAATCTGAACCTGTAGCTTTGACGGCCACATCTCTCATCATTCGCTCCAGCTGATCTGTTACCTTTCTGTAATCCGAGAATCCGACAACTACAGGACAAAATTTCTTTCTTAAAGCCTCCCTTTCTTCCCTTAGGGGTTCCAGGAAGCTCTCGTGCAAGAAGCAAAGAGCAAAATTTTCCTTGGCTAAGCTCTCCATTACTTTCCTGGCTTCTTCCAGGCTCTTAGGAGAAAAAATCTTTACTCCCAGTGCTCTTAGAGCAAAAATGATGTCAGCATCTCCTACGACGGCAACTTTATCAAACATAGGTCTCACTTATCCTTTCTTTTAAGACGGGGGTAGGAATTTGGTTGATAATCCCAACTCCAAGAAGCCTCACCAAGCTTAGTTCTCTTCTCTTCGCCAGTCCGTAGGCAAATACTGGCTCAGGCCCAAACACGATATACTTTGCTCTCTTTAAGTAGTTCATAAGAAAGTCTTCTATCCCGCGCTCTAACTCAACAAAAGTTTCCCGTTCTTCGAGAGCATCGGTCGCTTTTGTCCAGAGGTCATGGTAAGAAGTGGCACGAAGTCTTTCTCCAATCTCAGAGAAAGGGAGATCAAAGTTTTGGAGGAAATTTCCCTCATCAAGAAAACCACCTTTTAAGACCAGGTTTTCAAACTTTTTTCGCGAAAGACCTGAATACTTCACACGGCAAAAAATCTTGAGGTTGCCTAAATCAATTTTATGCCTGATATAGTCTTTGATAAAGGAATAATCCGTTCTCTCAGCAACCGACATCGCCTTCTCAGGATGGCTTTCCTCGTGAAAGATTGTTAGGATATCTCCTTCAAGGAGAATTTCTTCCAGCAAACGATAAAGATTTTTTTCTTCCTTTTCGAGGTATTCATCCAACTCGTCCGAATCCCTGATTTGAACCATTTCTTCTGAAAAACTTCCTGCATCGAATATGACCTTCATAGCAGAAAAAAAATCACTCTCCTCCGAAGCCTCGCTGAAAATTGCCCGCTGGACTAGCTTATTCTCTAACACACGCACCCGACCTACAGCATAGGCATAACGGAGTCTGGAGGATTTCTTCATATTTTTAGGGCCTCTAATATTTCATTCTCAAGCTTGGAGCGAAGTTCTTCCTTTAATTTTTCCTCATCATAGAGCTCTTCGCTCTCTCCCTCTTTCATGATGATTTTCCTTTTAAGCCTCTCTTTTCCCTTGGCTCCTCTTTCGAAAGCTTTCTCTAAGACTCCTTCAATTAGCTCTTTTTTGCGCGAGAGGGTATTGATTTTCTTCTCTAACCGAGCCTTGGTAATAATGCGGCTTGCTTCAAGATGGCCCTGCCTCTCCGCCTCCTTTACCAGCGCTTTTGCTAAATCAGAAGCTTCTTTTCGGCCTTTTTCTTTAATCTCCTCAGCTTTCTTCTGGCTCTCAAGGATGATTTTATCTGCCTCAGCCTGGGCATCATCAATAATTTTCTTTAGGATTTTCTCTAAGCTCATGATTCCATCGAAGCTTCTAAAGCTTTATCACTTCAGCGTTATCCCGTTTAGCAGGAGGATTGTAATGAGCAATCCAAGCACTGCATAGGTCTCCACAAGAGCAGCCATTATCACCGGTTTCATCAGGTCTTTGGGCTGCTTGGCTACCATATAAACACCAGAAGCACAGACTTTTCCCTGATGGATTCCTGAAACCAGCCCCGTAAAGGCAACAGGCAGGCAGGCAGCAAGAAGCAGCAGGCCCGTGACGGTTGTCAGAGTTGCCAGAGTTCCTCCTATCAGGCCAACTTTTAACATCACCAAAAAACCACTCAAAAATCCATAAATTCCCTGAGTTCCTGGAAGTGAAACCAGTAGGAGAAGCATTCCAAATTTTCCCGGGTCCTCACTCATGACTCCACTTGATGCTTGACCGGCAAGACCAACACCAATAGCAGAACCCATTCCCCCTAACAAGACTGCAAGTGCTCCTCCAAATGTCGCAATTGCCAAACCTAACGTCGCACCTTCCATTTCTTCCACCTCCTTATGTTTTCATTGAACAAATTTATTCAGACAAATTCAACAAACTTGCTTTCAAGTTCAAAAGGACTAAAAGGTTTGCCGCCAGATTTGAAGAATTTACTGAAAAACTCTACAAACTGAAGGCGCATGGAATGGACAAACCCGCCCAAAAAGCTGATACCTATATTAAACAAATGACCGCCGATAAATATCAAAGCAGCTAACAACCAGCCAACCCAGGGTATGCCAAGGGCTGTCTGACAGAGAGTGTTCACCACCATGGCAATTACGGATGTTGCCAGTCCCAAAGCCAGAAGACGTGAATAGGAAAGAACATCAGCTAAATATCGCGAGATCCCGTAGAGGCTATACAGCCCCCCAAAAAAACGAGCAAAGAGATTACGACTGGGAGAGGCAAAGAAAATAATGCCGGCGGCACCCACGAGCGAAAGAATCCCCCAAATTGACTGTTTAGTCATCAAAAAAACAACAAGGGAGGGAAGGAGAAGCAACCATCCTCCCTGGGCAAAAATGGATTCAAGGTAGAGTTTGTTCTTTATTCCGTTGATCATATTGAGGAACGTTCCAAACCAGACCTGAACAAAACCAAGGACAAGAGTAAGAATCAAGAAAGAAACCGGGTCTTGGAGAGGATCCAAAACCATCAGCCTGCGGATAGGAAAACCAAACCAGCCTCCGATCAAAGCTCCAAGAATAGTAGTTGAGATTCCTAAGAGAGTAAAAAGCTTTAAGAATTGAAGCAGGGCTCCTTTGGGTTTTGCAAATTTGATTAAGAGCAAGCTTAGAAGCCCAACGAGCAGTCCATAGCCCGCTTCACTGACACACAAACCCACGAACAGGAAAAAAAATGGAGCCATGGGAAGAGTAGGATCAAAGTAGCCGCGCTGGGGAAGACCGTAGAGTTTGGTCACTAGCTCAAAAGGCTTCCACGACTTCGGATTCTCAAGGATAACTGGTGGTTCTTCCTCAGGAAGAGGAGCTCTAGAATAAATTTCCATCGCGTCGGAGTAAGGCCGAAGCTTTGATTTGAGTTTTTCAGCATCCGAAGAGCGGATCCACCCTTCCGTGTAAAAAACACGTTCTGTCTCGCCCAGAAGACGAGAGGAGAATATTTTTTCCCTTTCATTAAGAAGAACATCATGAAGGAGCATGAGCTTTTCACGGTGAACGAAGAGATTCTGACCTTCTCTCTCCAGTTTTTCAAGCCTCCTCCCTTTTTCCTCTTTCTCTCCCTGGATTTTCTCCATGATATTTCTCACCTTGTCATTCTCATCCGCCTTGTTCAACATGTCCTCGGTGAAATAGAGTTGGATAAAGTTCAAATCTTTAAGGATTTGTTCAAAATAATCATTTTCCCTTTTATGATAAATAAGAAAAATATAAAGTGTTCTTTTCCCACGATTTAGGACTTCAAACCAGATGGCTTCTTTCTCTGCTAACTCCTTGAATGCTTCCTCCTGAGAAAGGGGCAAGGAACCAAGGAGGATTTCTGTCGAATCAGTCGGCTTCAAAGACTTTAGAGGTAATTCTAAGCCATCGAGCGGAGAAAGAAACTCCTTTTCTTTCTCTAAATATTTTATCTCTGAAAGCAGCTCCATTTTTTCAGCTTCGAGTTTTTCAATCTTGTCCAAAACAGGAAGACAATCAAAGTCTAAAATTTCTTCTCTTTTCTGGCGGTTGATTTGTGGCTTTTGAGCAAAGAGTTTTTTTCCAAATCCCCTTTCCTCCCAGCGGGAAAGATAGCCCAAAGCATATGATAGCCGATGAAGACGGTGCTCAAGGTGAGATACTTCGGGAAGGGAAGATTCGAGGTCTAATTCTTCGCAGTTTGCTCTTTCAATTTGAACCAATCCTTCTTCCTGGAGAGTGGAAAGAACCTTCATCTTCACGCCAGCATGGGCAAGAATTTGGACCTTCTGAACTTCGGCTATTGCCATGAGTTA
The DNA here is from genome assembly GCA_964435925.1 of uncultured Eubacteriales bacterium. GTDB lineage: Bacteria > Acidobacteriota > Aminicenantia > Aminicenantales > Aminicenantaceae > SOIV01. The sequence goes on along the minus strand of CAYTBG010000070.1, from coordinate 7,796 downwards.
AAGCTTTCCTCCCTCGAAAAAGTGCTTGATTTTTTCTGCGACCTTTTCAACTGTTTTGGACATGGCTGTTTCTGCTTTTTGACTCATACCAGCCGCATCCTCCTCAGATTTTTTCCTTATTTTCTCTGCCTCCTTCGAAGCACTCTGAATTATGGCCTTCTTTTTCTCTTCAGCTTTTTTGCCGGCCTCATTTAAATTATTTTCCTTGATTTTTTTTGCTTCCTCATGGGCGTCCTCGATGATTTTTGAAGATGTTTTTTCTCGAGCGTCTTGAATGATTCCACGGGCTTTTTCTTCAACTTCTTTAATCTTTTCTACCGCGGTGAGGACATCGCTTTTCCTTTTTTTTTCACCCATCTTTACGATCCGTTATTTTCTACATAGCCAATTACTTATTTTCTTAAAAGAGTTTTTCCTCCACTTTTCCTCCGGGCTTTTTTCTCTGGCAGAAGATAGGAAAAGCTATTATATCCAATACATTTTCCTTTTTAAAGAAAAAAGATGGCAAAGATATGGTTTTACTTCTCTGTTATTAATATTTTGTAGGTATTTGATTCATCAAACATACATTTAAATTTCTATAAATAAATTTTTTATTTAAGTAAGGTGGGCTTGATGAATCAAGCCCCTACAAAAGAAGAATCATGCTCCTTCGGGATTTTAAAGTGGGCATGATGATCAAACCACTACAATGATGACCAAAAGTGCGGGTTTGATGAATCAAGCCCCTGCAAGAAGGAAGATGAAATTTGTTTCCTCAGGGCAGAAAGGTCGGATAAAGATAGTAAGCACGGAGATCCAGCTTTCGTTTCCTTTCCTTCCTTTCCAAGGCTCTAAAAGGAGATCTGTAGTCAAAGAGGGAAGATTTAAAAAGGACAAAAGCCTGAGTTTTGATAACATCGCGAAGCAGAGAGAGGTCTAATCCCTTCTCCACATGAAGAATTAGTTTTGCACCCGCAGAAACAACAGCTCTTACCTTATCCAATACAAGAGCCGGATCCTCAGGCTCTTGAAATATCTGATCGGTAATGTGAATCCAGGTTTCATTTCTTGCCAGCTCCTCAAGAGAATTTTCTAACGAACCATGAAGATAATAAACAAGCCAGCTTCCCCCTTTTCGACAAGCATGCGCCAATTCATTAAGCTTCGAAATTTCTCTTTTCATTTCCCTGTTGGAGAGATAAAAATAGATTCCACTTCTTCCCATATCTTTAAGGTCAAAAAAAGAAATGGAACTTGACTCTTCTTCGGACTCCAAAGGCCCGTAATGGAAATAAGCAACGAAAGCTCCGCCTTTCTGGCAGGTTCTATTCACATGCTCCAGTTCAGACGCTTCGGCCCGTGCTTCATCCGAGGTGTAAAGGTCTGCTCCCGCTCCTGCTAGCCACTCAAGCTGGGAGCAATCGAGCTTGCCTGAGTCAATCAGGCGAAATCGAGCGCCATTTTTTCGGCATCGCTTCACAGAATCCAGAAGCCAAGGAAATTCATGCTGATCATCTCTGACCGTAATATCCGTTCCTTTGCTGGCCCAGGAAAGAAGCTCGTAAGCTTTCTTTGGAAGCTCTGCATTTTTATCTTTTATGCTTTCGTCTGCCATCTATAACTTACTCTTTTTATTTGCGCCCTATATTCGCCTGTTGAAGATCCTAAAGCATCTCTCTTCGAATCCCGAGTTCCTCCATTCTTCTTTAGCACGTCCAGAAAATGGGGCCAGGCCCCATTTTTTTCGAAGCCCTAAGCCTCGACATATAGCATCGCCATAAAAGGTTGTCAAGGTCAGAAACAGGTCGGAAACATTTTTAATCCGTTATAACTAATTGTTGAGGCACAGGTTTTGGGAAATAGCTGCAGCGAATAAATGGGGACGGAATTGGAAATACTTACTATCAAGGTCAGCTCCTTGAAAAAAAAGAGCTTATCTTTTATCATCAGGCATGGAACCTTCGAAAATGAAAAAAAGCATAGTTCTATTTTCTGGAGGTATAGATTCAACAACCGCTATCTATTGGGCTCTAGAACGCTACGAGAAAATTTTTGCTATGACTTTTGATTACGGACAGCGTAACAGGATCGAGTTAGACATGGCTAGCAAGGTGGCGCAAAAACTCAGTGTTCCTCAAAAGATTCTTCGGGTGAACCTCAAGCAGATTGGCGGCTCTTCCCTTACCGATACTAAACTTTCCTTACCCCAGTATGAAAGGATGGAAGAAATCGAAGAAGGTCTGCCCTCAACATATGTTCCGTTCAGAAACGGAATATTCTTAGCTTTGGCCGCAGCTTGGGCTGAAGTGGTCGGAATAAAGGAGATTGTCTGCGGCTTTAACGTCATAGATTCCCCGAACTATCCTGATACTCGAAAGCAATTTGTCCAAGCTATGCAGGAAGCTATAAACCTGGGAACAAAAGCATCCCTCAGCCCGGAAAAGATTCAAATCATTGCACCTTTTTTAAAAATGAAAAAGTCAGATATTATAAAGGAAGGTCTTTCTTTGGGCGCTGATTACTCTTTCGCTATATCCTGTTATTGTGGAGAAGAGATTCCCTGTCAGAAATGTTCTTCCTGTGTCTTACGACAAAAAGCCTGGGAAGAAGTTGGACTTAAAGACCCATTAATTCTTAGATTGGAGGAAGAAGGAAAAATATGAGCTGGATATTAAAAGTAAGGGAAAAATTTCAGGCTGCGCATTTTTTGAAGGAGTATAAGGGAAAGTGCGAAAAAATCCATGGTCATACTTTTTATGTAGAGGTTGAAATCGAGGTCACAGAGCTTGATAAAACAGGAATCGGCATAGATTTTACCAAAATAAAGCAAAAGTTGTCTGAAATACTGCCCGATCATACTCTTCTCAATGAGGTTTATAATTTTAATCCATCGGCAGAAAACCTGGCTCGTCACTTTTTTTTCGAATTGAAAAAACACTTCCCAGCTGCTAAAGTGACAGTGTGGGAATCTGAAGATGCCTCAGCGACATATTCTGAAAATAACTGAAATATTCCCCTCCGTTCAAGGCGAAGGCCTAAGACAAGGAGAGCCCACCATCTTCATTCGGCTCTCTGGCTGCAACCTGAAGTGTTCCTTCTGTGACACCAAGTACGCCTGGGAAGAAGGTCAACAGTATTCTGTGGATCAGGTTCTGGAAGAGGTTAGAAAAATAAGGCAGAGCTTCCCAGCCCAGTGGATCTGCATCACAGGGGGAGAGCCTCTTTTGCAGGACATTGATGGATTGACCAAGGCCCTGAAAAAGAAAGGATTGAAAATTCAGGTGGAGACCAATGCCACTCTCTACCGCACTTTACCTGTTGATTGGTACTCCATATCTCCTAAACCGGATAGGTACACCTATCGGCCCGAATACCGGGAAAAGGCAAAAGAATTGAAGATAATCGTAACAAAAAATTTAGATCTTGAATCGATTCGCCGTCTGAGAAAGTGGTTCCCAGAGAAAATCCCTATCTTGCTCCAGCCTCAATCCAACAGGAAATGGAGTATTATTTTGGGAATAAAACTTTTAAAGCAGTCCTTGAAGGCTGGACTGAAAAATATGCGGCTTTCCGGGCAACTTCATAAAATTTACGGAATACGATAGGACTAACAAGATAGATTAATAAAAATTTTAGTCTCACCCTTTCAGATGAGAAAATGTAAAAAAAAATCATCCCAGGATTCATCATAAGAGACGATTGACCAATCTCTACGCTTTTGCCAAAATGTTTCCTGCAAATACGACTGCAGTAACATGAAAAAACAGCTCCCTCTACTTCTTCCTTCCCAGCAAATTGGAAAACTTGCATCTTATTCTGATGCTTGGAAAAACATAAAATTAAGCTAACAAAGAAATTTCCGATGCAAAAAAAGCTGAACATTCCCTGGCCAGTCGTCGTGAGTGCTCTTTTTGTCTTTATCTTCACCAATCTATTCTCCTTTTATATTTTCAATCATATTCCCCGTGTTCATGATGAAATTGACAATCTATTTCAAGCAAAAATATTTAAATCAGGAAGGCTTTATGTTCCTTCACCCTGTGCTAAAGAATCCTTTGACTTCCCTCATATGATAAATAATGGCAAATGGTACAGTCACTACACTCCAGGTTATCCTTTTCTCGTTTTGCTCGGTCTTCTTGTCCAAGCACCATGGCTAATCAACCCGCTTTTGGCTGCACTTTCAATCATTCTCTTTTACTTTCTGGGCAAAGAAATTTTCAACTTAAAGGTAGGTATCCTGGCTTCTGTTTTAGGCGCCGTATCAATCTGGTTCCTAGTGATGTCATCTACGATGATGTCTCATACCAGTAGCTTATTCTTCACTTCATTTTTTCTCCTTTTCGTGTTCCGTTCACTCAAGAATCCCTCAATCACAAATGGATTATTTGCTGGACTGGGCCTGGGGATGGCCGTTCTCATCAGGCCTTATAATGCTTTTTTGCTAACGCTGCCTTTTTTGCTTTATTATGCAGTGAAAATAATTCGGGATCTTAAGAAAAGTCTGAAGAATGCTACTGTTTTTGTCTTAATAACATTGGTTTTCCTCTCTGTTTTATTGATTTATAATCAAATGACCAATGGCCATCCTCTAAGGATGGGATATCTTGTCTCTTATGGTGAGGAACACAGCCTCGGCTTTGGTCGAACGGGCTACACAGGCATTCCTCATACTCCTTTTCTTGGTACACTCAGAATCGGCGAAAGCTTGGGAGCGATGAACAAATATTTATTTGGATGGCCGCTCTCTTCCTTTCTAGCCCTCTTGCCTCTTTTATGGATAACAACAGCAAACAAGGAAAACAGAAAAAAAATCATGCTTCTCGCGGCAGGATTCTTTTCAATGATGATTGGTTGGTATTTCTACTGGGGAACTCACGTCTTCATCGGAGCAAGGATGTTCTTTGAAGTAATTCCTATTCTCTTTTTGCTCAGCGCACACGGAATCACTGAGCTGCCTGCTCTCGTATCTCGTAAATTCGGAAAGCTTAATCAATTAAAGGCAAAAAAAATAACAACCGGAGTATTGATCATTTTAGTAGCTTACGCATTCTTTATCCGTTTTCCCGCCTGGATTTGGCCCTCTGATACTGAATGGTACTATAAGGGTTTTGCCAATAATTTTGCCGGCGTCACCCCTAGGATTCACCACACTCTAAACTCGATTCCTCTCGAGCGATCGCTGATTATAATGAAATTACTCTACCATCCTTTTGAATCTTTCCCGAACGGATGGTGGAGCTCGGGATTTCTGTATGATGATCCTTTTCTTAAAGGAAACATCATTTACGTCAACGATAAAGGCGAGAATAACCTTAAACTTTTTCAATGTTTCCCGGAGAGAGAAATCTACTTTTATTTAGGAACGTTGGAGAAAGGTATGCTTATTCCTTTAAAAAAAGATGGAGACAATATTTTATATGGAGAACCTATTTCTTTAGATAAGAATGGAAAAAAATATATAGAATTGATAAATAATCCCAAAAAATTCTTTAAAGTCTATTCCTCAGATTTTGGGAATTTTCTTGATAATGTGTATGAAAAGAACAATTTTTCCGATATAGACGTCTCCAGGCTAATAGAGCTGGGTTCATTTTCAAAAAAGAATAGAAATTATGAAGAAGCGGTCTTTTATTTTGAGGCTGCTCTCCAGATTGAAAAGCATCCAGAAATAAGATATCTAGTTCTAAGCCAATTATCTGCTTGCTATTTCAAAGCAGGAAAAGCGGTTGAAGCAAAGATAATCACAGAAAAGATTCATGATTACGATAAAGGAAGATTCTTCAAGGTAATCCCAGAAAAGGGTTTTTAATCAGAAAAAATGGAAAAAGATCAAAAAATGAATGTAATCATATCCGGAGCTGGACCAGCAGGATTAACTGCAGCCTATGAAGCATGCAAAAAAGGATTAAGTCCGGTTGTTTTTGAAAAAGACAGGGAGGTTGGAGGAATTTCCAAGACTGTCAACTATAAAGATTACTTGTTCGATGTTGGAGGCCACCGCTTTTTCACAAAATTTGACGAAGTCAATATCATCTGGAATGAAATCTTAGGAGATAATTTTTTAGTCAGACCCAGATTATCCAGGATCTATTATAATAACAAATTTTTTTACTACCCAATTAAGCCGTTCAATGCCTTGATGAATATAGGCTTGATTAACTCTTTTTTGGTAATGTCAAGCTATATTTATTCCCAGATAAAGCCCTACAGGAACGTTAACAATTTCGAGGAATGGGTTTCAAACAAATTTGGGAAAAAATTATTCAACATATTCTTCAAGACCTATACAGAAAAAGTGTGGGGAATGTCCTGCAAAGAAATTCAAGCAGATTGGGCAGCTCAGAGAATCAAGGGTTTATCTTTGGGAAAAGCTGTATTAAACTCAATCGGATTCTTAGGAAAGGATCGGGTTACTACTCTAATCGACGAATTTCGCTACCCAAGGAGAGGCCCTGGACAGATGTGGAATAAGGCTAAACAAATAGTCAGAGAAAAAGGAGGAAAAGTCGAACTTAACTCTCAAGTGACTCAACTCAACAAAAAAGACAATAAAATAATATCGGCTCTCGTAAAAAGCGACGGCTCTCCCCAGGAAATAAATGGAGATTATTTTCTATCCACGATTCCCTTAAGAGAGTTAGTTCAGTCTATAAAACCTGCTGCTCCGGATGATGTTCTCAAAGCTGCTCAAGCACTCAAATACAGGGACTTTTTCACCGTAGGGTTGGTCATCGACAAGCCTTCCATCTTCCCTGACAACTGGATATACATTCATTCACCAGAAGTTGAAGTGGGTCGTATTCAAAATTTTAAAAACTGGAGCCCTGAGATGGTTCCTGATTCTCAAACGACATCTCTTGGATTGGAATACTTTTGTTTCGACACAGATGATATATGGAAAAAAGATGACAAGGAATTAATCAAATTGGGAACAAAGGAGGCTGCTAAGCTTAAATTTGCTTCAATAGATCAAATTATCGATGGTTTTGTCATAAGGTCGCCAAAAACCTATCCTATTTATGATGAAGGATACAAAGAAAGAATTGAGATAATCAAAGACTACCTTTCAACAATCGAAAACTTACAAACAATGGGACGAAATGGGCTTCATAGATATAATAATCAAGACCACTCGATGCTGAGTGCAATATTTGCAATCCGTAATATCCTGGGCGAAAAGCATTCAATTTGGGACATAAACGTAGATGAAGAATACCATGAAGTCATTGAAAACAATAAATAATGTAAATATTTTAAATACGGATGCTATTTAAAAAACATCCGGAAGGAAAAAATTCAAAGAAAAATGAACATTAAAAACAAGGCAATAGTAAATTCAGTTGATAGACACATAAAAAGTTTTATTTTCAATAAAAGCAATAAAACATCTGTTCAATTGTTCAAGTACGGCTTTGTAGGTGGAATTGCTTATTGCGTGGATTTCGGCTTTCTCATCTTTCTAACAGAGGTTGTCAAAATTCATTATTTAATTTCAGCTGCTATTGCTTTTATCTTGGGCCTTTTAGTAAATTATGCCATTAGTATTCTCTGGGTTTTTCCTAAAAGAGCGTTAGCCAGCAAGCGAACCGAATTTTTGATATTTTCGATTATTGGCCTTGTAGGACTCGGCCTTAACGAGGTAATCATCTGGTTTTTTACAGATTTCATTCATTACCACTATTTGATATCCAAGATATTCTCGACATTTGTTGTTTTTTTCTGGAATTTCATTGCGAGAAAAAAAATTCTCTTTAGCTAGCCTGGATTATTCACGGATCGAGTTTGCCGCAGATGCGAGGCACAGGGTATGC
>CAYTBG010000069.1:0-15883 GCA_964435925.1 uncultured Eubacteriales bacterium | reverse complement strand
TTTTCACTGGAACTTTTTCTGGATCCATAATGTCTATTATGTTCAAGCAATAAGATAGATAGAGGGTCTTCCAAAAAAACTTAGGTTCGAAATCTCCGGAGTGAAAAAGATCTTCCGCTGAAAAACTTCCATCAATTGTGCCAATTATTTTCATCTCTTCTCCTGTTAAGCGGTCAATGAAATCCTCACTCTTAGGAAAAAGCACCTTTTTCGCCATGAATTTTTCCAGCTTAGAATAGTACTTCATCCGCCTTATTCCCTCTTCAATCAAATCAGGAATAGTTATTTTAGATTTGAATTCCTCCTCGGCGAATTTACCTCTCTCTTGAAATCTAAATTTTCCATCAAAAAGGGGAAAAATATTCAAAGTTATTTCTCTCATTTGATACCGCAAGCCAGCATACAAATCGTCCTCAGAGAGAAGGCCTTCTTTCATCAAACTTTCCCCTAATCTAAGCGTCGGATCGATGTACGAATCAATTTTAGAATAGGTCGACCTTGAAATTTTTCCCAGCTTAAACAAAACTTCTCCCAGTAATTCTTGAGGATGGGTTATTTTGGCAAAAACTAAAAATCCATCATGAAAGAAAAGGTATCTTTCGATCCCTTCGTACTTGAAAATAAGAGGACCACTCTTCTTGTAAAAATATATATCCCTTAAGTAAAAACCGATGTGTTCCATAGGGTTCAGATCTTTAAAACCAAAATTTTTATATGCCTTTTCTTCAAATTCTTCCTTTCCATCTTTATATATTAATTATATCCCAAAAAAATTCAAGTTTAAAAAGGGGAAAGGCTACTTTTTCTGTATGAACTGTCCACAAGTAGAGACATTCCTCTCCCTTCCAGAAAAAGTAGCCTGTCCCCTTTTTTCCGCGACACTTCTATCCAAAGTCAAAACCTGACTCCTATATTGTAAATAATTACATGTATTGTAAAAGGTGGGTTTGATAAATCAAATCCCTACAATCCTATCTGCAGAATCAATATGGCTGGCTTGATAAATCAAATCCCTACAAAGGTCTGACCTCGATTGAAAAGGAGAGTAAATTATGATAACTTTTGCATCATGAAAGTTGCCTTAGCTCAGATTTCTCCCCGCTTGGGAAATGTGGAAAAAAATTTCGATCTACATCTCAAGTACATAGAAAAAGCAAAAAAGGAAAATGTTGATCTTCTGATCTTCCCCGAACTCAGCCTCACAGGTTACACCCTTAAAGATTTAGTAGGAGAAGTGGCTCTTTCCCCAGATTCAGATCCTATCTTCGACAAACTCAAGACTGCAAGCCGTGATGTCTCCCTTGTTTTTGGTTTTGTGGAAGAGAAAGAAAAAGGACTTTTCTATAATTCCGCCGCTTTTTTATCAGAAGGAAAAATTGTACACATCCATCGTAAGGTTTTTCTTCCTACCTACGGAATGTTCGAAGAAGGTAAGTTTTTTGCCCAAGGCAAAAATTTTCACACTTTTTCCACTCCCTATGGAAATACAGGAATGATGATTTGTCGGGACTTTCTTCATTATGGTGCATGTTATCTTCTATTTGCTGGCGGCTCAGATATTATCATCGTCATTAGTGCGGCTCCTGGCCGAGGAATTCAAGGCAAGGAAGCCTACGAGACGAGCCGAATGTGGGAGTCGATGGGGGAAACCATTTCGCTCTTTTCCACCGCTTTCCTCATCTACTGTAACAGGGTGGGGTTTGAAGATGGAAAGCACTTTGCGGGTGGCTCATTCATATACAATCCCATGGGGAAACTGGTAGCCAAGGCATCCTATCTTGACAATGAATTTCTGCTTCAAGAAATAAATCTGAATGATATTCGTGAAGTGCGCAAAAAATGGCCTTACAAAAGAGATGACAGGCCTGAAATCATCCTTGAAGCTCTAAAGAGGATAATCAGCAAGTATGAAGATTAACGAACCTTTTGTGGAAAAAATTCTCACTGCATTTATCAGGGAAGAATTATCCAAGTTCAATTATAAAAAAGGAATCTTGGGCCTCTCAGGCGGGCTAGACTCGACAGTTTGTGCTTTCCTCGCTGCAAAAGCACTTAAACCAAGCAATGTTATCGGTCTCATCATACCTTATGGGGAAGCCTTCAGCAAGGATGTAAAGGATGCTCAAGAATTCTCTCGGCTATTAAAGATAAAATCAAGAATTATTAACATTTCTCCGATGGTTGACTCTTATTTCTCAAGCTATCCGACTGAGAACAGAGTCCTAAAAGGAAATAAAATGGCCAGAGAACGGATGTCCGTCCTTTACGACTTTTCTGCCCGGGAGAAGGCCTTAATCTTAGGGACGAGTAACAAAACAGAGCTACTTTTAGGGTACGGCACAATCCACGGTGATATGGCCTGCGGGATAAATCCTTTAGGTGACCTCTACAAGACTCAAATCAGGCAACTTGCGGAATACCTCGGAATTCCTGAGAAAATCCGGAAAAAAATACCTTCAGCGGGTTTATGGATTGGACAAACAGATGAGGACGAAATCGGTCTCCCTTATGATGAAATCGATGAAATACTCTATCAACTGGTAGATAAAAGGACCTCAAAGAAAGATATCATTGCTTCGGGATTCAAGAAAGAAACCGTCAAAAAAATTATCGGTCTTATTAAAAATTCTGAGTTCAAAAGAAAACTTCCGCCTATTCCCAAAATATCCTCCCGATCTGTAGGCCATGACTTTCTCTTCCCTTTTGATTGGGACAAATAGGTTATGCAGGGGGAAAACTCAGCACTTAAACCATCAGGCGACCTGTATGTTGTCGCAACTCCTATTGGCAACCTGGAAGACTTAACCTTTAGAGCATTGAGAACTCTTGGAGAAGTGTCCGTCATAGTTTGTGAAGACACGCGCCAGACAAGAAAGCTCTTGAATAAATATGGTATTAAAAAAAAGCTTATAAGCTATTACCATCCCAAGGAAAGCCAGAAAATCCCTCAAATTATTAGTCTCCTCAAACAGGGTAAAGATGTAGCTCTCGTCACGGATTCCGGAACCCCTGGTATCTCTGATCCTGGTTATCCTCTCCTTAGAGAAGCCATTACGCAAGGAATAAAAATAATCCCTATTCCCGGGCCAGCGGCAATAACCGCAGCCCTCTCAGCAGCTGGCCTTCCTACCCATAGATTCCTCTTCCTCGGATTCCTTCCCCCTAAGAAAGAAGCAACAAAAAAATTGCTTGTTTCATTAAAAAATGAAAAAGCAACCCTTGTTTTTTACCTCCCTACCCGGAAGCTTCTTTCTTTTCTTGATCTCGCTCGGGAAACAATAGGAAATAGACAGATTGTCATTGCCAGAGAAATGACGAAGATCTATGAGGAATTCCTCAGGGGAACAACTGAGGAATTACTAAAAAAACTGGAAGATAAGAAGCTCAAAGGCGAAGCCACGGTCCTAATCCAAGGCTTAAGGTAAGTAAAAAAGCGTCTTTTTTACCCTGTATAAAAAAATCTTTAAAATACTTGACAAATAAGCACTAATATATTATATTATATGGAGACTAAGATATTAAGGAGGTAAAAATGGCTATAGTTAGATGGGACCCTTTTAGGGACCTAATAACACTGAGAGAAAGAATGAACCGTCTTTTTGAGGAAAGCTACCGCTCTCGAACAGAAGAAAAAGATTTATTCGCCAGTAGCTGGGCTCCTGCAGTTGATATCTTTGAAAAGGAAAATGCTCTTGTTCTTACTACTGAAGTCCCTGGAATAGATGAAAAAGATATTGAGATCAAAATCGAAGATAACACCCTAGGCTTAAAGGGTGAAAGAAAATTCGAAAAAGAAACGAAAGAGGAAAATTATCATCGAATTGAGCGTTCTTACGGTTCTTTCCACAGGTCGTTCACTCTTCCTCGCTACATTGACGAGGACAAAATCAGCGCAGAATACGAAAACGGAGTTCTCAAAATCACTATGCCCAAGAAAGCGGAATTGAAAGCCAAAAAAGTGAAAGTCCTCAAACCAAAGGGCAAATCCAAAAAATAAGGCATTAAGCTTTAGTAATTACTCTAGGGAGCGCCCAAGATCTTCTGATCTGGGCGCTCTTTTTTTATTTCAACTGAAGATGAAAGGACTCAGGCTTGGGCTACAGTCAATGCCTTGACCTCTTTGACACCTGCATTCCTTAGCACAGAGCTGCACTCTCGAATCGTCGCCCCTGTCGTGTAGACATCATCCACCAGGAGCACAACTTTCCCTTTTATCTTGTCTCCCTCTGCTACAGCAAATGCTCCTGAAACATTTTCCGCTCTTTCTTCGACCCTCAAAGAGGTCTGGGGAGGAGCATTTTTAATTTTCACCAACAGTTGATCCCTGAGTTCAATCCCCTTAATCCTGGCTAATTCTTTGGCGATGATTTGAGTCTGGTTAAAACCTCGCTCTTTTTTCCTTTTTGGATGAAGGGGAACGGGTATGATGGCGTCTACTTTCCACCATATCTCCTCCTCTCTACCCAAAGCACGATAAACAAAATTGGCCAGATCTTTTCCTAGAACCTGGAAATGGCGATATTTATACAGAAGGATGATATCTTTCAATTTCCCTTTGTACTTGCCGCAAGAACGATGATGCGAAAAAGGAGGGCGTTTCTCTAAGCAAGCTTGACAGTGGTGAGGCTCTTCTAAAGCTTCAAAAAACCGGCCACAGCATAAACAATAGGAAGGATAGGAAGTTCTTATACTTTTCCAACATGAATTGCAGATGACTCTTTCTGGGGGATATTCAAGCAAAGAAGAACACAATTCGCAGAAAGAAGGGAAAAAAATAAGCTCAACTAATTTAGAATAGGAGTAAATTTTCTTAGAGAGAGAAGAGATCAAGAAGATTCTTCCTCTTCTATTTCTTGACAATCAATGCAATAAGAAGTCCATGGAACAACATCAAGCCTTTTTTTGCTTATATCCTTTCCACACCTCTGACAAATACCTAACTCTTTTTTATCAACTCTTTTAAGAGCATCGTCAATCAGACGCAGCTGTTTTCGCTCTGCATTAGAAAGGCTTAAAAGGAATTCTTTGGTATAAGAACTCTCTGCTTTATCTACAACATCCTGAGCTATTCCAGACTCCACTTCTTTGCTTTCGTTGTACGTTTCACTTATCTTGTTAACGATCTCTTCCTTTTTTTTCAAAAGCTTATTTCTGTATCTATCTCTTTCCTTTTTGTTCAAGATTATCCCCCTTATTTCGCGTATTGTCTTCGTTTCATGGTTGCTAAGGATCGATATATCTGTTCTAAAATCATGATTCGACTTAACTCATGAGAGAAGGTCATTCGAGAAAGAGAGAGAATAAAATCTGCCCTCTTTAAAATTTTCTCTTCCAGGCCCAAAAATCCCCCGACAACAAAGGTCATGGCCCGAGATGAATTTGAAGCAATCTTCTCTAAAAAACGAGCAAAATCAATAGAACTCATTTCTTTACCTTCATCGAAGAGGCAAATAATATAATCATCTTTAAAGTTTTTTTCAAGCCCAGAAGCCTCAATTTCTTTAATTCTATTGGCAAATTTTTCTGGAATACCTTTTGCCTCCTTTGTTTGGATGAGCTCACATGGAGCTAACTGATTGATTTTCCTTAAATAAAATTCTTGTAAGCTTCTTATTTCTCTGTTGCGAGTTTTTCCAGGCCATAAAATTTTTAACTTCATAAAATATCAATTTTAGATTGTTTATCTTTAAGAACCTCTCTCCTCTTACCTAAAATTTTCAATAAACAATAATGATTAAAACAGAAAATGTCAATATTTTTTTACAATAGGAACTTGATTCATCAAGCGTGCACATATTTTAAGTAAAAGGGGACAGGCTACTTTTTTGATAAAAAAAAAGAATAACCCCTGATTTTCTAATACCAGGTTGAGATTGCCACGCTCTATGGACCGCCCACAACAACAATTAATTTAAACGAAAAAGCGTCAATCCTAATATCTAAAAAAAGTAGCCTGTCCCCTTTTTAAAGTGGCCTCGAGGAATTCCAGGGAATCAATATGAGAATTTATGGGCATCTCCCCACAATTTTTCAAGAGAATAATATTCTCGTGCTTTCTCAGAAAAAACATGAACAATGAAACTCCCATAATCCATTAATATCCACTCAGCAAGTTTTCTGCCTTCTATATTCAAGGGCATAATCTTTTCCTTTTTTAATTCTTTCTCAATATTCTCGTTAAGGGCAAGGTTCTGCCTGACGGAGTTTCCATGCATAATAACGAAATAATCTGTAAAAGAAGATATCCCTCTTAAATCAAGCACTACAAGGTTCTCTCCCTTTTTTGCCTTGCTGGCTTTTATTGAAATCTTCACCTCACGTGGAAGATTCTTTTTAGAAACTGCTTTTCCGGTTCTTTCCTCAGCCATTTTTATACCTTATAAAGCCTATTTTCTCTTATATAATCTTCGACTCTCTCTGAAACCATATCCTTTATGGAATCACCTCTCTTTATTATTCTCCTGATCTCAGTAGAAGCTATATCTAAAGCATCTATCGGCAGGAGGAATATCCTGAAGGAGAGAAGCATCTCATCTTTTATGACTTCGGACTTTGCCAGCTTATACATTTTTTCTCTGTATTTTCCCTCTAAAGTTTTCTTCGCTTCGTCTAAAAGATATCCTGGCCGGCTTATAACTACAAAAAAGCACTGCTCTAGCAATTGTTCGTAATCCTTCCAGGTGTCGACCTCTAAAAAACCATCGACCCCAAGGATGAAGAAAATCCAGGATTTTGGATAGAGCTTTTTTATCCTGTTTATCGTTATGATTGAATAGGATTTTTCTTCAGCATCGATCTCTATGGAGCATGGAATGAAATGAGAAAAGCCGCGGAGGGCGATTTCGACCATTTTCAAGCGATGGGAAGGAGAGGCGATTTCGACCGTGTCTTTATGAGGGGGGATATAAGAAGGAATAAAGAGTATTTTATCCAGGGGAAGCCTTTTTTGAACAACCTCTGCAGCCTTTAAATGCCCAGAGTGAACAGGATTGAATGTGCCTCCAAAAAGTCCTATTCTCTCCTTCTTCATGAGTCTATTCTTTATTTTCTCCCAAAAGGTCTAAAGCCTTGGACGTCGAATTCACTAATTTCTTAAGCCCTTCTTCTTTTAGCGCAGATATGGCAAAAAATGGAAGCCCTTCTCTCCGCGCCAATTTCCTCACTTCATTCAATCCACGCTCCTTCGTTCCAAGAAGATCTATCTTGTTCGCTGCTAAAAGTTGATGCCTTTTAACCAATCGAGGGCTGAAAGCCTCGAGTTCTTTCATAACGGCTCTAAAATCTTGGACAGGATCCCTTTCCGTATAAGGTGAGACATCAATAAGATGGAGCAAGATTTTTGTCCTTTCCACATGCCTCAGGAATTTTATGCCCAGGCCATGGCCAAGGTGAGCTCCCTCTATCAAGCCAGGTATATCCGCAATGACAAAACTCCGGAATTCATCAACATCCACTACACCTAAATTCGGAATAAGTGTTGTGAAGGGATAATCGGCGATAACAGGTTTTGCTGCTGAAATTTTAGATATCAGGGTTGACTTTCCTACATTAGGAAAACCAATCAAGCCTACATCGGCAACGAGCTTAAGCTCAAGGATAAAATCTTTCTCTTCTCCCGGTTGACCTTCCTCCCGCTCTCTAGGCGCTTGATGAGTTGAAGAGGCATAAGAAGCATTGCCCCTGCCACCCTTTCCTCCTTTTGCAGCCAAATACTTCTGTCCAGGAGAAGTAAAATCAAAAATAACCTCTTCCTTATTTTTTTCTCTGACAGTGGTCCCCACAGGAACTCTGAGATGGAGATCTTCTCCTTTTTTTCCCTGGCGATCTCCTCCCTCGCCGTGTGCACCCTTTTTTGCTTTGTTTATTGGATGAAAACGAAAAGAGACTAGGGAATTGAGGTTTTCATCGGAATCTAAATAAATGCTCCCTCCGGCTCCTCCCCGGCCGCCATCTGGCCCCCCTCGAGGGACTCTCCATTCCCTCCGGAAACTTACACAGCCATTTCCTCCTTTTCCTGCGCGGAAGGTTACCTTGACCTGATCAACAAACATATTTAGTGGAGTCGGAACCTCCTAGGAAGGGACGACGGAGACAAATTTTCCCCTTTTGCCTTTTGTTTCAAAACGAACAATTCCGGTGATCGTAGCAAAGAGAGTATCATCTTTTCCTCTTCCGACATTTAATCCAGGTTTAAACGGTGTGCCTCTTTGACGCACAATGATGGAACCAGCAGGAACAAATTGTCCACCTGACCGTTTCACACCTAGCCTTTTTGAACGGCTTTCTCTTCCATTTTTTGCACTTCCAGCAGATTTTTTGTGAGCCATTCTATTTCTCCTTTTTTAAGGCTGTTTTCTTAGTTTTGGCGGCAGTTTTAGCTACGGTTTTCTTCTTAGAGGGTGCCTTGCTGTTAGGCTTTTTCGGTTTCGCTTCACTTACTACAACTGGCTTCTTGGGAGCCACCTTTTCCTTTTTAGCAACTTCGGGAACTTTTTTCTCGGGAGTTACCTCCTCTTTTTCCATTTTCACCACTTCAGCTGGTTTTTTCTTGGGAGCAGCTTTTATCCCGTGGATAATCTCTTCAATTTTTATCCGAGTGAGCTCCTGGCGATGACCCCTTGTTCTCCTGTACTGTTTCCTTCTCTTCTTCTTGAAGACAAGGACTTTCTTATCCTTAAAATTCTCAATAACCTCTGCCCTCACAAGGGCATTTTCAACAAAAGGAGCTCCGATCAGATTTTTTCCTTTATCCTCGACAAGAAGAACCTTGTCAAAAGTGATTTTTTTATCCTTCTTCATGTTGAGTTTTTCAACATTTAGAACATCGCCTTCTTGAACCTTATATTGTTTTCCACCAGTTTTAATAACAGCAAACATACTTTCTACCTCAATTTTTTATAAAGATAATGGAATCTAAATTTAACATATGGCTAATTTTATGTCAATACGGAGTCAGACTTGCAAAACTTGCAAAACTTTTATAATTTACATTTTCTGTTTATTCCTTTACAAATAAGCTTCTTATTTTAATTTTTCGATGAATATTCAAATTATAAAAGGCTGAAAAGTCTAGCCCTATTGACCCATAAAACTTTTGCAAGCTTTGCAAGTCTGATTCCATTAACATTAACACATTGACAAAAATGAATGTTTTCTCTACTTTAATTATGACCTTACGAGAAAGAGCGGAAAACAGTGGGCGGTTAGCTCAGCGGTAGAGTACCGGTTTTACAAGCCGGGTGTCACTGGTTCGAATCCAGTACCGCCCACCAGATATCCCTCGCGTATTTCAGAGGAATTTAAGCGTTTCCGGTGAGTTTTCCTTTCAATCCTAATACCATAATTTCAGTGTAAATCAGTCAAATCTGTTACACATCTGTGACCTGAGAAGAAGTTTACCCTCAGACAGGAAACATGACTCTGGATCATGGAATCTAGGTTCGAATCCCTGCTTCCCAGCCATTCTGATTAAAGCAATATCCCCACGAAAAAAAATGTGAGTTTGATTGACAGGGAAAATAAATCACATTAATATTATAGCGTAGAGGGGAATTACCAAATGATGAATTTGGAGATAAAGAGTTAAGTTTCCCCTTGCCCCTTTCGGGATATAGAAGGAGGTATCATGAAAAAGCACATTATATTATTTCTGGTTTTACTATCAATGTTTTTCTGCCTCCTTTTCGGGTATCAGAAACAAAAGAATCCAGGCCAGGTAGAAGAACATGAGGTCGAGGTCAGATTAGTTTTGGTAGATGTCATCGTGACCAAAGATGGGAAGTTTGTCACAAACCTGACGATGGATGATTTTGAAATACTCGAAGACAACAGAAAAGTCCCGATTAATTCTTGCGAATTGATAAGCTTCAGAAAGACGGAGATGAGAACTGGGGAAGCAGAACCTGAAGAAACCCCTCCAGCCATCGCAAGAAAACGACTTGTGGTTGTGTTCGATGCGATCAATTCCAGGCTGAGAAACCTCACTAAGGGAGGAAAGCAGATCGTTGATGAGCTCGAGTCACTGGCTAAACTGGGGAATGAGGTCATGGTGGTTCAGATGAGTGAGGACAAGCCGTTAACAATTCTACAGCCTTTCACGACTGATGCTGAATTCATAAGAAAAGCGCTTGTCAAGGCCTCAGGACGTATCTGGTTTGATAACTCTATTGAGGCTATGAGGATGTATAGGGACGCTGGGCTTGAAGTTGTGGTGACTAACGACGCTGGAGTTCCAGAACCTCCAGTTTCCGGGCAATTGGAAATGTCCAGGGCATTCATAAAGCAAGAATACGTCGTTAGGGAGAAAATAAAATTCGAGAAAACATTGGGTGAAATTTTAGCCCTTACAAATACCATAAAAGATTTACCAGGAAAAAAATCCATTCTTTTAATCAGCGATGGTATTCCCTTTGCCTCTGCTCCAACATTCGAATATACAAAAAATGATGAGGCTTCATTTAGGGAAATACCAAGCGGGATCAGAGGACCCGCATTTAGGAAGAAAGAAGTGCGTGAGGCTAAGGCTTTCGATCCCTTTAACATTCTCGGGAAAGAGAAGTTTACGGTGGGAGAGGAGGTTTTACAAGAATTGATTCGCTTTGCCAATGCCAATAATATTTCGTTTTATTCCTTATATCCTGAGAATTTTATGAATCATCTCATGCAAGTTTCGACCGAATTTGCCTTTTATTCTGATATGAAGGCATCACACGATTTTATTGAACAAGAAAAAAAGCTCAAGCTTTACAATCTTGTATGGATTTCAGAGGATACAGGCGGAATTGCCTTAAGAGGTACCGACAAATATGAAAAGTTCAAGCAGGTCATGGGAGAAGATTTAAATCATTATTATCTACTCAGTTACTATCCTCGCAGGCAGAATCCAGACGACAAATACCATAAAATTAAGGTTAAAGTAAGAAAAGGAGGAGTTGATGTGCGCTCTCGAAAGGGTTATACAGATTACTCTGAGGAAGGAAGCGAGAAAATGTCTCTTGTTTCGACTTATTATAATCCTTCTCTTTTCAAAGAGCTTCCTTTTGAAGGTGCCTTTATTCCCGTCTACTTGAAATCGGGTAAATTCGAGCCCTGGATTTGTGTGGCCCTTCCCGCAAACAAATTATTCATCCAAAGAAACATTGGATTCGGACCGATGAAGTTAGACCTTCACATATGGGTCAAAGATGCGAAAAAGGGAGAAAGCACCTTGGGAGGACAAATTCCAATTCCATTTAACATCGATCCAAATTTCTTAAACGCAGCAAGAAGCACAGATTATATTCTTTATCACTTTTTAGGGTCGGAAACACGCTTCAAATATGAGAAAAATCATGTCATCTACGCTCTTTGTGATGAACAGACGAATGAAGTGGGGACATGGGAATCGACTTTCTCTCTTCCTGATTTAAAAGAAAAGAATCGGGGAGATGTGCTCAATTGTGTTTTGGGTTTAGTTGCCCAAAGTCCAAAAGCCAAGAAAAAATCTTTCTCTCTTTCCAGGGCAGACGGAAGTTTGGAATACGGTAAATATAAATTTTTCCCGTTGGTCACAAACAGAGTACAACGAGCACAAGATACTGCGGTTTTTCTTCAAATCTACCTCCCCAAAGGAAAGATAGAGGTTCATCCTCAATTTTTGGCTGTAAAAAACGAAGGTGCGGCTCAGCAGATTCATGGAGAAATGCTCGCGGAAAACTGGAATAGAAAATTAAAAGTCTGGAGTGGGCTTTTTCATCTCGACCTGAAAAATATCATTAGTGGCGGCCACACCATGAAAGTCGAGATTCCTATATCTGATAGCGGCCCTGTTTTAAGAAAAGAGATAAAGCTGATTAAGCTTTCTTACTAACCTTCGGTATCCATTTTATTTTTTATTAATTAAATGAACGAAAAAGTTGATAAGTACCGGTTTTACAAGCCGGGTGTCACTGGTTCTAATCCAGTACCGCCCACCAGATATTCTCGGTTAATTTCCAGGGAAAAGAAGCTTTTCTGGTTATATCAATAAATGAGATTAATCAAGAAATCATTTATTCCTACTGTAAGATGAAGCCGGTTGATTACAGGATAAATATTGGAGGCTTTGATAGGGGGAATCGGAATAGGCTACGAATTTTAATAATTAGAATTATCTGGACCGAGATGAAGATTATCTCGTCTTATTTGTAAATAAAGATAGGAAATATCTTTTTTATAAAGCTATCATAATTTTGAACACGTGTGATCAAGAGAAAGTTCTCTGTTTCTATTAAGGGTAAAAAATTCTTTTTAAATTCTCCTGATAGATTCTCATAATCGCTCTTATCTAAATACCCTAAGGCATTCTCTTCTTTTAATGAAAGTGCAAATTTGTCCTCTTGATTGAATTTAACGATTGGCCTGTCTACATAAAAGGCGAAGTCAGCCAACGTGCCTGAATAAGGCAATCTGTAAACAGAAATAGGCTTTCTTATCTCTGTAAGCAGTTGTATATAAGGCGAAATTTTCTTTACTTCTGTTTTATTCGGGGCATTGATTTTTCCAAAATAGAGAGGAAAAATTGAAGTGGCAAAAAGTATAACCAGCAAAAAAATCAATGAAAAAATTAAAATGCCTCTAAATACTTTTTCAGAAGCCCTCTCTCCTAACACAACTCCTATGAGTACCGCAAATCCGGGATAGACAGGGGCCAAATACCTGTAGAACTTCGTGCCTGCTATACTGAAACCAACAAGCATGATAAAAATCCATAAAATAATTATCAGAAGCATCTTGTTTTCTTTTCGTTTCTTTATTCCTAAATAACAAGATAAAATCAAAAACGGAATCCAAGGCCAGTAGTTTTTTAGCAATACGATTATATACCAGAGATAATCCTTTATTTTCCCGACAAAACTTAACTCCTTTAGACTCTGAGCATAGAGAAACCTAAACAAAACTTGACCTTTAAAATAATTATCTAAAAAATTCTTAAATTCACCATATTGAATTAAGGGGATGATCCAAATACAAAGAGTTAATATAAAAAATAAAACGAAAATATAAAATCCAGGACGTATAAAAAATTTAAAATCTTTATCCAAGATATAAAAGAGCAATACTATTCCAAATATAGCAAGCGCTGGGAAACCCTTCGCTAAAAAAGCAAGCCCGGTGGATATTCCCAATAAAATATAATACTTCTCACTTTTTTGAATAGATAAAATAAAAAACAGTATAGACAGTGCTATAAAAAAAGCTTGGGGAACATCAAGCTGACATTTTCTGCTTAAATCCAGAAACTGTTGAGTTGTCAAAAGGACAAAACCTGATAAGAAACCAATTTTATGAGAACTGCTTAACCTGTAACCAATCAGGTAAACAGTCAAGATCGTAAAGACTCCGAGGAGGGCAGAAATAAACCTTGCTGCAAATTCATTAACTCCGAATATCTTATAACTTATGGCTGTCATCCAAAAAAATAAGGGAGGATGCTGCCAAAAACCTAAAGGCTCTTTGGAATGTTCGAAATGAGGAACAACCCAATTACCGGTTCTCAAAATAGCTCTTGAAATCGTTGCATAAACACAGGAATCTAGTCCTAAATCTCCAATCCAGAGATTGGAGAATAGACATACTATTGCTACGAAAAAAAGAAGGATGAGATAAATATATTTGTTTTTAAACTCTATTTTTATGGAGGGAATTGTTGAAGAGGCATATTCATCTTCATAACTCATGCGCGTGTAATTATAATTAATTTCAGGTTCTATTTCTACATTGTTAATAAGAAAATAGCCAATTCTTAGCAGTTTCTATAAATGCATTTCTTTGAAGAACATCCCCTATAGACCAAAAGATTGACAGAGCATTTGATAATAGATAATATTTCTCTCGAGTGATGCCTGCTTGAAAGTCTTAAGAAAGATTTAAGTTTGATTAAACCAGCAGCAAGCGTTCCTTACTCAACTCGCTAGCACAATAAAAGGAAATTACTTAGAGAATATAAAAAAAGTGCAAAAAAATTATTCCTATCTCTTGCTAATCGCGTCCATATCAGCCTCCCTGGTTGGTATTATGGCCTTCGTTTATCTCTTCGTCCTTGACTTCAATATCTACTGGTTCTTCTTCTGGCCCATGATTTTCGCTCTTTATCAGAGCCCAGCTGTCTATTTATTCTGGCTCTGGAAAAAACAGAAACGCAAATAAAGCTTTTTTCATCATGCAACTAAGCTGGCTGGACATCGGAGTTTTTTTAGTATTTGTTTTCTTTGTCGTCGGAACCAGCCTGTATAAAAGCCGCAAAAGAAAAGAAACCAGCGAAGATTATTTTCTGGCAGGAAGATCTCTTTTCTGGTACCTGATTGGCTTCTCACTCATCGCATCGAACATTTCTACAGAACAGTTTGTCGGGATGTCCGGCCAGGGCGCGGGACATGTGGGGATGGCCGTGGCCAGTTATGAGTGGATAGCAGCCATCACTCTTGTTTTTGTTGCCATCTTCTTCCTGCCCAAATTCCTCAAAAGTGGAATTTTTACAATACCTGAATTCCTTGAGCACCGTTACAATCCGATACCGCGGGCAATAATGGCCTTTTATACCGTGATTATATACGTGGCAGTCACTATTGCCGCAGTTCTCTATTCAGGAGGCCTGACTCTCCACACCATATTCGGCATCGACCTGACAACTGCAGTCTGGATAATCGGCATCATCGCTGCTTTTTATACCACTTACGGAGGATTAAGAGCTGTTGTTTGGGCCGACCTCATACAAGGCTCAGCTTTGATTATTGGTGGAGTCCTCACCATGATTCTCGGCTTCATTGCAGTTGGCGGTGTGAGTAATTTTCTTCAAGCGAATGCCGACAGACTTCACATGATCCTTCCTTCTGATCACATTGAAATTCCCTGGACAGCGCTTATTGTTGGTATTTGGATCCCCAATTTCTATTATTGGGGCTTCAATCAGTACATCATGCAAAGAACACTTGGTGCCAAGAGTCTAAGACAGGGCCAGCGTGGAGTGATTTTCGCGGCCAGTTTGAAATTGCTTATTCCGTTCATTGTTATCTTTCCCGGAATAATGGCCCTGCAGCTTTATAAAGACCAGCTTTCAACCGCCGATCAAGCTTATCCTTTGTTGATCAAGAACCTTATTCCCACAGGCCTGAGAGGATTCATGTTTGCCGCCATATTCGGCGCGGTTATGAGTTCGCTGGACTCAATGCTGAATTCAGCGTCCACTATTTTCACCATGGACTTATACAAGCGTCACTTCAGAAGGAATGTTTCTTCCAAATCCTTGATAACTGTTGGCCGTATCATGACCGTAGTCTTTGTGCTGATCGGGTGTTTCATAGCCCCCCAATTGGGGAATCCTAAATTCAAAGGAATTTTCCACTACATTCAGGATTTCCAGGGTTTTATTTCGCCCGGAATCCTGGCTGCCTTTGTCTTCGGCATTATTTTTAAGCGCGCTCCCCCTTCAGCTGCCATCACGGCTTTAATCCTGAATGTTCCTGTTTATGGTATTCTGCATCTGAAATACTTCGATAACATCGTTTTTCTGAATAAAATGGCAATTACATTCGGTATATTGATATTGGCTATGGCAATCGTGACGGTTTTTAAACCTCTAAAGGAACCGAAAACTTTACCTTCGAGAGGAGGGATTGATATGAAGCCTGAGGCTTCAGTTGTATGGCTGGGCTTAGCAGTGATAGCCGTCACCATCGCACTGTATATCATATTCTGGTAAGATTTATAGATAACAAGCATTCTTCTGCTAACTTTAAAGTTTGGAAAATCCGAGATAAAAACCCTC
Organism: uncultured Eubacteriales bacterium; assembly: GCA_964435925.1. GTDB lineage: Bacteria > Acidobacteriota > Aminicenantia > Aminicenantales > Aminicenantaceae > SOIV01. Next base: position 99 of record CAYTBG010000069.1, on the reverse strand, counting down.
GAATTTGTTTATTAAACTATTAGCTTTCGTTCGTCTTTTACGGTGTTTAGCACAATATGGGTAACTGTTCTATCCACATATTTCTGAGAGAGAACATTC
>CAYTBG010000068.1:0-16564 GCA_964435925.1 uncultured Eubacteriales bacterium | reverse complement strand
GACAGCAAAAATACCCACCACTCTATGGATACTCTATAAGGGAAATTCTGCAGCCATTTACCCATCACAAAATAAGCCGCCGGCCAGGCCAGAATACACCCCAGCACCGTGAGTTTGAGGAATTCTGAATTCAAAAGCCACATAATATGAGCGATGGTAGCTCCGATGACTTTACGGATTCCGATTTCCTTGGTACGCTGTTTAGTGGCAAAACTGGCCAGGCCAAAAAGACCAAGACAGGCGATAAATATAGCCAACAAAGTCAGGTAGAGAATCACCTTGCCAAACTCTCTCTCCTCAGAGTACATACGATTAAAGTCCTCATCGAGAAAACGATAGTCGAACACTGACTCTGGAAATAATCCCTTGAACTTGTTTTCGATAAAGGCAATGGTTTGAGGGATATCCTGTCCGGACATTTTAACCGAAACATTCCACCCGGCCATATCCTCAGGAAAAAGCCTCAACATCAACGGCGTGACAGGATTATGCAAAGAGAGGAAATGATAGTCCTTGACTACACCCACAACTTCTGCGGGGCCAATGTTGGTCAGCTTATAATCACCCCAATACCGGATATTTTTCCCTATGGGCTCTTCCCAACCGATCTCTCTGACAGCCGCCTCATTTAAGATCACAACATTGCCTTTATCAGAGCCGTATTCTCTGGAAAAAGCCCGTCCCTTCACCACGGTCATTCCATAGGTTTCTATAAGATCTTCATCAATGTAATTCACATTGATTTTCATCCATTCCCCGTCTGCAGCCCCTTCCCACGAAATTCGTGTCCAGTTCGTAGACGAATGCATCATATAGTCTGCAGTGGCCACATGAATCACGTTTGGATTCTGTAATATCTGATTCTTAAAGACCCGGTAAGTGCCCAGCTCGGTACTGCCAGCATGAAAGGTCAGAATTTGCTCGGCATTGTATCCCAGGTCCCTATGCAAGAGATAATGCACCTGCTGCAGAATGATCACGGTTCCGCTGATTAAAGTCACTGAGATAAAAAACTGCAGCACCACCAATGCCTTGCGCAAAAAGACATTTCTCGACCCGGAAGAAAATGAACCTTTAAGCACATTGGCCGGCTTAAAAGAGGATAGGACAAACGCAGGATAAATCCCTGAAAGCAAACCGGTCAAAAGGGTAATAATCAGGACCCCGAGAACAAATGGCCAATTTTCCAAAAAGGACAAGGACAAATCTCGACTCACTATCCGGTTGAACTCAGGAAGCAACACCTTCATGAGTATTAATGCAAAAAGCATCGACATAAACGCCATAAATACAGATTCGCCCAGGAATTGCCGAATGAGAGATGTCCTTTGCGCGCCAGAGACCTTTCGCAGCCCCACTTCCCGTGCCCTGTCAGCAGAGCGGGCTGTGGTCAGGTTCATAAAATTGATCCCGGCAATAATCAGAACAAAGATGGCGATGGCCGAAAATATATAGATATTTTTTATGCTCCCGATCAAGCCGAATTCGTGTTTGACATTTGCATACAAATGAATCCGTGACAGAGGCCTGAGGTAGAGCTCATGGCGACTCTCCTCTCCCTGATATTTCTTGAGAGCAAACTGAATTTTTTCACTGGCTTTCTGCCACGGCTGCTCAGGATGAAGCAGGACATAAATCGGTACCCAGTTATCATGCCATGCCTCAAAAAGATCTCTGTCCCTGCCCGCGGATATTGAAACAGAGGAGATCAAAAGATCAAAGGTGAAATGGGAATTTTGGGGAACATCCTGGATAATCCCTGTTACTTTATAATCTTGGTCATCATCAAAAAAACGGATGGTTTTTCCCAATGGGTCTTGTTCTCCAAATATTTTCTCGGCCACGGATTGGGTAAGAACAACGGAATAGGGCGCATCCAGCGCAGTGGTCAAATCACCTTTAATCCCGGGAAACGAAAAAATCGTAAAAAAAGCACTGTCAGCATAAAACGCACGTTGCCTTATCTTTTGGTCATCCGCTAAAGTGAGAATGAAATTGCCGCCGAGAATGACACGAGAGACAGCTTCAAATTCAGGAAAGCCTGCTATCAAAGACTTGGATAAAGCGGCAGGGCAACCGGCCGAAGCCTCCTTATAGGTTTTGTGATCCAGAATCTGTTCCACCCTGCAGATCCGGTCACCGTTTTCATGGAATTTGTCAAAACTTAATTCATGCTGGATGTATAGAGCAATCAGCATAAACATGGCCAAGCCGATGGCCAATCCTGCAATATTAATAAAGGATATGACTTTGTGCCTGCGGAGGTTACGTAAAGCAATTGTCAGATAATTTTTAAACATGTTTCACCCTCCTGGAAAGAAGCTTCATTTCTTAACTTCTTGTCGTGAAAACCCTCATTTGTCTTATTTTTTGAGTTTGTCCCAAAGTGACATGATTTAATGTCATCGCGAGGAGTGAAATGACGTGGCGATCTCTAGATTAACTACATGTTGAGATTGCCACGCTGCGCTCGCAATGACAACTGAAGAATCTTTTTTACGCCATTCATATTAATCCCGTCACTTTGGGACAAACTCTATTTTTTTATACTAGTTATAAGAATATACGTTTATTCGAAATAAAGGTTGCCTGCTCCTCTCCGCTCGCGAAGGCGATATCTCGCGGAGAATGTCGCCCTAGATTTGCCAGACGGTCACAAACGGGGCCGCGATTGTGGGGCTTATGATAAAACCAATCTGCCGGCGGCCGGAATGATTGCGGCTGGCATCCAAATCAGGCCGCAGCCAATACACGCGATGAGTACAAAGAACTTTAGTGTTGAACCAAAGAGGCTTTTTAGATATATTCAATGCTAGGAGGTTAACATGAGAAAAAACATAGCGTCTTGGGCATTGCCAGCCTTTTTAATCGTCCTATTGATTTCGAGTGTCTCTCTTATTGCCGGAGAGAAGAAACCCATGACTTTTGTGGATGCGATCAACGTCAAGAGGATATCCAGTCTGCAACTTTCGCCCGACAGCAGTCAGCTCCTTTTCTCCCAGAGCGAAGCCAACTGGAAAAGGAACCGCACCATCTCTCACATCTGGCGGATGAACGCCGATGGCACGAATGTGTTTCAGATAACAAACGGCAAAGACGGAGAAGGGAGCGGCACCTGGTCTCCGGATGGAAAATATATCTCCTTCACTACCAAGCGGGAGAGTGAAGAAGCTCAGATTCATCTGCTTTACAGCAGCGGTGGGGAGGCCATCCAGCTTACGAAGCATAAAACCAGGGTCAAGAGCCACCGCTGGGCACCGGGCGGTCAGAGGATTTATTTTCTTGCCGAGGATCCTTTAACCGAAGAAGAAGAAAAAAAGAAAAAAGCAAAGGATGACGCCTACATTTTTGAACATAATTATAAGCCCACTCATCTTTGGGTGTTTAACATGAAAACCAAGGAAGAAAAACGCCTGACCGAGGGCGATTTCACAATCCGGGAGTTTTCAGTCTGCAGAGACGGAACAAAGATTCTCTTCGCCGCAGCGCCGACCCCGCTTTACGATGACATTCTCAACTCTGAGATCTGGATCATGGACCTGAAGGATGGCTCCAAGCGCCAAATCACAAAAAACGGAATTTATGAGACCGATATATCCCTGTCCCCGGACAACAGCCAGATTCTTTTCGTAGCGGATTCTGATCCGAAGATGAAAGACTATTATTATCAGCCCAATTTTTTTACGGTTCCTGCCAGGGGTGGAACTCCCAAGGCTCCCCTCCCCGACTTTATTTATGAAGTTTATGATACAGAGTGGTCTGCAGACGGGAAGTCTATCTATTTTACAGCCAATATGGGAGTTCACAGCGAAATCTTTTCTTTAAAGCTCAAGGATCTGAAACTCAAACAGACCACAGACGGCGAGCATTCCATCCGCGGTTTCGATTACAATCCAAAAACCGAGACCATCCTTTATAGTGTAAATTCTCCGCATAATCCGTCTACATTCTGGATGATGGGCATGAAGAGTCTTTCAGCCCGAATGATCCATGATCCTTATCCGGAACTGAAGCAGTTCAAGCTGGCCAAATACGAGGCGGTCCGCTGGAAGAGCACGGACGGAAAGGAAGTGGAAGGTATCCTTATATATCCTGTGAATTATAAAAAGGGGAAACGCTATCCGCTTCTCGCGCATACCCACGGCGGACCTATGGGATCGGATAAGTTCACCTTTGATAGCTATGCGCATGTCCGGGCTGGACGAGGCTACGCCGTATTAAAGCCCAATTACAGGGGAAGCACAGGATACGGCAATGAGCTGCTCCGCGACATGGTCGGACATTACTTCCTTCATGCCGACGATGATGTTTTGACGGGAGTAGATTATCTGGTCAAAGAAGGTATAGCCGACCCGGAAAAACTCGGGACACTGGGATGGAGTGCCGGCGGACATATGACGAACTGGCTTGTCACCCAGACAGACAAGTTTAAAGCGGCCTCCTCTGGTGCGGGTGCCTCGAACTGGATATCCATGTACGCCCAGAGCGATGTCCGGATATACCGCACGCCCTGGTTTTTAGGGAATCCCTGGGACAAGGATTCGCCTCTCCAGACTTTCCGCGAGCATTCCCCGATTTTTTATGTCCATCAGGCCAAAACGCCAACGCTTATCCTGTGCGGGGAGAACGACCGGAGAGTCCCGCTGCCCCAGAGTGTTGAAATGTACCGCGGTCTCAAAGCCAACGGTGTACCCACAGAGCTCGTCATTTTCCCGCGTTCAGGACATGGGCCGAGGGAATTGAGGCACAGGCTATACAGGTGGAACAAAGAATTCCAGTGGCTGGAAAAATACATAATGGGCCGGGATTTTAAATTCGAAAAACCGCCGGCCTCCGAGGGTAAAGACAAAGAATAGCGAACAGAGAGGCAAAATCAAACAATGAGTTCCCTAGTTGGAAAAAAACTCAAACATTTTCAAATCGAGAAGTTACTCGGCGAGGGAGGAATGGGAGTTGTGTACCTTGGCCGGGATGTCCGTCTAGACAGGCCTGTGGCCGTAAAAGTCCTCAGGCCTGATTTAACCGCAAACCGGGACCGTCAGCGCCGTTTCCTTCAGGAAGCTCGCTCCGCTGCCGCTGTTACTCACCCCGCGATAGCTCAGATCTATGACGTAGACGAAGCCGACGGAATGACATTCATTGCCATGGAATTCGTCGAGGGAAAGACTGTCAGCCAGTTAATCAGCAACCACGAACTTGATTTAGTCGGGGCAGTGGAAATTGCCCTACATGTCGCCGAAGGCCTCAGCCGAGCCCACAAGGTCAATATCGTCCACAGAGATATTAAATCCGATAACATTATGCTCACCCGGGACGGTCACACCAAACTTCTCGACTTCGGCCTGGCAAAACTTCTGGATCCGCTGCTGGCTAACGACCAAACGGAAACTTATAGGGATTTGACGAGGACAAAAACTCTACCAGAAACCCAGGCCGGAATGGTCTTGGGCACGGCCGGGTATATGAGCCCGGAGCAGGCCCGTGGCAAACCAATCAGCCAGAGCAGCGACGTCTTCTCTCTTGGGATTGTCCTGTACGAAATGGTCGCCGGAGAGTTGCCGTTTAAGGGAGATACTCCGATCGATATCATGCATGCCATTGCCTATGAGGAGGCACGCCCAGTAACGGTTATCCGTAAGAACCTTCCTCCCGAAATTCATAGGATACTTTTACGCTGTTTGCGTAAGCGGCCCGAGGACCGTTACCCTGACGCAGGAGCACTCGCTGCAGATTTAAAGAGGCTGAAAAGGGAAATGGAGTCTGGCACTCAGCACTCCATGCCTGTCGGCAGTACATTCCAGAGAATGATTGATTGGGTAAAATTCTCCTTGCCCTTTGGCTTCAAAGGGATTACAGGCATGGCTGCTGTTTTGATACTGGCGGTAATGGCCATTTTCGCAAAGGTCAATTACTGGGCTTTAGGCGCTTTCGTGCTTCTCGCCCTTTTTGTCTACCGCTACATCCGAAACCGTAAGAGCCGGGTGCTGAAAAAGTTTACGGCCAGAGTCTCTAAATTTCCTGAAGTTCTTGCCATCAGCCTAAAGGACGACCAGATTATTGTGATCGTGAATCAAGCCAAGGCAAAGCTGTATCTCAGGATTAACAGTCTCGTAGAAGCTGTGAACAAAAAACTGTATTTCGGCGCCCCGGTAAGGGCCGCGGTGCGGGATGACCTTTCGATCGAGGATTTACAGCGTATTCTGAGAGAGCCCGGGATAGCGTATGTACGTGAGGATATTGTTTTAAAGCCAGAGCCTGACCAGGAGCCCAAATAATTACCGGGGCACGACATTTCATTCACTGAAGACCGTCCTTCAACTATAAAGGTAAGCCTGGGAGGTTGCTGATCCTGTCCACTGCGGAATAATCAATGATAAAAGCGCTGATGAAGGTTATGGAAATGTCGCATAATATTAATATTTCACGCCGTTAACGGATGAAATTTCTTTAAGACTACAATAATTGAAATAACCTATAATTTTTTTTCGAGATGCATCTGGAAGAAGCAACTCACCTATTTCTTTGCTCTCGACTTCACATACCAGGAAAAGGAAACAACAGCCACGATTACTGCAATCACTATGACTATAATAATTAGCAGGTTTCCCTGCTCCGGAGCGGCTGTTGCTTCAGAAGAAATCACAGGCAGCGTTACATAAGAGGCACAGGTGCTGTTCCGGTGCATGGTGATTGTTGGTGGCGGCGACAGCTCAAGAGTTTCAAAATTATTCTGATCAGCGCAGCTCACAGTAATCCGGATGCGGTTTCCGGCGTTAAAGATATTGGATGTTGGATGGAGGTCAAAAATAAGTTGAACAGGTTCACCTTCAGGCATTAACTCGATGTCTTCCTCAAAGCTGCGATGATATGGAAGTGCCATATATTTAAAGGGCGGTTCGGAGAGCTTGCGATGGGAAGCTCGTAAAACTCCTTCTGTGATGTAGTGAGAGTACTCCTCAGTGTCCACTTCTTCCAGGTAAGCAAAAAAATCACCATCTCTGGCTGTCGAGCTGACCCAGAGGGAAACAACAGGATGCCCGGTAACCTCCAAATCTTCTTCAAGAGTCGCCGTAGTATAAGTCAGGGCTTTTTTATCATTGGTCGACATGTCACCGTACTCAAAACCCATACCGCGCCCATCGGTCCAACGGGTCGTTTTCCCGCTCGTGGTTGTGTAATCCACTTGATAAGTATCTCCTCCGGAAGTGCTCTCCGGTGATATTTTCTTCAGAAGACCGTCGTTTGTTGAATTGACACTTCCCGAAGGCCCTTCATGGAAGTAAAAGAGGGTCTTATCTACTTCTGGAAGGGGCCATTTTTCTGCTGTCCTCCAGGCATTGTCTTCAGGCACACCCATTATAAAATAAGAAATTGGCTGTTCATCCATAATGCCGTTATCTATACCCTTCAACCAGTAATCATACCAGCGCAGGTGTTCTGCAATGAGGTCAAACTTAAAATCAAATCCTATAAGAGATTTGGTTGTCTTTTTCCAGCCGTCCCTGGTTCCGCTATGAGACCTGGGCAGGATTATAACCTTCTGAGGGTTTTTAAGATTGTTGAACCATGCCAGAGCATCTCTTGGGTATATGTCATACCAGCCTCCAACAGTGTAAACAGCGACATGCGAGCCTTTTGTATTGATTCCCTTCAAATAAAAATTGGGGCTCCATTCCAGACTTGGCTTGATATGTTTGCCGGGAAATATAGTATCCCGGTATGCGCTCGGAGTTGCATATTCATAGGGAAAAACATTGGCTTTATGCAGTTCGATGGCTTCTTTTGCCAAAACTGACTGGGGGTCTTCATCCACAGGTGGAGTGGGAATGTCCATGTCCAGTTGTTTGACAAGCCCGCTCCAATCCCTGATAAAATCATCCTGGTACACACCACCAGGATGGGAAAAAGAGTACAAGTCAAACATGGCAACCTCAGGAACAATAGCCTTGAGGTGCGGCGATCCCATTCCGGCTGCAATGTACTGGGTTATTCCAAGGTATGAGCCTCCAAACATCCCGATATTTCCATCGCACCAGGGCTGTTTTGCAAACCATTCGTTTATATCATAACTGTCCTGGGCTTCTTCAGGAGTAAAAATTCCTCTGCGGATTCCAAAAGAAGCACCGCCACCCCTGACATCCACGGCTGCAATGATATATCCGTGTTTTAGTATTCTCTGCATCCCCTGGGAATCGACAACTGAGCGGATCTTCCCTTCTTCTGTATAATGGGCGCGGTGGTAACGGGAATGAGTCCAGATAAGAGGCAAAGGCTCGCTGACCGGTATTCCGTTTTTTGCAGGACGGCAGATATCCACAGCAAGCCTGGTCCCATCGCGGACTGTGACATACTGAGACAGCCGCACCCACTCATCATAAATCGGTTTGGAATATCCTTTGTACTTTCCCAGTTCCGATACTTTTTCTTCCTGCGGAAAAGCTCCTGTTCCTGAGCCCATAGAAAACAAAAAATAAAAAAAGCAAAAAATTAAGATAAATTGCACGCACTTTTTACAGGGTTGATTCATTATTTCTACCTCCTCTTTGTTTTTATCTGACATTCTATTAGATTTTTCAAAACATAGGAAATTCGTTTTCTCTGTCGTGTAATATTAATATTCTTCAATATTATTGCTTTCATAATTTCACCCCGATAGGAATTGCCGTAGCCATCTCTTTTACCAGCGGATATACATTGTAAATTTTAAATAAAAATCGCTGGCAGATATGTCATCATAATTTACATATGCTATGTTGGGTATGAAACTGAAATTATTGGACACTTTAAAGTCAAGCCCTGTCAGCAAAACAGTACAGGGAGATGTGGGGTTAAAAGGAGCATAGCTTATCTCCTCACCATATGGGTTCGGCTGGAACATTCTGTCCAAACGTGCAAAGAAATTGACCTTCTCCTTCAGAGAGAAAACCACAAAACCTGAGGCTACCTGAAGATTGAAATCTTCCTCGCCTCCTGAGTGAGTCTGATAACCATACTGTAAACCTGCTGTAAACTTTTTCCTTTTATAAGCAAAAAAAGCTTGAAGGGTAAATACATCTGGATTTTCTTCTGCTCCAGGGGCGTAATCCCCGTATAATTCAAAGTATGCTTCCTTCACTGGACTAAATCCTATGGCAGCATAAACCTTTTTTTCTTTGTTGATCTCTCCCTTTATCCCTTCTCCATTTGCCAGCATAAAATGATAGTATATTTTTTTGTTAGCAGCATAGCCTTTTACTGCAACTCCAAAGTCTCTTGGGGAACCCATCTTATACAAGTTAATGGGAGTCTTTTCTACAGAGCGGTAACCCCAATATTTTTCTACCTTGTCCCAAGTGGGGGTGCCTGTGAGTCCGAAGAAGAAGGAGGTTTCATCTAGCTTATACTCCAGATAAAGGTCCTTTATATAGGGTTCTATTTTTGTCTTGCTCTTAAAATCACCGGCGCTGTTGCCTTCCAACCTGAATCTGACTTTAAAGGAGGAACTGAGTTTATGGTCATAAGTGAAATAGACCCTTCTCAACCAGAAACCGTTCTTACCTTTGATGTTCTCGTTGTGATGATCTCCAATGTAATAGTAATCAATGTATGCCAGACCTGAAATTTTCCCTTGAGCCTTTGCCTGAAGTGCCAGACTAGTAAAGATGAAGGTTATTACCAGCCAAAAAGTTAGTTTTTTCCTCACTTCCATTTTTCTGTCTTTTATACCCTTATTCTTTTTGTCTTCCTATTGAATGGCGAGCTAAAAATCAAAAGGAATATTATGAAGGAGAAACAGAAGATTGCAAATCTTTAACCTCTAATGCATCAAAAGGGCATTCCTCAAGACAGGTCAAACATCCATCACATTTACCAGGCACTGGTTCAGGATACGCCATGTCCCTTGTCATTTTTATTGCATCCTCAGGGCAGACATCAACGCATATCCCACACCCTGGGCAGTTTTGAATTATGAGTTTCCATTCCCAGGCCACGGTTTATTCACCTTTCTTTTTTTTCAACTGGCCTATTGCCGACATAAATCCCCAGATAAATACAAGAATTAGGATTGGGAAGCAAATATAAAAAGTAACCTGCGAGAGTTCTAAACCTTTTGGATCTGCATTGGACCGAAGCTGAGTTTTAAGAAAGGTCCAGAAAGAGCTGGGATGATTTGCAAGATAGGCACCGCTTGGCGCTTCCATTATAAAAGTAAATCCAATTATATTTATTATGTTTGCCGCAAACATTAACCACACAGATCGAATGAAATTTGGGTTTGTAACATTATGACCTCCATGAAATAATCGAAGAACTAGGGCGATGGTGAATAGAATTGTGGCAATAGGAACAAATGGAATCGCAATTTTTATGTCAGCCATGATGTCTGGATTCAAAACTAAATACCCAACTACCACTATAATCACTAATAGAATATCGATAATAAGTATTGTTAGTACATTCCATATCTCAATTGAGACTCTGAGCGTTAATTTTTTTTCAATGGATTCGTAATACTTTCGGACAATGGCAATTCCTAAGGCAAGTATGCCAAGCATGATTGAAAAGTTTAATAGATTTTGAAGTGTCCATACTTCAAGCGCTTTTTCAATAACATGAGAATCCATGATGCGTCTCCTTTATAGTTTATCCTATAGCATCAAGAAAATTTGATGCCAAATGTGATGAATGGCGTGAAATAATTAATTTAACGACATTCTTACACAGATCTCTTTTTATATTTGTCACTTCTGCCCAATTATTACTTAATAAACTCCACTTCGTAATTATAATCCCACTGATCAAAAAACAAATTTCCTCCTTCCCACTCAATCTCACCACGTTGAAAATCTACAGTATCGGAACGTGGATAAATTTTTGCAGGATAGAGCGGCTGAGTATAATCATCATTCACAATAAGTCTGTAGTTCTCCATATTACCCAGATAAAACCATTTCACATCATCATCCTTTGAGTCGAGCAAACCATAAGTTGCATCAACTGGAAGCCAGCCATAAGGTTCGAAATAGATCTTTCCCCAATCGTGCATCCCTGCTCTGCCAGGTGTAGTTGTCCAGCCAGATTGCCATTTTGTAGGAATGCCGTTTATCCGGCACAAGGTCATGAAAAGAATAGTTTGTATACCACAATCACCATGCATATTCTGATAGCAGTATTTGCTGATATTTCTGATAGTTGAATAATCCCGGGCTGATGCCCATGGAATATTATCGTGAATCCATTTAAATATTTTTCGAGCTATTTTATATGGATTGGTCTCCTGATCCACTATTTTTTTTGAAAGTTCTTTTAATTCTTTGGTGAAAACGATATGAGGAGGTCGTTCTCGGATAAATGGTTTTAATTCTTCATTTAATTGAACTAGCTTAACTTCATCAGGATTAATCTTATTATAGAATGCATAACCTGTGTATTCAAAAATAACTTCAAAGGTTGTTTTTTGACCTTTAACAGCATGCGCTTCAAAATAAATAGTCCTCTGTAAATAATCTCGATTATCACTCAAAATATATCTTTCAGGGAAAGCTGAAATAGGCTTGATATCTGTTTGACGATTCGTTTTTTTTCGAGGAAATGGCAACCAACAACGAATGATTTTACCCTCTGGCACAGCATCTTTATGCACTGAAAGAGAATATTTTATACGAACTCGCGTTGGTTTAACATATTTACATCCTTCTTCCTTAGCCAACTCAATTATCTCTCGAACACCTTCGACGCGATTATAAAGTTCAGGTTTTTTTGGCTTTTCCTTTTCCTGTTTGATTTTCTTTGTTTCTTTATTTATGAGAAACAGATTATGCGCTGCTTGATTGAAATATTTTTTTTGCCCATCAATAATCATATATTCCAGTGATTTTTCCTTTTCCCATTTTTCTAAATCTTTATCAGTTACATCAGGAATATATTTTTTAATATAATCAATGACTTCTGCGCTAGTTCTAGTGAAATCTTTTTTAATCCTCTCCAATCTCTCAATTTCAAAAATAATTTCAAGTCTATCTAATGAAGATAGATCTAAATTAACAGCTATCTCTTCCCCCATAAGTTCTTGAACTTTTGAGAATTCACCTTTATTGATTAACTTTTGAAATTTCTCAGGAATAGCAGCATGGCTGCTTCCAACACAAAGCATAAATATGAGAAAGATCAATAAATAATAATACTTTGATTTCATGGATACCTCCTCTTAATATTTTGGGCTCATCACAATAATGAGTACCTAGAGAGCAGGATGCCTTCTGCATGCCTTACCATCGGCGTCCTCTATACTATTCGTTTAAGGAAATCTTTTATTCTTGGATCTTCTCTGACCTTTTCAAAATCCTTTTCTTTCATAATCCTATGCCAATCGCTAAAACCTGCCCCCTCTGCCTTTTTAAGATATTCCACTGTCTTTTCTATGTTTCCTATTGAAGCATAAAGCTTGGCATAGATGAAGAACATTTCTGATGTATTAAAAAAAGGAGAAGAAATATTAGTGGCAATGGCTTTGTGCTTTTCTAAATAATCGGGATCAAGCGCAATTCCTTTAGAAAGATAAGGCGTGCCCTCTTCAACCTTACCCTGGGCTAAAAAAAGTGCTCCCAAATTATAGTTAGCAGAGACAAGGTTAGAGGATATGGAAAGAGCTTTCGTGAGCATTTTTTCCGCCTCCTTGAGCTGTCCTGTCATGAAATATACACTTCCCAAATTGTTATAAGCTTCTGCATAGGAGGAATCTATAGCAACCCCTCTTTCAAACTGCTTCTTAGCCAATTTGTAATTTTTTTGATTAAAATAGGCGATTCCTAAAAGATTATATGTTTTTGAGGAATCAGGCCTTAAAGCTATAGCTTTGCTAAATTGCTCTATAGCCTTTTCGTAATCACTGCTGTTCAAAGACAGAGCTCCTTGCCTCAGGTAAAAATTAAAATCTCTCTCCTCAGGCATTATCTCGGGTGAAGGAGGTGCTTTAGATGTAGTGCAGGCAGAAATAATTATTAAGAGGATTGCTGCAATGGATATAATTCCTTTCTTCATATAAGTCCTCCTTAAGAAAATGATACTTAAATTTATCAGTTTGATATTTTTGCTTTTATAATTGCTATCAAAGATTATATTACAGAAAAAATTTTAATTCAAAATGAGGATCTCTTTTCAGGAACGAACAATGCACATCCGCCATAATCAGCATTCATGCCTCTGCCGATGGAGTCCCTATTCTCTGGAAAAACAGAGATACAATGTCCTCATAAATTATGCACGGTCATAATGAAAAAGGTTCTTCTTTACTTCAATGCCGAAATTGGGGACAGTCGTCAAACGAGAGTCCCCAAACGATTATTCAATGCCGAGTTTTTTTCTGATGTCATTGGGAAGTCCGTCTTTGTGTATCATGTAGGAGAGAGCTTTGGCCCGAACGTAATTTTCAGAGAAGTATTCGAGGCTTTTGTAAGGACCAACATCAGAAGTTACAGAATCCTTGGTCATGTAGAACTTTTTGCCTTCCTCATCCTTTGCTATGCCGACCGCATGCACCAGGTGGACATCGCTGGTACGCCAATCTTCAAACATGGTATCCCGCATATCCTGCCTAACCACTACCCCTTCGCTATCGGCCTGGACGATGGCATATCCCTTAAGACTTTTGTAGTCCTTTTCAGTAAGATGAAGGTCAAAAGCCAGGGAATAACCTCTCTCCAGGGCATGATCGATAATCCTGACAAAATCATCGAGCTTGACATTGTAATAATTTCTGTAATGCATCCAGTTATCGGGAACCAAAAGTTCACCTGTGGTGTAAAAAGGCAGATAAGAGTAAGAGGTAACTTCAATGTAATCGTCAAACGGCAGTGCCAGAACCTCATCAGAAAATTGTTTTGGAGTCATCTTACGCCCCTTGTACTCGATCATTTCGGGCACTTTACCGAGGTATGAATCCAGAAGACCGCGGAGGGCGTTAAGCCAATTGCTAAGGAGTTTTCCATCAGTCCACTTGCTGGATAGCTCCTTTTTTCCCCCTGATTTGATCACGCCTTCCACCATCCCTGCTGCGACCCTCCCCATCTCGTTGTGTTTGTGCATCATCTTGCCCGGTTTGAGGCCGCTGTAGTCAGAATCGCGAACTGTTCCATACTTTTTCATTATGTAAACCACATCATGGCAAAGTCCCCCCTGACTGAAGCGGCTTTTCCCATGCAGCCGGACATAGCGGAGGGCTTTTTCGAGATAAGCATGGTAGACAGTGAACATTTCTGAGAGTTCGAAGTCTCCCCTGCCCAGGCGATGGACCTCTGATTCAATGAAGGAAGTAGTGCTGAAACACCAGCAGGTACCGGTCTTTCCCTGAGACTTGGCCGGTGTTCTCCAAATCTCTGTCAAAACTTTGAATTTCTTATCAGGCAGTTCACTCTTCTTTTTCTCTTTCTCAAGGGCAGCCGATTGTAGGAATGGGCCTAGCCCTATGCTCAGCAATAGGGCAAATATGAAAATATTTCTCTTCATAAGATTCCTCCTTTTAAATTGTTTCTTTCATGCTGTTCTTTCCCCTCATGGTTTAAATTTTAATTCAACAGTGGAGACGGCTGTATTATTATGGCCGGTTATTTTATCTAATTTTATTCTCGTAGTTGCTATGCTGCCACATTCGGGCTACTTTTCCGGTCTTATCCCTTTCAAACATAACTTCTTCCCCTAGGGTTTCATCTTTGCGCAAACGTCGGAATGTGTCGCCCTCGATATGTTTCAGCAGTGTCAGCCCCTTAGCTGGGTTTTCAGACGGCAGTCCGAAAACAGCCAGTTTACCCTGCCAGGGAATGACAGCCGTCTCTCCCCACCAGGGCTGTGCATTGTACAGACCCGCGTAGGCTTCAAGGTCAACCGCTGCTTTCTCCTTTTCGTCCTTGTCTGCGGCCTTCTTCAAGATATCTCTCATTCCTGTTGCGTATTTGCTCGGGGAAACACCACTGGCATTGATCATGACGATGAAGGCCTGTTTTTTGTGGGGGTCGATATTCAGAGTGCTTCGGTAGCCTGGGCAGGATCCTCCATGGCCTACCATTGTTTCTCCATCCACTTCCCATACTGAAAAGCCCAGTCCCCAGGTAGTCTTCCAATCGGGGTTCACCCAATGCACACGATGCATTTCACGGAGGGTAAAGGCTTTTATGATTTCTTCCCCTCCTTTTTCCAGGAGACGAAACTGCCAGGAAGCAAACCGGGCCAGGTCTTCGACCGTAGAGGAGAAGCCGGCGGCTGCGGCGATGCCTTTGGCCTGGAATAAGGGGAGCATGCTGCGGGTACCGTCGCGCTTTTTGGAAGTGTGTCCCGTGGCTAATTTTCCTCTCCATAGGGATTCAGGAAGCTTCGTGCGCGTGTTAGCCAGCCGCAGAGGTTTCAGTATGTTCTCTTCGATATACTTTTGGTAGGGCATTCCGGAGACCTCTGCAACAATCTCTCCCAGCAAACTCATGCCGAGGTTGCTGTACTGAAAATAGGTGGAGGGGGAGTAGAGGGTTTTTTGGCTGCCAAGCTTGGCCTTGACCTGCTTTTGTGAGGGGAAGGGGAAATCAGGTCCTGTCCAGTAGGGATAGTCCGATTCACGGGGGATGCCGGAAGAATGGGTGAGGAGGGATCTAATGGTTATGGGGCCTTCATCGGGAAACTGCTGCTTGAGATTAAACCAGGGGAGGTGATCAGCGGCAAGGTCCTCGAGCCGGAGTTTTCCGGCATCGCGGAGCTGCATTACTGCCACAGAAGTGAACAGTTTGGAGATCGAGCAGATACTGTAGATTGTGCCGGGAGATGAAGGAACTCTTTTTTCGAGATCTGCCATCCCGTAGGCTTTGCTCCAGAGTATTTCCTGGTCCGTGACTATGGCGACCGACATGCCGGGCAGATTGTCATAATCGCGCTGGGCCTCAAGCCAGGTATCGATCAGCCGGATGGCTTCTGAGAAATCGGGCTTAGCTTTCTCCTCGGAGAATGCAGCAGGGGTGCATATTAAAATTAAAAGGAAAATAAAAATTTGTACAGAAATAAATGTCTTTTTCATGTTCGCCTCCTATTGAAAAGTCTTCATGGAATAAGTTATGCAATATTCTCAATATATCCTACTTAAAATTATCGTTTGTTTCAACGTCGCCAAATGTAATATTGCGCGTCATTGCTGCATTGTCCGAGCGAAAAAGCTTAAAAAGAAAAATAAAATTAGCTATTGATGTACCTAAGTATTCTAGGTATAATACCTAAGGATATTAGGTATGCGAGGTTAAAAATGGTATCGAAAAACTTAATGGCTGCTTCAACAAAACCTATGATCTTATCCATTCTAGCCAGCGGAGAAATCTACGGCTATCAGATTATCCAAAACATCATTCAAATTTCCGGGGGGACCCTGGAATGGTCCGAAGGGATGCTCTACCCTGTCCTTCATCGAATGGAAAAAGAAAACTTCATCCAATCCCAATGGAAAATATCCGATAATGGACGACGACGAAAATACTACAGGCTAACTGAACTGGGAAAAAAAGAGCTGGAGAAGGAAAGAAAACAGTGGCTGAGTGTCCATAAGGTGTTTTCCAGA
>CAYTBG010000067.1:0-16621 GCA_964435925.1 uncultured Eubacteriales bacterium | reverse complement strand
CCATAGTGAGAGGACTGAATATCTCTCACTTCAAAACCTGCTCTTTCTCGGCTCAATCCTCCTGGCCCCAAAGCACTCAATCGTCTCTTATGGGTGACTTCTGCTAGACTATTTATCTGATCCATGAATTGAGAAAGCTGTGAACTTCCATAAAATTCTTTCAAAGCAGCAATGACAGGCTTCGAATTGATAAGATCTTGAGGCATAGCTGAGGGCAAATCTGAAGCCACGGTCATCTTCTCTTTTATGGTCCTTTCCATACGAGTCAACCCGATGCGAAAAGCATTCTCTACGAGCTCTCCTACCGAACGAACACGGCGATTTCCTAAATGATCAATATCATCCAAACTCCCTTCCCCGCTACGGAGACGAAGCAGATATTTGATCACCTCAACAAAATCTAAGGGAGACAAAGTTTTTTCTTCTAAGGAACGATCCATAGATAATTTGATATTCATTTTCAGACGGCCGATCCGAGAGAAATTGTACCTCTTGTCGTTAAAGAACAAATTTGTGAACAAATTGTGAGCGCTTTCCATCGTGTGAGGTTCGCCAGGTCTGAGCTTTCTGTAGATCTCAGCTAGGGCCTGATTTGTATCTTTGTTTGAATCCTTTTTCAATGTGTTAACAATGATTTCGTCGAATTTATCCTTTTCTGGGAAAAATATTTCAAAAGGCTCTTTGAAACTTTTTAGCTCCTCCAGTTGATCCTCAACGATTTCTTCCTTAGCCTTTACCAAATCATTTGTAGATGAAAGCAAAAACGCTCCTTTAAATTCTTTTTCGAGCAAGGCAATTTTCTTGATTTTACGTTCCTTTAACTTTTCGTACTGCTCTTTGCTGATCTTTCCTTTGCTCTGAATCAGCGCTTTCTTAGACTTTGGATCAACAATGTTTTCTCCAACTATCTTACCAACGAGATTCTCGTTAAGCTCCCAATAGAGTTTGCCTCCTTCTGGAAAGATTTTATAAGTCTCATAAAAAAGACGCAGAATTGCTTCATCTGATCCAAATCCCAAAGCTCTCAAAAAAACTGATACTAAGAACTTCTTTTTTCGATCCAAGCGGACATACAAGAAATTTTTGCTGTCATACTCGAACTCAACCCATGCTCCTCTGTAAGGAATGATCTTCCCAACATAAAAGCCTTTTCCCTCTCCCTGCCTGAAAAAAACTCCAGGAGATCTCTGGAGCTGACTAACAACAACTCTTTCTATGCCGTTAAAAATAAACGTTCCCTTTTCCGTCATCAAAGGAATCTCACCAAAATAGACTTCCTGTTCTTTGATATGCTTCAACCTTTTTGTTTTAGTCTCAGGGTCTTTATCCCAGGAGATTAATCTTACTTTCAGCCTGAGTGGAACAGCATAGGTATAACCCTTCTGGAGACATTCCGTAGGCCTGTATTTCATTTTCAGGCCAACCTTATCTCCACAGTGATCGCAGAGCTGAATTTCTATTTTCTTCATTGAGCCGCAATAAGGACAAATCTCCTTTTCAGTGAGTTCTGCATCTGCAGGGAGAAGAGTTCCGCACCCGTTGCATCGACTTCTAGAGTTTTCGACTCCTTTCAGACGGCCACATTTACATTCCCAGTCGCCGATCGAATAGCTGATAAAATCCAATTGAGTCGTCTCTTTAAAGTCAGAAACAGGAAAGGAATCCTTAAAAGCAGCTTGCAATCCACTGTCTTTTCTCTCTTCAGGCAATAACTCCATCTGAAGAAATTCTGCATAGGATAGTTTCTGGATAGCCAGCAGATCGGGTATAGGAAAGGCCGTTTTAAGCTTCGAGAAATCGATTCTTTCACGATAAATGTTTTCTAATTCTTTACTCATGTTCCTTCTCTTAGAAAAGTTTTCAAAAGATATGTTTTACTATTTGGGATTGCCCCAAGGTTTCTCGACCCTGTGTCACTCACAGCGACCACGAGGAGCGCGGCAATCTCAATCTTTTATGAGATTGCTTCATTTCACTCGCAACGGAGGATTGCTACGCCCCTGCAGGGTTCGCAATGACAATAAGAAATACACCTTTAGGACAATGCCTATGATTTTAATTAAGTTCATAATTTTAGTTTACTGTAATTCTATCCCTGCTCCCTCTGCTTCAAATTTCGCTTTTATCTCTTCAGCCTCTTCTTTGGAAACGCCCTCTTTCACAGGCTTGGGAGCGTTATCAACTAAATCTTTGGCTTCTTTCAATCCAAGACTCGTCACTTCTCTTACAGTTTTAATGACATTAATCTTTCTGTCACCCACGCTCTTTAAGATTACAGTAAATTCTGTTTTCTCTTCTTCAGCCTTAGCCTCTCCTTGAGGAGTGCCTCCACCTGGAGCTGCCATAGGTCCGGCAGCTGCTATTGCGCTCACTCCATACCTTTCTTCAAATTCTTTGATATAATCAGCGAGTTCCAAAACCGTTAAGTTATCCAAGTGGCCGAAAAACTGCTCCTTTGTTAATTTTTTCTTCTCTTGTTTTCCCTTTGTCGTCTCACTAGCTTCTTTTGTTTGTGCTTTAGGCATTTTTACCTCCAACCTTATTTTTTTGTTTTTAATTGACTCAACAACCTGCCTAGACTATTTAATGGGGCCTGCCAAGTCCATAATAACTTTATTAATGGTAATGCCATTAAGTTGCCAACTTTGGCTATTAAATCCTCCCGGGACCTCAGAGCTGCAACTTCAGTGAATCTCTCAGAAGAGAGAAATTGTCCTTCCAGCACGCCTGCCTTTACAGACAAAACCTTGTTTCGGTCTGAAAAATCCTTAATTAGGCGAGCTAAACCCACAGGATTTTGAGAAGCAAAAGCAATACCTGTGGAGCCCTGGAAGAATGTTTTTAAATCTTCAGGAAAGTCTTCTTTTAAAGCTCTCAGGGCAAGACGGTTTTTGACAACCCTAAAGGAGTAGGAGTTATCTCGAAAAATCCTTCTCAGCTCAACAGCCTGGGCAACAGACATTTTTATAAAATCGACCAAATAAAAAGAGTCGTGCTTTTCGAAAGAATCACTCAACTCTTTGACTTGTTTTTCTTTATCCTCCCTATTCACCTTATCTCTCCTATAACTCTAAAACTCCCTCTGAAAGCCTGATTGATGGACCCATGGTTGACGAAACATGAATGCTTCTTACATATTTTCCTTTTGCAGCAGGCGGTTTTGCCTGAACAACAGCCTGGATAAAAGATTTGATATTATCCACGAGCTTCGAATCAGAGAAAGATACCTTACCCACTGGGGAATGAATAATGGCAGTCTTATCCACTCTGAATTCCACCCGACCAGTTTTGATTTCTTCAACAGCCCTCTTGATATCAAAAGTCACGGTTCCAGATTTTGGGTTGGGCATGAGTCCTTTTGTCCCTAGAACACGGCCCAACTTTCCGACATTCCTCATCACATCCGGTGTAGCAATAACAGCATCAAAGTCAATCCATCCTTTAGATATCTTTTCAATGATTTCTTCCCCTCCGGCATACTCAGCTCCTGCTTCCTCAGCTTCTTTAATTTTTTCTCCAGAGCCAATCACGCATATCTTCTTCGTTTTCCCTGTGCCGTGGGGAAGGGTAACTGTTCCTCTCACCATCTGATCAGAATGCTTTGGATCAACTCCCAAACGAAGGGAGAGGTCCACAGATTCATCAAACTTGACAAAACTGAGTTTCTTAATAAGACTTACGGCTTCTTCCAGGGAGTATTCTTCTTTTTCTTTTAATTCCCTAGCTTTAATATATTTTTTTCCTCTTTTAGCCACTAATAATCTCCAATCCCATGTTTTTTGCTGTGCCTTCGATAATTTTTTTTGCGGCATCTAAGCTGTAAGCATTCAAATCAGGCATCTTTATCTTTGCTATCTCCTCAATCTGTTTTTCAGTAACTTTACCAACCTTTTCTTTGTTTGGTTCTCCAGATCCTTTTGCTATCCCAGCTGCTCTCTTCAAAAGATAGGAAGCTGGAGGGGTTTTCATGATGAAATTGAAACTTCTATTCTTAAAAACGCTTATAATTACAGGAATAACCGTTCCTTCTTCCATCTTGTTAGTTTTTTCATTGAATTGGCGGACAAAGTCCATGATGTTTACGTTATGTTGACCAAGTGCTGGACCCACAGGCGGAGCAGGGCTTGCCTGGCCTGCTTCTATCTGCAGCTTAATTATCGCTACGACCTCTTTTGACATGCTTCCTCCTAAATTTTCTCCACTTGTAAGAATTCTAGCTCTACTGGAGTAGATCGACCGAAAATTGTAACCAATACTTTTAGAGTGTTTCTTTCATTATTTACTTCTTCAACTATGCCGTTAAAATTGAAAAAAGGTCCATCAATGATCCGGACAGCCTCTCCTTTTTCGAAAGAATGCTTTGGTTTCGGTTTTTCAGAGGTTGTCTCCATATGTTCCACTATCTGGCTGACTTCTTCCTTATTTAAAGGCGAAGGGCTTTTCCCTGATCCTACAAAACCAGTCACTTTTGGCGTCTCGCGAATTATATGCCAGTTTTCATCTGTCATCGACATTTCGATCAAGATATAACCAGGATAAGACCTTTTTGTGGAAACGACTTTCTTTCCTCCTTTGATTTCAACAACGCCCTCTGTGGGGATAATGATCTGGCCAATCTGATCCTCTATATTCAGCTCAATACACCTCTGGCGAATAGACTCAGCCACATATTTTTCAAATCCAGAATAAGTATGAACGACATACCAATCTTTGCTCATTTTCTCACTCAATCTAGACAAATAATCCTCTTACTTGATTAAGAACCCAAGAAAAAATAAGGTCCATAAAATAAAGATATAATCCAAAGAAAACAGTAGTAAGAATAACGACGATAGTTGTGCTGTAAACCTCATTTCTAGAAGGCCATGTCACTTTTTTTAACTCGGCCCTGACTTCTCTCAAAAAAGAGAAAATGCGTCTATACCATTTTGCTTTTTTATTCATTCTCTAATCTTTGTCATTGAAACAGACAGATGACACTTTTGTAATGTTTCGATATTTTCCTTTAAATTACAGCTTGTATTATTATGGGCAGGTGAGGCAGGACTCGAACCCGCAACCTTCGGTTTTGGAGACCGACGCTCTAACCAGTTGAGCTACTCACCTCTCTCTTTAATGCCTCCTTTAAGATCCATTCACCTCACCGATTCTGCTTCAATAATGTAAGTTACTTTTTTCTTGCTCCTTATTCTCTACAGTTATCTTATTTCCTTATGTAGAACGTGTTTTTGGCAGAACTTACAATATTTTTTCCGCTCAATCTTTTCCTTTTGTATCTTTTTATTCCGAGTAGTTGTGTAATTCCTCCGTTTGCATTCAGAACACTGTAACGATACAATTTCTCTCATTGCATTCCTGCTTTTCTAGCATATTTCAAATATGGGTTTGATGAATCAAACCCCTACAAACAATAACTCCTTTTTTTTATATAAATATTATTCATTTATCATAAGTGCGCGTTTGATGAATCAAGTCCCTACAACTAATCAAAAGTGCGGGTTTGATGAATCAAGTCCCTACATACTACTCTAAGACATCACTAACCGAGCCTGCTCCTACTGTCCGGCTTCCCTCTCTTATCGCAAACCTCAATCCCTTCTCCATCGCCACATCCGCTATCAATTCTATCTCCAAATTCACATTGTCACCTGGCATCACCATCTCTACTCCTCCAGGTAACTTCACCGAACCCGTCACATCTGTCGTCCGAAAATAAAACTGCGGCCTGTACCCTGTGAAAAACGGCGTGTGCCGCCCTCCTTCCTCCTTCTTCAACGCGTATATCTCAGCCTTAAACTTATGATGCGGTGTTATCGATCCAGGCGCTGCCAACACCATCCCTCGCTCTACCTCATCCTTGTCCGTACCTCTCAATAACACTCCTACATTGTCTCCTGCCTGCCCCTCATCCAGTATCTTGCGAAACATCTCTACACCTGTCACTACCCGCTTACGCGTCTCTCCAAATCCTACTATCTCTATCTCCTCTCCTACCTTCACCATCCCTCGCTCAACTCTTCCTGTCACTACCGTCCCTCGCCCGCTTATCGTAAATATGTCCTCCATCGGCATCAAAAACGGCTTGTCCACTAACCTCTCCGGCTCCGGTATGTTACTATCCACTGCCTCCAATAACTCTATTATAGGCTTGTTTACTTCAGCCGCCGGATCTCCATCCGACTCCATCGACTTCAACGCACTACCCCGTACAATCGGTATCTTATCCCCAGGAAACTCGTACTTCGTCAATAACTCCCTCACCTCTAACTCAACCAAATCCAGTATCTCCGCATCATCCACCAAATCTACCTTGTTCATAAACACTACTACCGCAGGCACATTAACCTGACGCGCCAACAATATGTGCTCACGCGTCTGCGGCATCGGCCCATCATCGGCTGCAACTACCAATATCGCCCCATCCATCTGCGCCGCCCCAGTCACCATGTTCTTTATGTAATCCGCATGACCAGGACAATCTATGTGCGCATAATGCCGGTTCTTCGTCTCATACTCTATATGCGCTATCTGTATCGTTAATCCCCTCTCCTTCTCCTCAGGCGCATTGTCTATCTTATCAAACTCTATATACTCTACCTTCCCCTCCATCTCCTTGTGTAGTATCTTCGTTATCGCCGACGTCAAGGTCGTCTTGCCATGATCTACATGCCCTATCGTCCCTATGTTTAAATGAGGCTTCGTCCTCTCAAACTTTGCCTTCGCCATTCCCTTTACCTCCTATTCTTTGGTTTTATCAGCCTAATATCTTTTTCAAGCATTTTATAATATTTTTTGTTCATTTTTCTCTTATTATTTATTTAATATTTCACCTATGAGCTGGAATTCTTCCTTCAATCCTGGCGATTATTTCCTCCATAATCGGGGAAGGAATCGTATCATATCGAAAAAACTCCATGGAAAACACTCCTCTTCCCTGAGTCAAGGTTCTAAGAGTTGTCGCATATCCAAACATCTCTTCAAGGGGAACAAGAGCCTTCAGCACTCTTGAACCCTTTCTCATCTCCATTTCCTCTATTTTGCCTCGCCGCGCATTGATGCCTCCAACTATATCTCCCAGGTATTCATCTGGAGCAACAACTTCCAAGTTCATGATGGGTTCAAGAAGAACAGGATTCGCTTTAGACATAGCATCTTTAAAAGCTAGAGAACCAGCAATTTTGAAAGCAATGGATGAAGAATCAACTTCATGATAAGAACCATCGATTATCGTGACTTTAACATCGGTAACCGGAAGACTAGCTATAACCCCGGTTTCCATGGCTTCCTTGATGCCTTTTATTACAGAAAGAATGAATTCCTTGGGAATAACACCACTTTTCGTATCATCAACGAATTTGAATCCTACTCCTCTTCTTAATGGCTCAACTATAATCTTGCAGTGTCCATACTGCCCTCTTCCACCTGTCTGCCGCACATACTTACCCTCTCCTTCAGAAAGAGCTGTAATCGTCTCTTTATAGGCAACTTGAGGTCTTCCCAAATTCGCGCTCACTCCAAACTCTCTCTCCATCCGGTCCATCAGGACTTCCAAATGGAGCTCCCCCATTCCGTAAACAAGAGTTTGTCCAGTCATGGAATCCTGCTTGATCTTGAATGTGGGATCCTCTTTTTTGAGCTTCGCCAGGGATTCAGCTAATTTGGAATGTTCTCTTTTTGATTTTGGCTCTATATAAGCTGATATAACCGGCTCCGGAAATTTTATCTGCTCAAGGATAAGGGGATGATTCCTTAAACAAAGGCTATCCCCGGTGGAAAAATTTTTCATAGAGCCCAAGGCAACTATGTCCCCTGTATAAACTTCTTTTATATCCTTTCTTTTATTAGAGTGCATTTCTAAAATGCGTGCGATTCGCTCCTCTTCCCCCTTTGTCGCATTATATACGGAAGAACCTACCTTTGTCTTACCTGAATACACTCTAATAAAAGAAAGAGAGCCGATATGAGGATCATTCGCTATTTTAAACACTAAAGCTGAAAAAGGCTCGTCATCTGAGGCTTTTCTTGTTTCAACATTATCAGTACGAGGATGATGGCCCTGGATAGGAGGAATATCCAGGGGCGAAGGCAAGTAATCAATAACAGCATCCAATAAGGGGTGAATGCCTTTATTCTTGAACGAAGCTCCAAAGATGACAGGAACAAACTGGAGAGAATTTGTCGCCTTTCTGATAACTTGCTTTATCTTTTCGGGCGGTATCTCGGAGCCATCCAAATATTTTTCCATCAGGGTATCATCCATTTCACTAAGCTGCTCTATCATTCCATTCCTTTTTTCTTGGGCCTCATCTTTATATTCATCTGAAATGTTCTTCACCTCAAATTTTGTTCCCAATAAATCATCCCCCCAGTCTATTTCTTTCATCTCGACAATGTCAATTACTCCTCTGAATTTTTCTTCTCTTCCTAAGGGAATCTGAATGACTAAGGGATTAGCGGCGATCCTGGTCCTCATTTGCTCTACAGCTTTTTCAGGATCAGCACCAACTCTGTCCATCTTGTTAATGTAAACAAGCCGAGGCACCTTGTATCTATCAGCTTGACGCCACACCGTCTCTGATTGAGGTTCTACTCCTCCCACTCCGCAAAGGATGACAATCGCGCCGTCGAGAACCCTTAGTGAACGCTCGACTTCGGCCGTAAAATCAACATGTCCAGGGGTATCAATTATGTTGATTCGGTGATTTTCCCAATAACAGGTAGTGGCAGCTGAAGTGATAGTTATTCCACGTTCCTGCTCAAGAGCCATCCAATCCATAACAGCCGTGCCCTCATCAACCTCTCCCATTTTGTAAGTAATGCCTGTAAAGAAAAGGATACGCTCTGTTGTAGTAGTCTTCCCCGCATCTATATGGGCCATGATCCCAATGTTCCTGACCTTTTTGAGTGGATACCTTTGTGTCAACTCTACACTCCATTTTAATTTTAGGTAAATTCTCTTTTTTTATATTGGAGACTACCATCTATAATGAGCAAAAGCTCTGTTTGATTCAGCCATTTTATGGATATCTTCTTTTTTCTTAACGGCTCCACCCCGATTGTTCACGGCATCCATGATTTCAGCTGAAAGCTTTTCTTCCATGCTCTTCCCCGCCCTACCTCGTGCATACCTGATCAACCATCTTACCGCCAGAGAGGTGGATCGGTTTGAAGCCACTTCTATCGGAACTTGATAAGTCGCTCCTCCTACTCTTCTGGACTTTGTCTCAAGCATGGGCCTCACATTCTCCACAGCTTTCTCGAACATTTTAAGGGGATCTTCCTTGGCCTTCTGCTTTACTCTCTCCATGGCTGTATATACTATTTTTTGAGCTGTATTCTTTTTTCCTTTCTTTAGTATATTATTCACGAATATGGAGATAATAGTACTGTTATAAAAATGGTCTGGCTGAGGTTTTCTCTTCTTTACCGTACCTCTTCGGGGCATGCCTGACTCCTTTATTAAGAAACCTTCTTTTCTTTAGGCCTTTTACTTCCGTATTTGGACCTTCCTTTCATCCGGTCCTCCACTCCTTCACAATCCAGAGGTCCACGAATCACATGATAGCGGACTCCAGGTAAATCTTTAACTCGTCCTCCTCGTATGATAACGATAGAATGTTCTTGAAGATTATGGCCTATTCCTGGAATATAACCTGTTACCTCTATATTATTGGTTAGTCTAATTCGAGCCACTTTTCTCATAGCTGAATTAGGCTTTTTTGGCGTTGTGGTAAAAACTCGAGTACACACACCTCTCTTTTGAGGACACCTCTCTAAAGCTGGAGATTTACTTTTATATTTTTTTGGCGTCCTGCCTTTTCTTATCAATTGATTAGCAGTTGGCAATAAACTTGCTCCTCTATAATGAGTTAATTTTGCTCATTCTAAAGAAAAAAATCCCTCAGAACGAACTTGGCGATAATAGCAGAAACAGGTTGCTATGTCAAGGTTTTTGAGACAGTTACGTCAAAATCTTACTCTGAATTTGAAGGTCTATTTCTTTCTCAACTTCCTCTTCTTTTCCCGCCTTCAATTCCACATTTCGATAAAATTTATAACCTGTTCCAGCTGGGATAAGCCTTCCCATTATTATATTCTCTTTTAATCGCCTCAGATGGTCCACTTTACCATAAAGGCTTGCCTCTGTGAGCACTCGAGTTGTCTCTTGAAAGGAAGCAGCGGATATGAAACTTTCTGTGCTCAATGCACTTTTGGTAATTCCCAGAAGGAGAGGCCTTGCTTTTGCTGGCTTTTTGCCCTTTTTAGTGACTTTTTCGTTCTCTTCCTGAAAAATAAATTTATCTACTTGCTCGTCGACTAAAAACTCTGTATCTCCGAATTCCTCAACCTTTACCCACCGCAGCATCTGACGGATGATGATTTCAATATGCTTATCATTGATGGACACTCCTTGGAGCCTGTAAACTGCCTGAATCTCTCGCACAAGATATTCCGCCAATTCCTTTTCTCCAAGGACTTTCAAGATATCATGCGGATTCACAGAACCATCCATCAAGGGAGTTCCTGCTTTAATCTTTTCTCCCTCACCCCCGCTCAAATGAGCTCCCTTTGGAATGAAGTATTCCTTTTCTCCAACTCGCTCATTCTTAACGATCAGTTTCCTTTGGCCTCTAACAAGACCCCGATATTCCACAATTCCATCTATTTCGGAAATAACTGCAGGGTGCTTAGGCTTCCGGGCTTCAAAAAGCTCCTCTGCTCGAGGCAAACCTCCAGTAATATCCTTGGTTCGAGCTACTTCTCGCGGTATCTTTGCCAGAACCTCTCCCGCATATATTTTATCCTCGTCCTTAACCTCCAGATTTGCTCCAGAAGGAAGGAAGTATTTTTTAAGCACTACAGGTCTATTTTTTTCATCTCTCTTTCTGGCAGCAATGATTTCGATCCGAGGCTGCATTTTTTCATCTTTCGGCTCAGTAATAACCCGGCTGACCAACCCTGTAAACTCATCCTGTATCTCTTCCATGGTAACTCCAAGAGCTACATCATGGAAGCGCACAACTCCTGTGTCCTCAGTCAGGATGAACGTGTTAAACGGGTCCCACTCAGCAAACTCTTGCCGGGCCTTCACCTCTTCTCCATCATTAACTAATATCCTAGCACCGTAGGGAACCTGATAATGCTCAATCTCTCTTCCCCGATGGTCAAGGATGGCTATGTTTGCGTTTCTGTTTACAACGACTAAAGACTCTTCCTTATTAATTACGGATTTAAGGTTGTTAAATCTGATAATCCCATCATTTTTTGCTTCAAGTTTGGACCTCTCCGCCCCTCTCATCGCAATTCCACCAATATGAAATGTTCTCATTGTCAGCTGGGTGCCTGGCTCTCCGATAGATTGAGCAGCAATAATCCCTGCTGCCTCTCCGAGCTCAACAAGTGAACCGGTTGACATGTTGCGACCATAGCAAAGCCTGCACACTCCTTTCTTAGATTCACAGGTCAGGAGAGAGCGGATTTTCACTTTTTCAATACCCAGCTCCTGAAACTTCTGCGCAATCTCCTCGGTAATCTCTTCATTCATATCTACAATTTTCTCATTTGTATCAGGATGCAGAACTCTCTCTAAAGAGATTCTGCCAACGATTCTATCCACAAAAGGCTCAATAAGTTCTCCATTCTCGACAATGGCGGCGACATTTATCCCTTTCAGAGTGCCGCAATCATGCTCATCAATAATAACTTCCTGGGAAACATCCACCAGTTTTCGGGTTAGATAACCAGAATTCGCAGTCTTCAAAGCTGTATCAGCCAAACCCTTACGCGCTCCATGAGTAGAGATAAAATACTGCAGAACGTTCAGCCCCTCTCGCAAATTTGAAACAATCGGAGTTTCGATAATCTCACCTGAGGGTTTACTCATCAAACCTCTCATCCCAGCGAGCTGTCGAATCTGTTGTTTGTTTCCCCTTGACCCAGAATCAGCCATGACAAACAGAGAATTCAAATCCTTCCCTTCAAAGCTTACCTTTCGCATTTTCTCAATCATCGCATTGGATACTTTGTCCGTAACACCGCCCCATATTTCTACGGCCCGATTAAACCTTTCTCCAGCTGAAATTGTGCCTTCTCGATACAGATTCTCGATCTTTTGGACTTCCTTCTCTGCTTTTTCTACTAATTCAGGTTTTTCTCGTGGAATGATAAAATCATCTATCCCCAGAGAAAAGCCTGCAAATGTCGCATGATTAAAACCTAATTCCTTAATCTTGTCCAACATATCAACGGCAGGTTCAAGGCCCTCCTTCAAATAGGCGTAAAAAATTAAGCTCTCCAGCCCTTTCTTTTTTAGCATGCCGTTAATAAAAGGGATTTCCCTGGGAAGAATACTGTTGAATATTATCCTTCCAGGAGTTGTCTCGATAAGTTCATTACGCATTTCAGTGATAGGACAAACCATAACTGCCTGATCATCATAATAAGTTGATAAATTCATGAAGGAGCCACTAAAGCGCAACTTTATTCGTGCATGAAGGTTAACGTTTTTATTTTCAAGGGCTAATAAAACATCATCTTCAGAAGCGAAAATACGTCCTTCTCCCTTCACTTCCTTTTTTTCTAAGGTCAGATAATAACAGCCTAAAACCATATCCTGACTAGGGATGGCAAGAGGTCTACCGTGAGCTGGAGAGAGAATATTTTGTGTGGAAAGCATCAATGTTTGAGCCTCAATCTGGGCCTCAACGGAAAGAGGGATGTGAACAGCCATCTGATCTCCATCAAAATCAGCATTAAATGCAGCACAGACTAAAGGATGAATCTGGATAGCTTTTCCTTCGATTAAAATTGGTTCAAACGCCTGGATTCCCAAGCGATGAAGAGTGGGTGCTCGATTCAACAGAATAGGATGCTCTTTAACTACCTCTTCCAGATAGTCCCATACCTCAGGCTTTTCTTGCTCATGCCATTCTCTAGCAACCTTTACGCTTGGAACCAATCCTTCTTTCTCTAACTTATGAAAAATGAAAGGTTTAAATAATTCCAGCGCCATCTTTTTGGGCAATCCACACTGATTCAACTTGAGTTCTGGCCCAACAACGATAACAGATCTTCCCGAATAATCGACTCGCTTCCCAAGAAGGTTCTGGCGAAATCTTCCCTGCTTTCCTCTCAGGGCTTCGCTTAAAGATTTTAGGGGCCTCCGATTGGCTCCAAGATGGACTCTGCCTCTCTTTCCATTATCAAAGAGTGCATCAACAGCCTCTTGAAGCATTCTCTTTTCGTTCCGAATGATAAGTTCTGGTGCTTTTAGTTCGATCAGTTTTTTCAACCGGTTGTTTCGATTTATGACCCTTCTGTAAAGGTCATTCAAATCAGAGGTGGCAAAACGCCCCCCATCCAGCCGGACTAAAGGCCTCAGATCAGGAGGGATGACAGGAATGATATCCAGAATCATCCATTCAGGACGGTTACCTGACATTTTGAGAGCCTTAAAAACTCTTAATCTTTTTGCATATCGAAGCTTTCGCTGTTGGGAAGCATCTTTTTTCATAAGCTCCCTTAATTGCTCGGCTTCTTTGTTGATATTTATTCTATTAAGAAGCTCTTTAACAGCTTCAGCTCCAAGGGAAACCTTGAAGTCATCTCCGTATTTCTCCTTGGCTTCTTTATATTCCTCTTCAGTAAGAAGTTGCTTTTCTTTGAGGGGAGTGTCTCCTGGATCAATCACAATATGGGATTCAAAGTAAAGGACCTTCTCTAAATCTTTAATGGAAAGGTCTAACACAAGACCGATTCGGGATGGTGTCCCTTTGAAAAACCAGATATGGGCCACTGGAGAAGCCAATTGAATATTGCCCATGCGCTCTCGACGAACTTTTGATTTGGTGACCTCCACTCCGCATCTCTCGCAAATAATACCTCTGTATTTCATCCTCTTGTATTTTCCGCAGAGGCATTCGTAATCATTTATAGGGCCAAAAATCTTTGCACAAAAAAGTCCGTCCTTCTCTGGCTTGAACGTCCTGTAATTGATTGTCTCAGGCTTGGTCACCTCTCCCCACGACCAGCTTTTTATTTTTTCGGGAGAGGCGATACTGATTCTGACTCGGTCAAAATCGACTCTGGGTTTTCCTCCAATAGACTGCCTGGCATCCATTATTCATCTCCTTTTAGGATTTGGGGAACGTCTATTCCCCAGGGCAACACCTCTTCTTTTCCCTCTTCTTTCTCCAATTCCACATTTAGACAGAGGCTCTGCAGCTCTCGAATGAGAACGTTCACCGATTCAGGAAGCCCTGGAGTAAAGTCCAGATCTCCTTTGACTATAGCTTCGTATATCTTGGCTCTTCCTTCCACATCATCTGACTTAGCTGTTAAAAGTTCCTGAAGTGTGAAAGCCGCCCCATAAGCTTCCAAAGCCCACACTTCCATCTCTCCAAAACGCTGCCCGCCGAATTGAGCTTTACCTCCTAAAGGCTGTTGGGTAATCAGAGAATATGGGCCAGTGGATCGGGCATGAATTTTGTCGTCAACAAGATGATAGAGCTTCATGATGTAGATGTAACCTATGGTTACCTCATTGTCTAACAATTCACCTGTTATACCATCATAAAGGGGAGCCTTTCCTGATTTGGGCAGAGATGCTTTTTCGAGAAGGCTTTTTATTTCCTGCTCTGAAATTCCATCAAATACCGGTGTGGAAATCCAAAGGCCAAGCTCTTTAGCGGCCCAACCCAGATGAGCTTCTAATATCTGTCCAACATTCATTCTCGATGGCACTCCCAGGGGATTTAAGACAATTTCTACCGGAGTTCCATCGGGCAGGCGAGGCATATCTTCTTCAGGTACTATTTTGGCAATGATCCCTTTGTTTCCGTGGCGACCGGAAACTTTATCCCCAACAGAAAGCTTTCTTTTCATTGCTACATAGACTTTAATAGCTTGAATCACTCCCGGAGCTAACTCATCGCCCTTTTTGAGGCTATCAACTTTTTCTTTAAATATGGATCTGAGAGCTTCAATCTGGCGCTTAACCTTTTTTTCAATATCCCTTATTTTTTTATCTCGGTTTGGATTCCCTGTGAGTTTCAATTTAGAAATGACCTCGGGTTCCAGTTTATTCAATATTTTTTCGTCTAATTTCTCTCCCTTTTTTAAGACAAAGTCCCCAACCGCCAGATCCTTCTCAATCTTTTCTCCCTTGATGACAGCCTTTATCTTCCTTAATCTTTCTCCTTCGAGAATACTTATTTCATCATCTGAGTTTCTCCTCATTTTGGCCACTTCTTCTTTTTCGATCGCTTTAGCCCGAACTCCTTTCTCAGTGCCCCGTCGAGAAAAAATCCTCACATCGATGACTGTGCCTTCTATCCCTGGGGAACAATAAAGCGAAGCATCTTTGACATCTAGAGCTTTCTCTCCAAATATTGCTTTAAGAAGCTTTTCTTCGGGAGATAACTGGGTTTCTCCTTTAGGCGCAACTTTCCCGACTAATATATCTCCAGATTTTACGAGAGCTCCTGTCCTCACTATTCCATTTTCATTTAAATTACTAAGAAGCTCTTCGGGAACATTTGGAATATCACGAGTTATTTCTTCTGGACCCAATTTCGTATCCCGGGCTTCTATTGTCTCCTCGACAATATGAACAGAAGTGAAGATATCTTCTTTAATTAATTTCTCACTGACAATGATGGCATCTTCAAAGTTATAGCCTCTCCAAGGCATAAACGCGCATAAAACATTGCGACCAAGGGCTAATTCGCCCATATCTGTACAGGAACTATCCGCAAGGATTTGACCTTTAATGACTCTATCTCCTTTTCTGATAACAGGTCGATGATTAACGCAGGTATTCTGGTTTGTTCTTAAAAATTTTATTAGGAGATAAAGGTCTGTTCCCAAGTCGTATTCCTTAGCTTCTTCCTTTTCATCTACACGAACCAAAATCCTTTCCGCATCAACAAACTCAACAACTCCCGTCCGCTTACAGATGATGACATCTTTTGATCCCTTAGCTACAAGATGTTCCATCCCCGTGCCAACAAAAGGCGCCTCTGGCCTAAGGAGAGGAACAGCCTGTCTCTGCATGTTTGATCCCATAAGAGCACGGTTAGCATCATCATGTTCTAAAAAGGGAATCAGAGAAGTAGAAAGGGAAACTAGCTGCTTAGGAGAAACATCCATATAGTCTATTTGTTTACTTGGTATAAGTTTAAAATTACCTGCTTGTCTTGCACTTATATTTTCATCGATAAAATTTCCTTTCTCATCAACCGGAGCGTTGGCTTGTGCGATGTTGTATTGCTCCTCTTCCCAGGCTGTCAAATAAAAACAACAGGGCTCTACTACAGGTAATTGCTTTCTTTTTCCATCTTTTGTTTTTCCAATATTTCTTAGAAGCTTGTCTTTCTCGACAATTTCTCCGACTTTATGAGAACTCACTCCAGGATGAAGAATTTTCACATAGTCTATTATCCTCCCGTTTTTGACTTTTCGGTAAGGAGTTTCGACAAAACCAAAATCATTCACCCGAGCATAACAACTCAAAGAAGAAATCAGACCAATATTGGGTCCCTCTGGTGTTTCAATGGGACAGATCCGGCCATAGTGAGAGGACTGAATATCTCTCACTTCAAAACCTGCTCTTTCTCGGCTC
>CAYTBG010000066.1:0-16945 GCA_964435925.1 uncultured Eubacteriales bacterium | reverse complement strand
CAGACAGCACTCAATGTAGCTTTTGATTTGCCGACACAGCTGGGCTTGGATTCGGATGATCCGTTTGCTGAAGAAGAGGTAGGTAGGGTAGGAATGGCCATAGATACTCTTAAAGATTTAGAAGAAGCCTTTGATGATATCCCTATCAATAGAATTAGCACCTCCCTCACCATCAATCCTGTAGCCTCAGTGATGTTGGCTATGTATCTTGTAATGGCAGAGAAGCAGGATATACCTTGGGATGATGTAAGAGGCACAATACAGAATGATATTTTGAAAGAATACATAGGTCGAGGAACCTGGATTTTCCCGGTCGGGCCCTCGATCCGGTTGATAGGCGATATGGTCGAATTCTGTTCTAAGAATGTTCCCAAATTCAACCCCTTCAGTGTCTGCGGCTATCACATAAGAGAGTCAGGTGCCACTCCAGTCCAGGAGATGGCTTATGCTTTTGAGATTGCTATTTCGTATATCCAGGAAGTGCTTAAGAGGGGACTTGACATTGATGATTTTGCCGGAAGGATCGCCTTCAACTTTGACATCTACGGTAACCTGTGGGAGCAGGTCGCAAAATTCAGAGCAGGAAGAAGACTTTGGGCAAAAATCATAAAGGAACGTTTTGGGGCCAAGAATCCTCGTTCAATGACTTTAAGGATGATTGCTGGCGGAGGAGGCGGTGGTTTGACAATCCAGCAGCCTGAAAACAATATAGTGCGTGGTGCCTATTATGCCTTGATCTCGGCTTTATCAGGAACCCAAACAATGGCTCTTTGTTCCTATGATGAGGCCTACACGATTCCCTCAAAGAGGGCAGCGCTAATCAGCTTGAGGACGATGCAGATTCTGGCAGATGAGATGGGACTCCGGGATACAGTAGATCCTCTGGCTGGCTCCTATTATATTGAATGGTTAACATATGAGATGGAGAAAAAGATTGCGGAGTATATGAAAAAAGTAGAAGAGATGGGCGGCATGATTAAGGCTGTAGAATCAGGCTATATACAGGGAGAAGTAAGCCGGCAGGCCTATATTCAGGAGAAAAAGATTCAATCTGGAGAGACGACGAAAATCGGCGTGAATAAATATGCGATAGAAGAAGAAAAAGCTGAGGTTGAGATTCATCAATTTAATCCTAAAGTAGCCGTACAGCAGAAGAAAAAGCTTATAGAGATAAAAACTCAAAGAAATGAAAATGAAGTGAAAGATGCCTTGCTTGGATTGAAAAAGGCTGCTCAGACGGACGAGAATGTGATGCCTCATATTTTGAAAGCCGTGAAAAGCTATGTCACTTTAGGTGAGATAACCAGAGTTTTCAAAGAGGTCTTTGGCGAATTCAAAGAGCCAATCGGGCTATAATAAAACAAAAATAATAATGGAATACAAAATAGGAATAGATGTCGGGGGGACATTCACAGATTTTCTGCTGACTTCTAAGGATGGGAGTTCTGAGATTTATAAGGCTTTATCCACGCCTGATGACCCATCAATAGGATTGATGGAGGGCCTCACAGAAATGGCAAAAGCCAGAAACATCTCATTAAAAGAATTCATCAAGAATGTTGAAACTATTGTGCATGGAACCACTGTCACCACAAATGCAGTATTGACTCGCAGAGGAGCTAAAACAGGGCTTTTGACCACAAAAGGTTTAAGAGATGCTTTGGAAATGAGGAGAGGAATAAGGGAAGAACAGTATAACAACAGATACACTAACGTGGAGCCGCTGGTTCCAAGACATTTGAGATTTCCTGTTGAAGAGAGGCTTGATTACAAGGGAGACATTGTAACTCTCCTCAAAGAGGAAGATATTTTCAACGCAGCCAAGCTTTTTAAAAAAGAAGGCATTGAAGCCATTGCTATCTGTTTTATGAATTCTTTTGCTAACGATACCCACGAATCCATGGCCGAGAAAATCATAAAGGAAGAATTTGGTATTGACCTTGGTGAATCTGGCGGAGAATTTGATGAACCAAGTGAAGGGCCTGGTGAATCCAGCGACGGGCATGATAAATCAAGCCCCTACTTGACCGTTTCATCTTCATTTTTTCCGAGTATCAGATTTTACGAGAGGACCTCCACAACCGTCTTAAACTCATATGTTGGTCCTATACTGAAGAGCTATATAAAAAGTCTGATTAAGAAATTAAAAGATGTCGGTTTTAAAGGTGTCTTACTCATCATGCAGTCCAATGGAGGTGTCGTATCACCCCAGATTGCAATGGATAAGGCAGCCGTAACCCTCCTCTCAGGTCCTGCAGCGGGACCAGTAGCTGGAATAGAATACACATCTGTCCAGGGTTATGATGATTGTCTAACAATCGATATGGGGGGAACAAGTTTCGACGCCGCGCTTATTAAAGACAAAACACCGCTGGTTACTACCGAGGGAGAAATTAATCGGCTAAGAATAGCCCTTCCTATGTTAGGAATAGTGACTATCGGAGCAGGAGGAGGAAGTATAGGTTGGGTTGATGAGGGTGGACTTTTGCGGATGGGACCTCAGAGTGCCGGCTCAAAGCCAGGGCCTGCTTGTTATGATTTGGGAGGAGAGCTTCCAACCTGTACAGACGCGGATCTCGTGCTCGGTTATCTGGATAAAGATTTCTTTGCCGGAGGAAAGATACAACTGAATTATGAAAGGGCAGAGAGGATCATAAAAGAAAAAATAGCTGATCCTTTAGGCATGGATGTGGTTGAGGCAGCAGCCGGGATGTACAGAGTTATAAATGTCAATATGGCTTCTGGAGTGAGAGAAGTGAGTGTCAAGCGCGGGCACGATCCGAGAGAATTTCCCCTGGTGGTTGCTGGTGGAGCAGGACCGGTTCATGCCTGTATGATTGCCCTGGAGCTTGAGATTCCGGTTATGGTTATCCCTAAGGAATCGTCTATTTTCTGTGCAGCCGGAATGTTGATGTCTGATTTAAAACACAACTTTATCCGAACCTATTCTACTTCTCTCAACAAGTTAGATAAGAAGAAATTCAGGTCTCTGTTTAATGAAATGAGAAAAGAAGCCACCGAGCTTCTTAGATCAGAAAACATTCCGGAGGGCTCTATTCAACATATCTATTCTCTGGATATGAGATATGTTAAACAATACCATGAAGTAAACATAGAGATGACCAAGGATGAGCTGGAGAGAGGAAATATCGAATCTGTAGCTTCGAAGTTTCATCCAGAACACAATCGGCTTTACGGATACTCTTTAGAGGAAGTGGGAACTTCGATTGAGTTGATCAACCTGAGACTCACAAGTATCGGGAAGACAACCAAGCCAAAATTTAAAAAAGAAGAATATGGCGAGCTTGATCCCTCAAAAGCTTTAAAAAGGAAGAGAAAAGTTTATCTGCCTCTTAAGAAGGCCTTTGAAGAAGTCCCTGTGTATGATGGACATAAGCTCAGGTATGGAAATAGAGTAGAGGGGCCAGCTGTAATAGAGCAGGTTAATACAACGACTTTCGTAACTCCAGAATATAGCATCCTCTGCGATAAATATGGAAGCTATACGATGTACATAAAAACAAAAGAAAAAGAAATCAAAGAAAAAATTGTAGGGGTTTGATTCATCAAATCCACCTTTTAAAAGATATGAAGAGAGATGTCATTCAGACTGGGTCGCAATTAATTGCCAGATTTAAAATGGGAAACGAACAAAACATTCTACCTAAAAAAGAGTATCTAATATGCTTGTTCACCTTAATTATAGCCTTAAATGGGAAATTTTTATCAAACTTTTTCATATTTTTAAATTGCGACACAGTCTGATTGCGAAGAGCGAAGCGATGAAGCAATCTCGTAAGAAAAGGTTATGAAGATAGATAAGATATTGGTATCTGTATTTCAGAGGAGGTTTAAGTCAATAACCGAAGAGATGAGCATAGTCTTAGAAAAAACGACGCGCTCACCTATCCTCTGTGAAGCAAAAGATTTCGTTACCGGACTATATGATGGAAAGGGGAAGATGCTCGAACAGACTGAAAACCTCCCTATCCTCTCTTTTTCTCTGGGGCCTGTTTGTGAGTATATAGTACGTTATTTCGGCGATGATATCTGTCCTGGTGATGTCATATTCCATAACGATGTCTTCTCTATGGGCAATCAGAACAATGATGTGGCTGTTTATAAACCAATATTTCACGAAGATAAACTCATAGCCTGGGCTGCTTCAAAGGGACATCAAGCAGATATAGGAGGTTCAGTTGCAGGAGGGTATAATCCCAGAGCCACGGAGGTCTGGCAGGAAACACTTAGAATACCCCCTGTTAAGGTCTATGAATGCGGTAAATTGAGAAAGGATGTCTGGGACCTTATTTTCTCCAATATCCGTTTTGACATCGTGGCTGCAGATATGAGAGCCCAGATAGGTTCCTGCGTGGTGGGAGAGAGAGGAGTGTTAAAACTTGTTGAAAAATATGGACTCAAAGTTTTCGATTCTCATAAAGAATATCTCTTCGATTCAACAGAAAAGATGATGCGTGCTGAGATAAAGACAATACCGAATGGAGTCTACCGTGGAGAGTCAACCGTATATTATGACGGGAGAACACCCGGTTCAAAATACAAGATAAAGGTTAAGATAACTGTTGAAGATGAGGAAATAACCTTTGATTATTCAGATACAGACCCTCAGACCGATGGATTTGTTAACGGAACATATACTTCATCTGCGAGTGCAACCCTTTTAACTTTCCTCCAGATGGTCAATCCTGATATGCCTCATAATGATGGGATGGTAAGGCCTGTGAAGATCATAATCCCAGAAGGCACTATATTGAATGCCAAATATCCGGCTGCAACTACCTTCGGAAATCATCTTTGCCCTCCGAATGCAGATGCGATAATCAGAGCTTTGTCTCGAGCGATACCCAAGAGAGTAACTGCAGGATGGAACCAGCTTTTATGCTATCTGGCGAGCGGCTATAACCCCAGGAAAAAGGATAACTACGTGGATATAGGATTCCTGGGTTTGAAAGGCGGCTCTGGTGCTACCAGTGGAGTGGATGGATATGACCACATCGGTATGATAGATGCATCTGGAGGAGTATTAGACCAGGATTATGAGATGTTCGAACAGCAAACTCCGCATTTATTATTACACCACGAATACTGGCCTGATTCCGCTGGGGCTGGGCAGTGGCGAGGAGGGCTTGGTGTTGAGACCAAGTTCAAGATAGAAGGGGAGAAGACGAAAGTTGTAACTTTTGGAGATGGAGATGTTGAAGCTCCGTTCGGACTTTTTGATGGAAAGAGAGCGACATTAAATAAAATAGAACTTCGGTATCCAGATGGCAAAGTGTATAAGACGACAAGTAAAGACCTGGTTGAGGATGTGCCAGAAGGAACCATTCTCTTCCAGCAAGCTGGGGGAGGAGGAGGATACGGAAATCCTTATCTAAGACACCCAGCTCAAGTTGCCCAAGAAGCAAAGAATAGGATTATTAGTATAGAGAAAGCAAAGAAAGATTATGGGGTGATAATCGACCCAGAGACTTTTGAAGTGAATCTCAAAGAGACAGAAAAACTGAGGAAGAAAAATAAGTGAGGATGATTTCATTGTCAGCCACAATGTAATTCCCAAAATTGTTGATAGAGTTTTGGAAAAGTTATTCTTATAGGCTCCTATCCAATTTGTATGGGTAAATTAAAATAATTCAGTTTGACAACCTCTTCAAGTATGTTACACTTGTAACAGATATGTTACACTTGTAACAAATATATTACAAGGAGGCTTGCATGAAATTTCACGTTTCGCCATTGGATATGTTAGACTCGAAAACAAAGTTAAAAATTATAAAATTTTTATTAACCCACGAAGCTTCCATGAGTGAAAGAGAAATAGCCTCTATTCTTAAAGTCTCTCACATGAGTATAAATAGAACTATGCGAGAGCTCGCAGAGATGAATTTTGTGAATTTCGTTATTATTGGGAAAGCTCACCTTTGGAGGGTAAATCGCAAAAGTTATACTTTTAAAGTTTTATCCGAATTAATTAAAGGTATTTCAGGAATTAAAGAACCTTTAGAAGATTTAAAAAAGACCATCTTGGGAAATTTGCCCAAGAGTTTAATTAAGAAAGTGGTTCTGTTTGGATCTATAGCAAAAGGGTCAGAAAGGATAAATAGCGACATAGATGTTTTTGTATTGGTTAAGGATATGCGAAGAAAAAAAGAAATGGAATCCTCAATAAATAAATTATCAAATGTATGTTTTGAAGTATATGGAAATAGATTGGCTATTTACATCTTAACAGAACAGGAAATGAGGCAAAAGAAAAATTTAAGAATTATATCTGAAATTAACAATGGTATTCAAATATTTCCCAAAGAGGAAGATAAAAAATGACTCCTAAATTCAGAACTAGAGAAGTTGCAAAATCATTCTATACTAACTACCTCAAGCGTGCTGAAGAGTGTTTACATGCGGCAAAAAATTCCTTTAATAATCAGGAATGGAACGCTGCCACTATTAACGCTATCCATTCTTGTATAGCAGCGTGTGACGCCATGTGCGTATATTTTTTGGGCAAACGACATGCTGGAGAAAATCATAACGATGCGGTGGCTCTTTTTAAGATAATCAAGAGTAGCAAGGAAATAAACACAAACGCAAATAGAATTGCAAGAATACTTCGTATTAAAAATATGGCTGAGTACGAAGAAAGACTGATTTATAAATCTGAGGCTGAGAAGGTCTTAAAAGATTGTGAAAGAATCCTTGAGTATGTTAAAAAAGAATTGCCATAACCTAGGCAGGGATATGTGGAGTGTTTAATCTCCACAAGAGTATCTTCAGATATAAAAGCCGAAAAGAATTTTCGTCCTGTGAAGCTGTCATCATACTTTTAGGAATAATGACCGGCTGTCCGACCAAATGGTAAACCTTATTATCCAGATGGCAAAGTGCATAAAACCACAAGCAAAGACCCGATTAGGGACGTTCCCTCAGGAACTGATCTCTTTAAGCCGACTGGTGGAGAAATGCTGACCATAGTATATTCATATTACAACAGTATTAAAGCCGTCGAAATTCAAATAGACAACTGGTCTAAATACCCGATCGAGTTGATGAAGAAGCTGCGTTTTATCCTGATTGATGATTGTTCCGACAACAAAGCTGATTTAGCCATCAACTTTCCGATTAATCTTACGTTATTGAGAGTTACCGATAACATCCCCTGGAACCAGCCTGGCGCAAAGAACCTGGGATTCAAATTTGCCAGGACTGATTGGATTTTTGCTTCAGATATCGATCACGTTCTTCAGCCGGAAATGTGCGGAAAGCTAATAGAGCTTAAGAAAGAGAAAAAAACTGTTTATTACTTCTCGCGTTTAACCGATAAAGGAGAAAACAGAGATCCTCATCCTAATTCATTTTTGATCCATAAAGATATTTTTTGGGAACTTGGCGGCTACGACGAAGATTTTTGCGGGCATTATGGCTACGATGACATCCTGTTGAGGACAATGATACAATCGCAATGTAAGACTGAGCATCTTAATTCTATTAATTTAATTAATTATCCCTCTCTTTATAGTTCAGACTTAGACAGAAACAGAAGAAAAAACAAAAGATTGCTAAAGAAGAAAAAAAAACAACTTCAAAAAGGTAAATACCAGAACAAAAAAATACTGAGATTCAACTGGGAATCAATCAAAATTTTAAACATCAACCTTTGAGATCTGCGCCAGATTCTTGATGATGCTATTCGATAAAGGGAGGACAAAAGTAACCAGAGTCGAGCTTAATGCATTCTTGGGAGTATTGCTGGAATTGGGGAGTTACTGAAAGAGAAGGTTTCTCATAAGGAAGCTGGAAAAAAATAGCTTAAAAAAAAAGAAGTTCGGTCTCTATTTAAGAGATTACATAAATCTTGACTTATCGTTTTATAAGATGAACATGCAATCGCCGTAGCTGTAGAACCTGTACTTTTGGCGGATCGCTTCCTGGTAGGCTTTTTTGATGAAATCAAGATCAGCAAAGGCTGCCACTAGCATAAGAAGAGTTGATTTTGGGAGGTGAAAGTTGGTTAAAAGCCTGTCAACAGCTTTAAACTCATAGCCAGGATAGATGAAGAGATTTGTGAGGCTTCTCCCTGGATGGATTTTCCCGCTCTTATAAGCACTCTCCAGAGTTCGGACCGATGTGGTTCCCACAGCGATTATCGGCCGTGACTCCTTTTTTGCCCCATTTATAGTCTGGGATACTGCCTGACTTACGGAATAGGTTTCCTCAAGCATATGAAAGTCTTCAACGCGTTTTGCTCTAACTGGCTGGAAAGTTGCCAATCCTACATTAAGCGAGATCTCAGCCACCTGAACTCGTTTTGCTTTTATTCTTTCAAGAATTTGAGGGGTGAAGTGAAGGCCTGCTGTGGGGGCGGCGATGGCCCCCTCCTTACGAGCAAAAACAGTCTGGTATCTTTCTAAATCCTGCTCCCTGAGCTCAACATTTTTCTTTTTGCGTTTTATATAGGGAGGAAGAGGAGCAAAGCCTATTTTCTTCAGCTTGGAGAGAACATCGCCTGAAGAAAATCGGATCACTCTTTTACCCTCAGGCTCGACTTTGGCGATTTTGCCTTCAAATCCAGGGGAAAAGGAGATTACATCTCCTAATCTTGCCTTTTTAGCCGGACGGCAGAGGACTTCCCACGAACCCTCTTGGAATTCCTTCAGGAAGAGAAATTCTATTTCTTTTCCCTCTATCTTCCCCCATGCTCTTGCCGGGATGACTTGGGTGTTGTTAAGGATAAGAACATCTCCTTTATTCAGATAATTGGGAAATTCTTCGAATCTTG
This sequence comes from uncultured Eubacteriales bacterium, assembly GCA_964435925.1. Lineage (GTDB taxonomy): Bacteria > Acidobacteriota > Aminicenantia > Aminicenantales > Aminicenantaceae > SOIV01. Next base: position 8,151 of record CAYTBG010000066.1, on the reverse strand, counting down.
AGTGGATGATTTTGCCCGTTTGGCGGTGGAGAATCATCATCCTGGACTGCTCCCTCTTAGGGAGGGGTGTTTGAGCGATGAATTCTTGGGGGAGGTCGTAGTCAAAGTTAGCCGTAAGCATTTGTGATATAAGCCTTTTTTATTCTAGAAAATGGGGCCTGGCCCCATTTTTTGGCGAGTTGAAGGCGATGTTATGGCTTCGTAAACTATTTTCCTTCGGGTTTTCTTTTTATCCGAGGAAAAAACATGGGAATTCTTCTTTTATATTCAAGATATTCTTTACCAAGTCTTTTTTCGAGTTCTATTTCTTCAATTGTTTTTAATTCAATATAATTTATAAGAATAAACAGTGGAACAAATATAAATAATAGAGAGAAAGATTGTAACAATATCCCCAATCCAAACAAAGTAATAAACACTCCAGAAAGCATAGGATTTCTAACATATGCGTATGGACCAGTTATAACTAATTTGGGTGGAGGATTGAAAGGCACGGGTGTTCCTTTAACTTTAAGGAAATGAAGAATCGACCATAGGATAAGAGTGAACCCAAAAATAAGAACAGGAAGAGCGATTGCTATATTCAATGGTTTGTTGAGAAGTTGGTGAAATCCGAAAAGCCTATCTAACCATAAACTAAGGAATATGAGAAGCCCTACAAAAATCAAAAAGAAAGAAATTCCGATCGGGGTTAATAGAATTCGTACCTTTTTGCTGCCTGTCGCTACCTTGTAGAAGATGTCCACTATTATATTCTGTGACGACATTTTAGTACCTTTGGCATAACAGTTACTATATAGAAAATGGGGCCTAACAAGGAAATGGGGCCTGGCCCCATTTTTATGGACTGCTCCCTCTTAGGGAGGGGTGTTTGAGCGATGAATTCTTGTGGGAGGTCGTAGTCAAAGTTAGCCGTAAGCATATATGATATTGGCTTTTTTACTTTTTGCTTTCCTTAAATAGCTTCCCCTGAGGGGTGGATGAAGATGAGAGCCCTAAGTGAGTATAAGCCTTTTTCGTCACTCTACGGCCTCGAGTTGTTCGTTCTAGAAAGCCGATGCGCATCAGGAATGGCTCATAGATAGATTCAATCGTGTCCTTTTCTTCATCTATTGCTGCAGCAATCGTGCTAATTCCCACGGGACCGCCGCTGAAGTTTTCGATGATAGTCAAAAGAATTTTCCTGTCCACTTCGTCCAGACCGAGGATGTCGACTTCCATCATGTCTAACGCATTTGTGGCTTCCTTGCCTGTAATTTTTCCCTCGCCCTTTACATCAGCATAATCTCTTACTCGTCTTAACAACCTGTTGGCGACTCTGGGAGTTCCCCGGGAGCGATGGGCTATCTGGTCGGCTCCTTTATCATCGATGGCCACCTTAAGGATTGAGGCAGACCTTTTTATTATCTTCGCTAAATCTTCTTTCCTGTAGTAATCCAGGCGGTGGATGATACCGAATCTTCCCCTTAAAGGAGGGGTTATGCGGCCAGCGCGGGTAGTTGCGCCGATCAGGGTGAATTTTTTAAGGTGCAATTTGTGACTCCGTGCACTCGGTCCTTGCCCGATGACAATATCCAATCTGAAGTCTTCCATGGCCGAGTAGAGAATTTCTTCAACCGAAGGGTGGAGGCGGTGAATCTCATCCAGGAAAAGAATTTCTTTCACCTGCAGATTTGAAAGGATAGCGGAAAGGTCGCCGATCCTTTCGATGACCGGTCCTGATGTGGGCTTTATTCCCACACCCATTTCTTTTGCAATCAGATAGGCAAGGCTGGTTTTTCCCAATCCAGGAGGTCCGTAGAGGAGAACATGATCAAGGTGCTCGTCTCTTTTTTGCGCTGCTTCGATAAAGATTTTCAGGTTTGACTTAACGGTTTCCTGCCCTACAAATTCTTTGAAGTTTCTGGGCCGGAGACTGTCTTCAAAAAGAAGGTCTTCTTTTGTTCTTACAGGACTGAGAACAGCTTCCATCTTCTTTCCTTTTTTATATTCTTGCCATTCTTTTCAGGCTTTCTCTGAGAAGTTTTTCGAAGTCCGCATCGGGGGAAAATGTTTTTATGGTCTCCTCCACGATTCTTTCAACTTCTTTCCTTTTGAAGCCAAGGTTCGTAAGCGCTGAGATCAAGTCCTCTTTTTCCTGGGAGCCTTTAACCTCCAACATCTTTTCTTTCTCTTCGAGTTTTTCCTGGAGTTCAACGGCAATGCGCAAGGCTGTCTTTTTTCCGATTCCAGGGATGAGAGAAATGCGAGCCACATCGCTTCGTTTGATGGCATCTTCAAGATCTGATGCTTCGATTCCGGAGAGAATATTAAGGCTGAGCTTTGGGCCTATTCCTGAAATGCTGATTAATTTAAGAAAGATTTCCCTTTCATCCTTGGATGAAAATCCATACAGGGAAAGGGAATTGTCAGTAACATGGGTGTAGATGAAAAGCTCAACTATTTCGTTGAGATCTCCCAGCCTTAAATATGTGGAAAGGGGAATCCAGACACAATAACCAACGCCTCCGATATCAAGGACGACCTGCTTGGAAGACTTTTGAATCATGTTTCCTTTAAGATAAGCAATCATTATCTCTTTTACCTCTCTCCTTCTGATTCCTCTATTTTTTGGTAAAATATTCTCGAGTTTAAATGGCAGAACGCGGTTGCCAGGGCATCAGAAGTGTCTATCTCAAGCTTCTTGTCTTTAATGTTGAGCAGTGTTTGGACCATAATCCTCACTTGATTCTTATCAGCCTGACCGTAGCCTGTAACCGCTTTTTTTATCTCCAAAGCAGAATACTCAAAGAGCGAACAGTTATGGGAAGCAACAGCTACCAAAATAGCGCCTCTTACCTGACCGAGAGTGATAGCTGTTTTGATATTCCGTGCGTAAAAAGGATTTTCAATGGCCACCTCATCGGGTTCAAATTCGGCTATGAGATCATCCAAGCGTGATTTTATCTCGTTTATTTTATGGTGGAAGAGCTTCCGTCGAGATGGTTTGATAACTCCGCAATTAAGGACGGTGTAAGTGTTATTGGAGTATTTGATGATACCGAATCCTGTAGATTGAACACTGGGATCAATTCCAAGGACCAGCATAAAAGTTATTTTTTAGCCAGAATATCTGGCAATTTCCTCTTCATCTATATCAAAGTTGGCCCAGACATGCTGAACATCATCATGATCTTCTAGTTCTTCCATCAGCCGCAGGAGCTGCTGGGCTTGTTTTCCCTCCAATTTAATATAATTCTGAGGAATATAGGCTAAATTGGAAGCAGCTAACTCTATGTTGTGTTCTTTTAAAGCATTGACTACTGGTTCATAATTTTCTGGTGAGGTAAAAATTTCATAGTTGCTGCCGTCCTCCCCTAAATCCTCTGCTCCTGCATCCAAGACTATATCCAAGAGCTCATCCTCTGATGCTTTTGCCTGCTCGACAATGATGTATCCTTTGCGTTTGAACATCCAGGCGACACATCCAGATTCGCCGATGCGGCCATTGTTTTTGTTAAAGATATGCCTTAACTCAGAGATTGTTCTGTTTTTATTGTCAGATAAAACTTCCACATAGATCGCCACGCCACCTGTACCGTATCCTTCGTAGATGATCTCTTCGTAGTTTACCCCTTCCAGCTGCCCTGTGCCTTTCAAAATGGCTCTTTTGATGTTATCTGCAGGCATGTTTACTGCCTTGGCGTCAGCGATAGCTTTTCTTAATCGGGGATTGGTATCCGGTTCACCCCCGGCGCTGCGTGCAGAAACGGATAATTCCCGGATAATTTTCGTGAAGATCTTGCCTCTTTTGGCGTCGTGGGCAGCTTTTTTGTATTTTATAGAATGCCACTTTGAATGCCCTGACATTTTATCTCCTTCCGATTAAGTCAAAAAAATTCTAACACAAATAATTGAGGCTTGCAATAAAGTCTAAAACTGGGTGGTGTCCTAATTTGGAGCAAAAAAATATGTCAATAGCTTAATCAATTTGACTGACGTCTTAATTTGAAACTTCGCAATTATCCCCTTAGTATACGGTAAAGTCAAATTATTTTAAAAAAAGACTTGACAAGGCGTATTTTTATACGTATATTATTGGTGCAAAAAATTGCGTAAACTAATGCGTGGTAATTAACATAAATAAAAGGAGGAAACAATGGCTCCATTAAAACAAAGAAGGATAAACTTTTTTATGTCATCTACACAATTCAGGGAAATGGAAGAAATGATTTCCCCCAATGAAATTACCCAAAGTGATTTTATTAGAAAAGCTATAGAAGAACGTATTGAAAAAGCTAAAAAAGAACAATTAGAAAAAGAATTGGAAGAAGGCTATAAAGCTATGGCTGAGGAGCACAAACAATTTGCTAAACGCAGTGCTAAAGCAGCAGCAGAAATTGTCCCCCCCTGGAAGTAATTAGGGCATAGCGGTGTCTGATATTAAGCGTAGTGAAATTTATTGGGTAGATTGGGGGGAGGGAAAGGGTAGCGAGCAAGCGGGCATAAGGCCCGCCCTCATAATACAAAACGATGTCGGCAATACGGTAAGCCCAAATACGATTATAGCTTCTCTAACTACTGCACCCAATAAGCCATATCCGTTCTTAGTAGAATTTACCAAAGGAGAGAGTGGATTAAAGAAAGACGGAGCTGTGGATTTAGCTGCAATTATGACAATTGATAAAATGCGCCTCAATGATAAATGTGGGCAATTGACCAGTAGAAAAATGTCTGAAGTAGATCAGGCCATTAAAGTTAGTCTTGGATTGGTATAATTCTGCTTTCTACCCCTGCTTTTTTAAATGCATAATTCCGAATAATTAATTTGTATTGACAACGTTTTCAAATAGCTCTCTTATTGTCCAAGGCGAGCGAATTACCCCCACAGCCATTGCAGGAGTTACTTTTGTAGTGCGGGGAATCCAACAGAAATTATAGTAAGCAAAATATAAGGCCACAGCAGTTTTAAGGTTTTCTAATTTCTTACTAAATCCCAAAGATAGCCTTGTGAATCTTCTCATAAGAGTTCTCATTGTTAAATTGGAGCGTTCAATATAGCTAGTACAAATATTTTCTTTGTTGGGATTTCCTATTATAATCACCTTTTTGCATCCTGACACCCTAGGGGGTGCATAACGGCCAGGGCCGATATGTACTGAGTCATATTCCTTTGTAATCATGGCGTAATCAACCTCACAACCAAACACCTCATCAATGGCATCAATATAAGCAGGAAAGGCATCCGTAGAGATTTGAGGGCGGTTACCATTTAGTGTGCTTTTAATTTGCTTTATAAAAACTAGTGCATTTTGACTATTTCGCTTTCCAATAATCCAAGTCGGCACAAACTTGCTCATTGGGTCAATTGCATAAAATACGAATTGGTCGCCGAGAGAATCATCGTTTTTTTCTTCATTCTTTAGCCTATTTTGTTTCTTTCGGCAAAATGTCCAAATTTCATCAAGTTCCAACCGATAGCAATCTAAATCTTTTGCTGTTTTACTCATGAAATTTTGACAAAGTTTTCCTGTGCGTACTATTAACCTCATAATGGTATCTCTATGCACTCCAGTCATACGTTCGATGCTTCGGATTGAACTTCCCTCAACCAAGGCTGACAAAATAGCGATTTGCTTCTCTGTCTTTAATCTGTTCATTTTAAGGCCTCCTTACTGTACTTGACAGGAGGCCTTAAAAGAGTTAAATTAAAAATGGCTATTGGTTTGGCATCCCGTCAAGCCATAGTTGGGAAGTTTAGTTACGGCTAGACTTCCCTTTTTATCTTAAGTGCCGCAAGTTACGGAATAATGAGCATGCGGTAGATTTGCCCAGGTTCACCCTGCATCCTTTCACTTGCGGCACTTTTTTTTTATCAAACATCTTGTCCTAAAATTTGTTTACTTTTCCCACGTTCCCCTTTATGTTGCTTTAAATCAGCAACTAACATCGCATCTTGCTCATTCCATTCTGCGTTATAAGCTCTGGTTTCTCCAAGGAGAATTTTGTAGTATTTCAAAAATGCCATTCCCGATATCGTTCCAAACTTACCGTCTCGATATTTTATAATATGATATGCCTCTGGTGTTCTTCTTTTAGTAAATTTAATACCAATTATTGAATCGCTTTTGTCATAATAAAGAGTTGCGTATTTATTGTCCTTAATGTACTTTGCCATGGTTGCTGAATTGAAATTAATAATTCCCGCCTTAGTAATAGTTAACATAGGCTCTCCATGTGATTGTAATCTTTTGTGTACAAATTTCTCAAATTTACCCATAAATGCCCTCCTATAATATTTCTGCATGTTTTGCACTTCCATTGCAATGTTAATATAGCATCATTACTTGCCGTTGTCAAGCATTTGTTTAGTAATAATACTAAAAATAAAGAAAAATAAATCGTCCAGTGGTGAAGTGTTTGCAATGGAAGTGTAAGTGGCAGGCATGAAGTAATTACTTCATGTGTGCTGAAATCACCAACTGGACAATTTATTTTTCTTTATCATTCTGTTATGTGGTGGGTTTTTGTAGTCATATCCCATCACCTTTTCTAGCTTACGGGCAAGCTGACGCCCCATTCTAAAAAAAACAAATTAGGACACTACCTAAAACTGACAGAGATGGTTTACACGTGGAGCTATCTTCTATAAGCTAGATGCTTATTTATGAAAGGAGATGATCCGCATATCAATTAACTTCTTGATAATATTAGAGTTATATGATAAATTAAAAGCTAAAAATAGAAATTATAGAATTACTCAGTAGGATATTTTGCAAATTAAAAAGCGGGGGAAATCGCCTGATTCATAATTGACGACAACCCAAAAACTCGTGTAACTAGCCCAGTTTAATCTTTTGTACTTTTATTTTTTTGAGATCGCTTATGCCAAGTCCCTTTTTGGCTGATAATTCTATATGGTCTGTCGGTCTCCCAGACTCCTCCAGGGAGTTTATCCCTTTCTCCTTACGCTTGGCATTAATGACATTGAATCCGATTGTATCCAGGGCTACGGGATCAGTTCCAATCCATAGGGTATTTTGAGGATAAATAACCTTAGGATTTCCCGGACGGGGGCCCTGGTCATAACATGCTTCAATACCATCGATCATATGCAAAACAACTTTGTTTCTCACCTGAGGAATTGCACAAAATTCAGAGATAAAGGGCCCGATATGTTCGGGGCCATGGAATCGCCTGTTGTTATCACATAATCCATAAGCCAGATTCTTCAAGCATAGCGTCACGCCTGCTAATCCATGATCCTTGAGTATGGCCATGTTGATGATCTTGTCACATTCTCGTGTAAAAATCCGCGAGAAATAGGATTCGGTTCGTCCTTCTTCCCTCTGCCTGGAATTGTCAAAATCAGATTTAAAGACCTGTTCTTTGTCGTGACGGCTCTTTGCCGAATCCAAAGTTTGAGTTCCGTAGCAGCGGACCTCTTTGTCTGAGGTATTAAAAAAGAAATTGCAATCCCGCATGTGCCGTTCCCACCGATCCCAGACAATGATATTGTTTTCCTTGACTCCAAAATCCATAAGCTCTTCAGCAACAACCTTTATGAGTTCGTGGTGTGTATAAAGCATGGGCCGTCCCAATGTATTTATTTTAAGCCCTACTCTATCGCCTGGCTTTGTAAACTTTGCCCAAGGCTGCTTGGCTCCAGTCAATGTCTTCATCCCTTCCTTTAGTATCTTTCTGACTACAGACGTGTCTACTTTGCGGCCCTCTAAAACAGCTTTTGAGTGCATGACTTCCACGATCTTGCTTTTTGATGATACTCCGGTACCAAGGCTTAAGCCTGATTTCAAAGCAAGGCCTGCGCCAATAATCGCAGAGGAACCTTTAATCATGAATTCCCGTCTTTTTATTTTCTTTATCATTGTTTAACCTTCCTAGTTTAAAAAAAGATACATCATTATTCACATAATTTCAATATATTGTGGATTTGATAAATCAAAGCATACATTTTATATAGGCATATCAATGAAGAAATTCAGCAAAAGCAAGGAATTATCGGCTCAAGTCGATAAGGAATAGAAAAAAGAGTTCAATATTTTTTGGGGATTTCTTGCTTGCATTTAGAAAAGCCACCCATTATCTGGGGATCTTTTTTAACCATAAAATAAAAAAAAGCTTGACATACCATAGGGGGGTATACTATATTAT
>CAYTBG010000065.1:0-17119 GCA_964435925.1 uncultured Eubacteriales bacterium | reverse complement strand
CGTCGTTTCACTCCTCGCGATGACACGGAATCCCGTCACTTTGGGACAAACTCTATTCTTTATTAGCCCTCGTGTTTAGGGGAAAAATGCGAACTATCATAACTTTATTTTTTTAGGGGTGAACCTTTTCGAGAATTGTTCCGTAATAAACTCTGAAGACATAATCATGAGGCTGGGAATGCAAAGATTAAAAAGAGATGATGAGGAAAATAAGATATTGATTTGGCTGGAGTGAAAGAACCTGTTTCAGTTCTTTTTCTGAGAGAATCGCCAGAAAAATTTAAAATGAAAGAAAAGAGAGAGGTAGAACATGAAGACATCTACATTCTTGTGGATAAAATCAAGGAAGGAGACAAAGAAGCTTTCATGACATTAACCGGTCTTTACCAAAAGAAAGTTTTCTTGCTGGCTTTCTCTTTCTTTCGTAACAAGGAAGATGCTCTGGATATTGTTCAGGAAACCTTTTTAAGGCTTTACGAGAAGGTAAGAATGTTCCAGAGAGGGAAAAATTTTCAAAACTGGCTTTTACAGATTGCCAAAAACCTGTGTGTAGATTATTACCGGAAAAATTACAGCAAAAGTAAGGAATGGGATAGGAATAAACCCATCGACGAGATGAATTTGCCTGCTCAGAATTCGCATGATCCGTTGGGCTCATCAGACTTAAGAGAAATAATTTCTACCTGTCTTAAAAAGCTGGCAGAGAAACAGAGAATGATATTTGTGATGAGACACTACAACCAGTTTAAATACAGGGAAATAGCCGAGATATTAGATATTTCCCTGGGAACAGTAAAGTCTCTTCATTTTAAAGCTGTTCAAAACTTAAGGGGCTTGGTGGCGCCCTATTTAGGGAGATAGCTATGATGGATTGTAAAAAAATTAAAAAAGATTTAGTAGCCTTCCTCTACGGAGAGCTTCGAGAAGATGAAAAAAAGCTTATGAAAGCTCACCTCGATGCCTGCCCCGATTGCAGGAAGGAACTGCAGCATATGAAAGAAGTCATAAAAGGAGCAGACTCTCTCCAGGAAGATATCGAGAAAGCCATGGCTTCTGTAGATTGGGAAGAGCTCCCTTCAAGGATTACTGAAACTGTGTTTGCCAAGGAAGCTCCTCTCCCTCGAGAACCCTGGTTGGCAGGTATGGCAAGATTCTTGTTTCAACCCAAATTGAAGCCTGTTTATGCAGCTCTCCTCATAGGTGTTCTGCTGGGTTCTATTATTACTATCATGGTTCTCAGATCGCCTCTTCCAAGAGAGACAGAAGCAGGAGAATTCTTCGTGTCTCAAGACTTCTTGGAAAGAGTGGAGCTGGAAATGGCCAGGAGGGAGACATTGGGCTATCTTGAAGAGAGTCAATATCTGCTTTTGGACTTTATCCAATCTCCTTCTGAGAAATCGGCAGAATTCTGGCAGAGTGAATTTGCTTCCCAGAAGGCAAGAGGTCTTCTCGCCAGGAAAAAATACATCAGTCCTCAACTGGACAAATTTAAAATGGCCAAGGCGAAAGCGATCTGTGATCAGATTGAATATCTATTCTATGAACTGATACAGATAAGTGCCCAGCTCTCAGAAGAAGAGGTCAGCAAAATCCAGAATATGATCGAAGAGAAAAATCTTCTCCTTAAGATAAAATTATTGAAGAAAGAATTGGAACAAAGTGAGGTATAAGATGAGAAAAGTGATCATAAATATTGGAATTCTTCTCCTCGCCTCCTTGCTTCTTCAAGCATACGCTCAGGCACAGCCCGATGAGAAACTTTTTCAGGAGGCAAAAGTTCTTATCTTCGACAAGGAGTGGAAAGATGCTCAAGAAAAACTAGAGGATCTCCTTGAGAAGTATCCAGACAGCCCCTGGTATTCCCAGGCTGTTTTCTACAGAGCTAAATGCTTGAAGGAACAGAAGGGGAAAAAGCTGGAAGCATTGAAGGCATTCCAGGACTACGTTAAGCAAAAAGACCGGAGCAAAAGTTTAACCGAAGATACCGAGCTTTCTATCATTGACCTTGCTTACGAGCTTTACAAGGATGGAAAAAGATCCTACCTGACCGAGATAGAAAAAAGGCTTTCCAGTTCAAACAAAGTGGTCAGGTATTTTGCCGCTATTAAACTAAGTCAAGTGGAAGAAAAGAATGTTGCGTCCGGAGCAGTTCCTATGTTGAAGGAAATCATCAAGAAAGAAAAGGATGATGAGCTCAGAGACAGGGCAAAAATAGCCCTTCTCCGGGTTGATCCTGGTGCCTTAAAGGATTTAGAAGAGGAAAGATCCGAGAGAAAAGCAAGGTTATTGAAAATAAGAGTTTGGAAAGACGGCGAGCTGACGCTTAAAATAAATATTCCCTGGGCTCTGGCTGATCTTGCGCTGGGCTCTATTGAAGAAGAAGAAAAAGCCTCCTTGAAAAAAGAAGGCTATGATTTGGATACAATCATGAAAACTCTCGCAGAAGCCGGGGAAATCATTTACATAGAAAATAAGGAAGAAGGAACCATCATCAAAATATGGATAGAATAATTAAAGGAGGTATCCGATGAAAAAAGTTGCAAGTTTAGTTTTAATCGTTTTTGTGCTGGGTGTTTTTCTGCCTAATCTTCTTCTGGCAGACAGCAAGGATGATATCCAGACGATCAAGAAAGCAGTCAAGAAGAATCCGGAGTATAAGGCTGGAGAGGAAGTGAAGTGGTTCAAGGTGCTTGTCACGGATAACAAAACAAAGAAAGACAAAGTTAAGATCACGCTGCCGATTTCCTTAATTGAAACTCTTCTCAAGTGCGTCGATGAAGATGACCTGAAGATTGACAAGGATGAGTGCGATATTGATCTCAAAGAACTGTTTGCGCAACTGAAGAGACTGAGTCCGGCAGTTCTCATCGAGGTTATTGAAGATGATGAAACAGTGAAGATTTGGTTTGAGTAAGGTCGAAATTAATAATGGGGCCAGGCCCCAAAAAATGCTGCTTAAAAAAAAGGGGACAATCCCGCTAATTGAAAATGGGGACTGTCCCCATTTATCCCATTTTTTCTCATGAATGTTGAAAATATGGCCAATTTTAGATTGCGTAATACGACAGTTTAGCTACCTGAACGGCATCCAGATAGTAACTGTGTTCTGAAATGTGTAGGTCTTTGTTCGCTTGATACCAAGAACTAGACACCAGTAATTGACAGCTTTTTTGCTCAGATTTTTGTTTCTCATTAATACTTCTGCAAACTTCGTCATGCCATGTTTTTTCTGAACTTCTTCTATAAACTCAAAGCCTCCAAAATTGATCGCCCTTTCAATCTCAATTTCAGGAGAAAGCATCTGTTCCTCCCTGTCCCAAAAGAGTTCTTCTCTCATCGGCAAAACCTCAAAAAGAAATTTTTTATCTCTTTCCATTCTTTTGGTGTAACTTTTCGAATTCTTCCCGATTGATCAACGATCATGATGGAATTGATCTCCTTTTCGGCATCATCAAAATAAACCATGCCAGTTTTCAAGTGATAATCATATTTCTTCTCAAGCTGATATTTTTTTTGAACGCGAATAGCAACATCCTCGAAGGTATGCTTAGTTCGGTGGAGTAAATAATACAAGTCTACAAAATCTCTGGCTGAACCTCTCTGAGCAAGGGAAATAGCTTTCATTGCTTCAATATCTTCAAATGATGCTAGGGGACACATAATCCCCTTACTTACTTTAAATAAAACTATATCAGACAAAAGTTGATATGGAAAATGAAATAATGAAAACTTTATTTTTTTGCCAGAAAGAAACAAGATTAGAGTTTCTTTTTCCATAATTTCAACATCCACACGGTCAAAACACTCTCTCATTTTGAAAACAAGAGATTCGGACTTGAAAGATTTTGAAGTGAAAAAATCAAGATCAATGGATAAACGGTGTCGAAAATAAAAATAAAGGGCAGTCCCGCCTGCCAGGTAACTTTCTTGGGGAAGAATTTTACACTCTAATATTTGAATTATGATTTTTTTAAGATTTTCAATCTTTTTTTTCCCGCTCATATAACAATTTTAACATCAATTGTTCATGATTGAAACAAAAAGCATGATAAGTTGATTTTCAATGCTGTCAATGCCTGTTTTTCTTCTAACTCGGTTTCTTCTTGCTCGGGCCGTGGGAGTTTGCTTCGCTATTGTTCATCTCCTTTGATGAAGGAGATTTATCTTGATTATCTTGCTGGTTTCCACTTTTTCTTTTTTCCACAAAAATGAAAGTAACAGGGATCGCATCTCAACAAAATTAGTAATTAGGAGACGTTTCTTAAGGTAATACTCTCACACTAAAATCATATAGATTCCATAAAATATGACTAAATTATTGCGAAATTTTCCTATTTTTTACTTCAATTGAAGTAGAAGGAAAGAAAGGTGGAGGTCGTAAGGGTCGGGTACTTCGATTAACGTCCCCATTTTTCATAAGGTGGATTTGATGATGGTTTTTAAGAAGTGATTAAAATCTCCATGGTTGTTTTTTGCATAATCAAGGATTTTTTGGTCATCTATTTGCCAGTAACGATGGACTAAAATATTTCTGAAGCGGGCCATCTTTATGAGTTTATTGGATAAATCTTCATCTATAACCTTAGATTTATAAAGGTTTTCAAAGCATTCTGTAAAACTTGAGGGAGCCTTGAATAATTTTTTTGCTGAAATATGAACACATATATTTCCACAGGCTTCAATCGATTCCAAGAGCAAATGCTTAATGGACAGGATGTTTCTTTCATCCTCCCAGAACTCCTTTTCCGGTAGGGATGAATATTTTTTTATCTTTTCAATATTCTCTTTTATCTCAGTTATTCTTTGTTTTATTTTTTCGATGTCGATAGCCATTGGTTTCTTAGGAGACAACATCGTGAATATACTGTAAGGATAATTCATAAAAATCGATATATTCTAAGGAGGTATTCTCGATAAGATCTAGTCTTAGTTTCTCATTTTTACTGAATAATAATTTTCCATTTTTCAAAACGCTGTGTCGGAATCCTAAAGGTGCATAGTTCATTATTTGAATATCTATTTCAAAACCCGTTTCTTTTGAAAGATCAAGAGACAGTTGAAAAGAGTAATCAAATGCCTTTTGAGCTATTATTTTTTCTTGGTCAACATAGACTGCTATGTCTATATCGTGGAAAGGATAATTATCCAGAAAGGATCCGTGGATATAGCTAAAGATTATTTCATTCCTTGAACTGAATTTCTTTTTCAGGTTTTCAACTGTAGTTTCTTTGGATGTTATTTCTTTTTTCAAAGTGATATCTTTTTGGGCTATAATTTTTTGATTAAATCTATCACGTTCTCATCGAGAAGTCAAAATAGTATGAGATACGACCCCTTTATGTATTTATGTTTTTTCTGAATTTCTTCTATAAACTCAAAGCCTCCAAAATTGATCGCCCTTTCAATCTCAATTTCAGGAGAAAGCATCTGTTCCTCCCTGTCCCAAAAGAGTTCTTCTCTCATCGGCAAAACCTCAAAAAGATATTTTTTATCTCTTTCCGTTCTTTTGGTGAAACTATGGGATGATAAGTAAAAATATAAAAAAAAGAAAAGCTTGTTTTCTTCTAACTCGGCTTTTGCTTGCTCGCCTTGGCAGGTCCTGTTTTCTTGTTGTTCTTTTTTTTTGCTTCAAGAGATTTATCTTGCTTATCTTGCTGGTTTTCACTTTTTCTTTTTTCCACAAAGACAAAAGGTTTATCTCCTTCTCTTGGCGTCTGGACTTCTCCTTGTACAATGCAACCTTCAGCCATCACGATTTTAATGGTGTTGATATTACCGATTACCCGAGCTCCGACCCTGAGCTCGACATGTTCTGCCGACATGATATCCCCGTTTATCTCTCCCTCGACAATGACATAGGGACTATTGACAGTTCCCTGAATCCTTCCTTCCCTGTCAACCCTGACTAATCCTTCGCATTTGATTTCCCCTTTAAAATGCCCGGCGATAAGCAAACTGTCGCTTCCACTGAGTGTCCCCTTGAACTTGGTGCTTGGTGCAATGATAGATAATATTGATCCAGTCTTATCTTCCACCCTTCTTTGCTTATCTTCTTTTTTCTTCATTTCTTTAGCGGGAAGTTGCCTTACGCAAAGTTATATAATATGCAATGGACATGTCAATAACATTTATAAGGAAAATTTAAACTTCCATTAAATTGATGTCCAATCCTGATTATCTCATTTTATTTATTTGGAGAAAAGGTTCATAAATATTAAGAGATAACATTGATTGCAATAGATTGCTAATTAATTGAAAAGGAATCAGTTACAGCACATATTATTTTTTTTTAAAAAAAATCTTATTATTTCTATTTATTTTGTAATAAATGTGCTATAATCTAACTAATTCCTGCTGTGCTGGCTGGGCAGGGTTACCCACCATTAACCCCTTTTGCTTATTTTTCCCCTTAACAGCCAGCATTTTTTCTTTCCTAAATAATTGGGGTCATAATTGGGGTCACATAATTGGGGTCAGGTCTTGTTTTTTGCCTGTCTAAAAAATCTCAGACAAACGCACTAAAATTTCATTGCAAGGATGAAAGCGGCGCAGATATTTCCCCTCTTCAGGATGAGATTTTGCCATGCTCTCCTGTCCATCTATAAAAAGAGTGAGGTCGTCCGCAATCTAATGAATTAGTATAAATTGCGTTTTTATGAGTAAGGGCAAAAAACAAGACCTGACCCCACAAGTATTTAAACTGTGAACAAGAGATAAATAAAAGTTAGAATTCCAAATATGCTTGTAAAGATCATCAGGTAATTACGTTTTTCTTCCACAATTTTGAAAATTCTAATTAACAGAAAAGTAAGCACGAAAGAAAGGGGAAATAGAATAAAAAGAATATGAAATATTTTGTTCCCCATGATTATCTACCATATGAATCTTATCTAAATATGTAAATCGTTGTCAATAAAAAAGCTGTCAATGGCTTTCCAACTCTGAAAATCAGCTTATATTCATTGACAAAATAACTTGCTGCTTAAATAATATTAGACCGAAAGGAAAAAGAGAGTGGCAAGACTTTACGAATTTCAAAGTAAAAAACTCTTGAAGGAAGGAGGGATTCGTATTCCTGAAGGAGACGTAGCTTCCTCTCCTGCGGAGGTGCGCAAGATTGCCAAGAGAATAGGGAAACATGTGGCCTTAAAAATACAGGTTTGGCTGACAGGAAGAGCCGGTTTGGGGGGAATCCAGTTTGCTGAGACCCCTGAAGAGGCAGAAGATGCTGCTAGCAAGATGCTCGGAATGAAGGTTAAGAATTTTGTCATTGATAAGATCTTAGTCGAGGAAAAACTCAAGATAAAATCTGAGTATTTTGCGGGACTCGTTATCGATGACTCAATAAAATCACCTTTGCTCATTTTCAGTTCGGTCGGAGGCACAGGAATAGAAGAAATTGCCCGCAGTCATCCAGAAAATGTTTCTCAAATTTCTATCGATGTTTTGACGGGTTTGAGAGATTACGAGGCCCGAAACCTCATCGGGAAAACAGGAATATCCGGTAAGCTTCTCCTTCAGCTTTCTGATGTCTTGACAAAATTTTATAAAGTTGCCCGCCGTTATGATGTCCGCTCAGCAGAGATGAATCCTCTGGTTCTGACAGAAGACAACCTGGTTTATGCTGCTGACTGTCATCTGACAATCGATGATTATGCAGTCTTTCGTCATCCGGAATTGGGCATCGAGGTGGCGAGAGAGTTTGACCGTCCGCCAACCATATTAGAGAAAATAGCCTACCAAGTGGAGGAGAAGGATTACCGCGGGACATTTTATTTTTTTCAGATGGCAGAAGAAGTATCCAAGGAAGAAAAGCTTATCGGCTTTCATGGAGCTGGCGGCGGCGGTTCTATGATGTCCATGGATGCTGTGCTCACCAGAGGATTTAAGCTGGCCAATTACTGTGATACGAGCGGAAATCCTTCGGCGAGCAAAGTCTACCGGGCTTCGAAGATCATTCTCTCCCAGCCTGATATCCGGGGCTATTTTGCCTCTGGTTCGGGTGTTGCCAGCCAGGAACAATACCATTCAGCCCGAGGAATGGTGAAAGCCTTCCATGAGGAGAAACTCAGTATTCCTGGTGTTATCCGTCTTGGAGGGAATTTCGAGGAAAAAGCCATTGAAATCCTTGGGAATTATCTTAAGGATATCCCGGCTAAGGTGGAAGGATACGGCCGGGACGACTCCCCTGAGTTTTGTGCTCGGAGGCTGGAGGAATTAATCAAAGAAAATCAATCTGCCTATCACAAGGTAAAATCCGTTGTTGATCCTGCTCTTCCTAAAAACTGCTATTTCTTTGAAACTCTGACAGGGAAGCTTGCAATCGACCACCGGAGATGTTCGGATTGTCGAACAAAAGGCTGTATCGAGACCTGTAAGGCTGAAGTCTTGAAGCTCGAAGACGGAAAACCTGTGCTTTCTGTCTCTCAGGAGGAAGCAAAGAAGGGAAAATGTACAGAATGTTTGGCTTGTGAGATTTTTTGCACCTTTCATGAGCAGGATGCTATTTTTATCCATCTTCCTATCTCTGGATTGAAGGAATACAGGGAGAAAATAATTAAAAAAAATAAAGCATAAAAAAAAGGAAGATTTTGAGCATAAAAGATTGCTTAAGAAAGAGCTTGAGTATAATAGGACATGAAGAAAATAAGAGCATTTAAGAATAAGGAATAAAGTAAGATTTTAAGTATCATGAAAACCTGTAGAAGCGAGAGTTTATGATGGCCATACTGGTGAATGAAAAATCGAGGGTTGTTGTGCAGGGAATCACGGGAAGAGAGGGAATGGTCCGCACTCGATTGATGAAGGATTACGGAACATGCGTTGTGGCTGGTGTGACTCCTGGCAAAGGAGGAGGAGAAATTCATGGGGTCCCTGTTTTTGATTCAGTGGAGGAGGCATGGGAAAGTGAGGGACAGATAGATATAAGCGTAATTTTTGTGCCCGCCTTTCTGGTGAAGAATGCGGCTTTAGAGGCCATAGATGCCGGAGTGAAACTTTTGGTCTTAGTTCCTGATCGGGTGCCTATTTTTGATGTTCTTGAGATCATCCGTCTTGCTCGGGACAAGGGAGCTCGTTTTGTCGGTCCCAACACGCTGGGGCTTGTCAGCCCTGGGAAAGCTGTTCTGGGAATGATTGGCGGCCGGGCGGAGAGAGCAAAAGAATGGTTTCGTCCTGGCGATATAGGGGTAAGCTCAAGGAGCGGGGGGATGACATCAGCCATCTCCTATTATTTAACAGAAGAAGGCTTGGGTCAAAGTACGATTATTCATGTTGGAGGCGATGCCATCCTTGGTCTCTCTCATCCTGAGATTATGGAGCTTTTTGAGCAGGATGGCGAGACGCGCATGGTCGTTATGTTCGGGGAAATCGGAACCACCCAGGAAGAAAGAGTGGCAGACCTGATAGAGACGGGAAAGTTTACCAAGCCGCTCATTGCCTTTATAGGGGGTAAAGCCGCCAAGTCTGGGACAAGATTTTCTCATGCAGGTGCTATAGTCGAGGGGTCGAGAGGTTCTTATGAAAGCAAGGTTAAAAGATTAAAAGAAGTCGGAGTTCATGTAGCAGACTCTGTCTCCGATATTCCCAAAATCGCCAAAAAACTGAAAAATGAAAAGGGAGGATGACAATGGGAGAGCTTCATTGGAAGACAGCCATTACTGATATTAAACCTAATAAAATATGCTTGAGAGGATATCCGCTGGATAAACTCATGGGTAAAATTTCTTTTGCTCAGGCTATTTATCTGGTTTTAAAAGGAGAACTCCCCACGCCTGATGCGGGAAAGCTCATCGATGCGATTTTTGTCTCTTCGGTGGATCACGGAGCCAGTCCTCCCTCAGTTCTTGCGGCAAGGACAGTAGCCTCCACAGGAGCTGAGATGAATTCAGCTATTGCTGCCGGTGTTCAAGCTATCTCCAGGTATCACGGAGGAGCCATCGAGGAAGGGATGAAGCTCTTTTTGGAGATTGCCAGGCGTATGGAAGAGAAAAAGGCGTCGGAGGAAAAAATTATTCCTGAGGTTCTCAAGGAAATGAAGGAGAGAGGGAAGCGTGCTTCGGGTTTTGGCCATCGCATCCATACTAAAGACCCCAGGACAGAGAAGCTTTTCTCCTTGGCCGAGGAACTTGGATTTTTGGGAAAATATGTCAGAATAGCCCGGGCTGTGGAGAAAGGTTTAGAAGACCTTCTGGGCAAGACGCTTCCGATCAATGTCGATGGGGCAATAGCTACCTTGCTCTGTGAGCTTGAAATTTCTCCCGAGATTGGGAATGCCTTTTTCATTATTGCTCGGGTGCCAGGGCTCGTGGCTCACATTCATGAAGAGAAAACGCGGATGAGGCCTATGAGAAAGATACATCCCCAGGACTATGAGTATGATGGGCCCGGGGAGAGGGAGATAGAATGAGAGAAGAACTTTTGCGCATAATGCCTGAATTTAAACTTATTAAAGACTCCAAAATCCTAAAAAAAACGATTAATGTCTGGATTGAAGCGATAAAAAAGAGCGGATGGACGTTTGATGATCTGCGTCAAATGCCCTTTACCTTGTTGATTGAAAGAACTTCGGTTAACATAATCGAGCATACCAGGGCAGTTACCCGCTGTGCCTTGGAGATTGCTGAAGTGTTCGGTAAAGAATATGATGAGAAAATTCGAGTAAACCTGGATTATCTTCTGGCAGGTGCTCTGCTCCATGATGTTGGGAAATTATTTGAGTATAAAAAAGTAAAGGGAAAGTTTGTTAAAAGCGAAGAAGGCAAGCTCCTCCGCCATCCCATCTCCGGGGCTATTTTTGCTTCCCAACACGGGCTCCCCAAGGAAGTGGTTCACATCATTGCTTCTCATTCCAAGGAAGGTGATGGAGCAAGGAGCACCGTGGAAGCGGTAATCGTCAATCATGCTGACTTTGTAAATTTCGAGGCTTTAGATATTTAGGAAAGGATAAAAGAGGAAATTTTGGGAAAAACATTCTCTGAGAAGATTCTCGGTTTAAAAGCGCAGAAAGACGTCCAAGCTGGAGAGGTTGTTACGGTTTCTCCAGATTACATTCTCTCCCATGATAATTCGGCAGCTATCATCAAGGAGTTTCGAAAGCTCGGAGTCAAAGATGTAATATCTCCTCAAAAACTTGTTATTATTCTGGACCATGTTGTCCCTGCTGCTTCAGAAAAGTATGCTCTGAACCACAAAACTATCAGGGAATTTGTTTCCCCTCAGAAAATTCAAAATTTCTTTGATATCCCCTTCGGGGTCTGCCACCAGGTTTTTTCCGAGAATGGATTTGCTCTTCCAGGCAAGCTGATCCTGGGCGCTGATTCCCACACCACTAGCTATGGTGCTTTTGGAGCTTTTGCTGCAGGCATCGGCCGCTCTGAAGTGGCTACTCTCTGGGCTACCGATGAGATTTGGCTCAGGGTTCCGGAGACAATAAAAATTGAGATAGAAGGCGAGCTCCCTTCCGGAGTTTATGCCAAGGATGTTATTTTGAAAATCATAGGAGAGGAAGGAGCAGACAGAGCAAATTACAAGGCAGTGGAATTTACGGGGGAAACGGTGAAGAAATTCAGCCTGGCCTCCCGCCTGGTTCTGGCCAACATGGCAGCAGAGATGGGAGCTAAGAATGGCTATTTTGAGCCTGATGAGAAGACTCTTCTCTGGCTCAAGGGAAGAGCGAAAGACAAATTTAAAGTCATAAGCTCGGATCCGGATGCCAGGTATGAAGCAGTCCTTGACTATAATATTTCCTCATTGGAGCCTCAGGTAGCCTGTCCCCACACTGTCGATAATGTCAAATCCGTCTCAGAGACAGAAGGAAAGGAGTTTCATCAAGCTGTCATCGGAACATGTACCAACGGCAGATTTGAGGATTTAGAGATTGCAGCCAGGATACTAAAAGGAAAGAAGGTTCACCCCAAAGTAAGAGTGCTTATCATCCCAGCCTCGAGGCAGGAGTATTTGCTTGCTCTAAAGAAAGGAATCCTGGAGATTCTGGTAGAGGCGGGTTGTGTAATATTAAACCCGGGATGCGGCCCCTGTTTGGGAGCTCATCAGGGGGTCCTTGCTCCAGGAGAGGTTGCTTTAAGCACTGCCAACCGCAATTTCCGGGGCAGGATGGGAAGCAGGGAAGCCCAGATTTATCTGGCTTCTCCGGCTACAGTAGCTGCCTCGTCTCTTGAAGGGAAAATCACTGACCCGAGGAAGTTTCTATGAAAAAGGGAAGAGTATGGAAGTACGGAGATAACGTCAACACGGATGTTATCTTTCCAGGAAAATACACCTATTCTATCCTGGAACCTGAAGAAATGGCTCGCCATGCGCTCGAGGATTTAGACCCTGGTTTTGCTCAAAAGGTAAAGCCTGGGGATATCATCGTCGCCGGCAGGAATTTTGGCTGCGGAAGTTCAAGGGAACAGGCAGCAACATGTTTGAAGTATGCTGGAGTCCAGGCAGTCGTAGCCAGGTCTTTTGCCCGGATCTTTTTCAGGAATGCCATAAACCAGGGATTGCCTGTGCTTCAATCAGAGGAAGCTGTGGACAGTATCGAGGATGGAGAGGAGATTGAAATAAATTTTGACAGGGGGAGTATAAAAACAGCCAGGGGTGATTTTTCATTTCCTGCCTTTCCTGAATCAGTCATGGGAATCCTGGAGGCAGGAGGACTTATTCTTTATACGAAAAAGAAATTGGAAGGAAAATAAAGAGAGGAGGTACTGATGCCCAAGTATAAGATTGCCTTACTCCCTGGTGATGGAGTAGGAAATGATGTCATGGAAGCAGCTATGATAGTGCTGGAGAAGATAGGTCTCGACGCTGAATACATCGAAGGTGATATAGGCTGGGAATTCTGGTGCAAAGAAGGAAATCCTGTCCCGAACCGGACAATCGAGATACTAAAGAGGACCGATGTCTGTCTTTTTGGCGCCATCACCTCAAAGCCTAAAGATGATGCTGCCCGAGAACTTGATCCATCCTTGAGGGGAAAGGGAGATTCTTATTTCAGCCCTATCGTCCGCCTCCGGCAGGAGTTCGACCTCTACACATGTTTAAGACCCTGTAAAGCCTATCCGGGCAATCCTCTCAATTACCGCGATGACATTGATCTGGTAATTTTCAGAGAAAACACAGAAGGAATGTATGCGGGTGTGGAGTTTTACCCTCTTCCCGAGGAAGTGAGAAACGCTCTTCTTCTTCATCCTAAGATGGCGAAATTTAAGGCCCTTCCCCTCGATGAGATAGCTCTCTCGACGAGGATCATGACGAAAAAAGCCTGCGAGAGAATAGTGAGAAAAGCTTTCGAGTATGCCCGGAAAAATAAACGCCGCTCCGTGACTATTGTCGAGAAGCCGAATGTCTTGAGAGAGACAGGTGGACTTATGCTGGATATCGCCAGAGAGATAGCCAGGGAGTTTTCTGATGTAGAGTTCAAGGAGGCGAATGTTGATGCCATGGCCATGTGGCTGGTTAAAAATCCACAGGACTTTGATGTTTTGGTTGCGGAAAATTTATTTGGTGACATCATCTCAGACCTTGCGGCGCAGCTTGTTGGTGGTTTGGGCTTTGCCCTCAGCGGGAATATCGGCGATAACTATGCAATCTTTGAACCCAGCCATGGTTCAGCGCCAAAATATACAGGCCTTTATAAGGTTAATCCGACAGCGATGTTGCTGGCCACAAAAATGATGATTGAGTGGCTGGGAGAGGAAGAGAAGGCTTCAAGGATGGAAAATGCTGTTGCCCAGGTCATAAAAGAGGGCAAAGTGAGGACCTATGACCTCGGCGGAAGTTCCACTACACTGGATGTTGCCCATGAAGTTGCCTCAAAACTTTAGATAAAATAGAGAAGAGAAGATATGGGAAAGACGATCATAGAAAAAATAATCCAGGACCATACCAAAGAGGAAGTCAAACCAGGGAAGATTATCTGGATGGATCTTGATATCAGGTCTGCCCGGGATTTTGGCGGCCCTAATGTTGTGAAAAACTACGAGAAGGAATACGGAGATGCCCCAGTGGCAGACAGGGAAAAAACCTTTTTTACATTTGACCTGTGCGTTCCACCTTCTTCCCTTAAATACGCCGATAATCAGCAGATATGCCGTGAATTTGCAAGAGGGCAGCGTATTGAGGTTTTTGATGTTGATATGGGGATTGGTTCTCATGCATTGATGGAGGAAGGTCTGGCGCGGGCTGCGTCGACTGTTGTCGGTACAGACAGCCATCTGAATATCCTTGGGGCTGTGGGAAGTTTCGGCCAGGGGATGGGGGATGTGGACATCACTTTTGCTTTTAGGACGGGAAAAACCTGGTTTGAAGTTCCCCAAACAGTAAAAGTATTAATAAAGGGAAGCTTTTCTTCACCCACTACGGCCAAGGACTTGACTCTCTGCATCCTTAAAAAGCTGGGGACTAAAAAGGCGGCTTTGAAAGCCGTGGAATTTTATGGTGAAACTGTGAAAGGGCTTGATCTTCCTGGCCGCATCACTCTTTGCAGCATGGTTACGGAGATGGCTGGAATCATTGGATTTGTTCCTGAGTTTGGAGACTCCCTTAAAGCCGAAATTGAAAATTTTTCGGGAACAATATTCTCCCCTCATAAGGCTGATAAGGACTGTTCTTACTCGGATACATTGGAGATAGATGTTAGTGGGCTTTCCCCTCAGGTGGCAGTGCCTTTTTCTCCTGACAACGTTCAAGATGTCTCCGAGCTAAAAGGAGTAGAAATAGACTCTGGTTTTATCGGGTCCTGCACGAACGGCCGCACAGAGGATCTTGCTCTTGCCTCTCAGATCTTAAAAGGGAAGAAGATTAAAGATGGTGTCACCCTAAAAGTTGTCCCGGCTACAAAACGAGTTTACAGGGAGATTCTCGAGAGAGGAATCCTTGAAGACCTTTTTCGGAGCGGTGCTATCATCAGAAATCCAGGCTGCAGTGGTTGTGCGGAGGGGCATATTGGTCTTACAGGAAAAGGGGAGGTCCAAGTCAGCACGGGCAACAGGAATTTTGCGGGAAAACAGGGAAAAGGAAAAACTTATCTGGCGAGCCCGGCAGTCGTAGCAGCATCCTGTCTCACAGGATACATAACAAGCCCCAAGGATATATAATAAGGATATAAAATATGGAAAAGTCCTTTATTTCCGGTAGAATCTGGATTCTATTGGACCAGAATAAAAGATTGATAGAAGATATCGATACTGACCAGATTTACCATAACGCCTTTCTTCATATCACCGAAGTCTCTCAAATGGGGCAGTATGCCCTGGGAAACCTAGAGGGCTGGAAGGATTTTTCAAAGAGGGCCCGTCCAGGAGACATCCTTATCGCAGGAAGGAATTTCGGAGCCGGGTCATCCAGGCAGCATGCTGTTGGTTGCTTTATTTCCTTGAAGATCGGGCTGATTATTGCTCCTTCTTTCGGTGCCATTTACTTCAGGAACGCAGTAAACTCAGGCTTCCCTGTCCTGAGATGTCAAGAGCTTGATAAGCTGGTAGCAAAAAAGGCTCTGGAAACAGGAGACGAGATCAAGGTTAATTTTCGCTCGGGCAAAGGTTTGAATGTCAGCAGAAATACTCATTTTAAGGCTGAACCTATGAGTACTGTCCAGGATGATATTTTTAAGGCAGGTGGACTGTTTAATTATGGAAACCGAATCAGCAAAGGATAATTAAATCCTGTAATAATAAAATGATTATTCTTGCCGTGGATACCACAACCTTTGCCGGCTCGGTTGCTCTTTTGGAGAAAACAAAGCTTCTCGCTGAAGTCAACATAGATTCTCCATCAACTTATTCTGAACGGCTTCTGGCTGCCGTGGATTTTATCCTGCAAACCTGCGGAATGAATATCAAAGATATGGATGGCTTTGCCCTGGCTGCAGGCCCTGGTTCTTTCACTGGCATCAGGATTGGATTGAGTACCGTAAAATCCTTTGCATTTGCTTCCGAAAAGCAGGTGGCGGCGGTTTCGACTTTGAAAGCACTGGCCTGGAAACTCCGCCATCCCCAAAACCATCTCATCTGCCCTCTCCTTGATGCAAAAAAAGGAGAAATCTATGCCGCTCTGTTTGAATCGAGAGGAGAGAAGCTAAAAGAAATCGTTCCCCAGGGAGCTTACTCGCCCGATCGTTTCTTTTCTCTTCTTCCTTCCAACAGGATTATTTTTTTTACAGGGAATGGCATCGTTGCTTACAGGGATAAGATTTTCCGGTATTTCAAGGATAAAGCCAGGTTTTCCCACGGGTCTCCTTTTATAGCCTTTGAGATAGGGCTGCTGGGCTATGAGTTGCTGAGGAAGAAAAAAAGCGTGAGTGCCCAAGAGCTTAAGCCTATTTATTTTCGAAAATCTCAAGCGGAGGAAAAAGATTAAGAGAGCCAGTCTTCCCCAGGATTCTTTTTATTTAAGAAAGATGAAGGAAGGAGACCTTCCTTTTGTTTTGGAAATTGAAAATGTTTCTTTTCCTAATCCATGGCATGAAATGACTTTTAGGGGAGAGATTTACAACCAACCTATCTCTTATCCCTTTGTAATCATCTATAAACCTCAAAAGAAGGTCATAGGATACCTTGTTTTCTGGCAGATAAAGGAACAAATGCAGATCAACAATATCGCCATCCATCCTGATTTTAGACGCATGGGCATTGCAGAGGCTGTTCTGCATCAGGTTTTGAGCGAGATTCGGATGGGAGGGACAAAGTATGTTACCCTGGAGGTCAGGCCATCCAATATTGCTGCTCGAACTTTATACAATAAATTAGGCTTTGATGTTTTGGGGATAAAAGAGAATTATTATCATGACCCTCCGGAGCCCGCCCTTGTCATGGGCAAAAGACTTTAGCGGCTTGATTTCTCTGTATGATTTTGAACCTTCTTGTGTAGGTATTTATTTATATTACGTAGGGGCTTGATTCATCAAGCCCACATTTTTGAATATATCAATAAACTGAATAGTTTTAATTTTTTTATGTATGCGCTTGATTCATCAAACCCACCTTTTTGATTATATAAATAAACTAACAGATTTTGTTCTTCTTATGTCTGCGTTTGATTCTTGTAGGGGCTTGATTCATCAAGCCCCTCGAGTTTGGCACTTTATTATAACATCCTTTTTATGCCATTTCAC
>CAYTBG010000064.1:2058-17322 GCA_964435925.1 uncultured Eubacteriales bacterium | reverse complement strand
TTTAATAAAAAGCTGCTGAAATAAATTGCGAGCTATTTTATACACAAGCAGAAGACATCTGTTCCTCTATCTGCGGCGTATAACTAGATTATGTTAACAAAACCGAGTTTTTTTGAGAGTGCTATGTCAAGCGGTAATACTTTGATGCATACAACTTGATGATCGAAGAAGAAGCCTAACAGTCATCAAAAAAAGTATGGATATATGTTTGATTTTTTGTTTTCTTAATTATCTAAGTTTCTTCAGGATGACTGCTGGAATATGGCTTTCCAGTGAAGGATAAGCCTCCATAAGGCGCACGATATCAGTCAGGTCTTTCTGACGTTTGCTTCTTCGGCGCTGTTCATCCAAATAGGCCCAAACTTTCCCCTGTAGAACATCCTCAATGCAGGCCGCATTAATTTTATATCCAAGTATTTCTTTCGAAGAGGAGCGGGATATGAATTGCTGATAGCGAGAATCGGTCTGAATCTTGATCCTTAGGTCAGATTTGGGACTAGTTAGATTCACACTGTGTTCAAATCTTTCGACCTTTAGACCTTTGGCGGCGGTTTCCTTGCAAACTTTATCGATGCCCTTCATATCTACAACGATATCTAGATCAAGACTGACAACAGGTTCAACATAAGCATTCACAGCGAGCCCTCCAACCACACAATAGGTTGCTTTGGTTTTCCCCAAGATGTCCAGGAAAAGCTGTAGAATATCTTCCTGTGCGTTAGCTACGGCGTTCATAAACTTTTTTCCTTTCATTTAGACATTCCTAAGAAAATTCATTATTGCGTGTTGAACTGGCGTATTGATTATTAGTTTATATCAATTAAGGAGGAAAATGTAAAATAATACCTAATTAATGCATAATTTTCTCCCTTAACAGGCATTTTAAAGGTATCCAAAGCCTTATTGATGTTTCGATGATTTAAAAGTATTGGAAAGGACTGATACTAAAATTTGATATTTCAGGAGATGGTGTTGCGGTAAGATAGATTAAGCAAGGCCTTCTACTCTCAATTGCTGAACCACATAGTTATATGCTTCTTTTCCTTCGCACATGAACTTCCCCCATGGAGTTATGACAATAAAGTGGGGAATACTCTTCAGCCTAAACTGTTTTGCCACAGGGGAATCCCAATCGATTCCCTCTACTCCTGTTCTGTTGATATCGATTTTTATTACAACAATATCCTCTCTCTTGGCGTCGAGCGTTTTGAGGAATGGAGATATCCTTTTACAGGGGGGACAGTATTCGCTGTAAAAGTCAATAATATTGGTCCTACCCTTCACAATTTTCTTTTCTAGATTAACTGAACCGTCAATCATATAGGAAGGTAGAGATTTTGTGGTGTATCTTCCTGAAGGAATTCCTGCTGATGGGAAATCTCCAGGCTTAAAATATTTCGTATAGAGCCCATAGAAAGCACCTATTAGGAGAAGAATTAAGATAACCTTCATGTAAGAGCGATTCTCAGAGCCGCGGGCTTTAGACCTTGCCCATTTAGGTTTACGACGTTGAGGGAATTTATACCCACAATTAACACATATTAGAGTATTATTGGCAAAAAAGTTACAAGCAGGGCAATACATAGCGTCTGATATTTTCTCAGAGCTGTATGTTTTTATGAATCCCCTCTTAGGGTGAATTTTGAGGTGAATTTTGAGATGAATATTTTATACCCCCTCATATCGGCAGGGGTGAGCAGCATCCTCATCCTTTTTTATAGTGCCTCGAATTCCACACTAATAAAGGGCGGGCTCATTCGATCATGCCCTTCTCTTTTAGCAGTGCCGAGAGCTTCTTGCGCTTTTAGGATAGCCTGTTGGGGGCTCATATCAGCGCTACTTCTCTCGGCAACACCTATACTAACTGTTACCTGTACTTTATTCGCCAGCATTTCAACTCTTTTAAGTTTTTTTGGCTTCTTGCCGGGACTTTTATGACTTTGGAGAATTGGGCCAGGTTTTTTGATTGTTTGCCTTAATTCTTCCAGATGGGGCAGCGTATTTTGTAAAAACATACCGGGGAAAACTACTGCGAACACTTCACCTCCATAACGAAAGGGCTTACCTCCTCCAGTTACACTCGTGAGCTTTGAGCCCACAGAACGAAATACCTGTTTGCTTACCCGGCGCCCATGGTTGGCTTTAAGCCTCTCAGAATTGTCGACTTCAATCAGCGCCACTGTGTAACCCGTATCAAGCTTGGAAAGGATTCCGTGCATGCTTTTCCCTGTTGGAAGATCGGTCAGCTCGTCTTGAAATCCCTCCACATAGATATTTTCAATCACGGATATGACAAAGATAAGCCCTGCTGTAGAAAAATAAATCGAGGACACTGGTCCGATCCTACTAAAAGCTAGAGCATAAAATATAGAGATTAGAGCCCAGCAAAAGGACCGCTCGATTACCCCATGAGTACTAATGTATAGAAAAAGATAGTAAACAAAAGCAATCACGAAGGCAAACAAGGCCAGTTGAGATAAAGGGATGTGTTCGAGTAGAACCCATTTTATGGATGAATACTCGAGAAAAGCGCCAAAGCCCAAGCTCTTGTACTGATAGATAAAAGCAACAACGCATCCTTGTAAAAGGATCGCACCCAAGAACCAAATGCTTTGCCATTTCATATCTCCTCGTCTTTTCATGAAGGCAAACAGGCAAAGATTGATCGGAAGCAGGACGGAGATAGCGTGGTAAATAAGGCGCCCCCCTTCCGTTATGTCAGTAGTAGTTGCAGCAAAGTGGAGGAGTGTCCTATCCGCAATGACTAGAATAAGAATGACGAGCACAAGCCAGATTCGTTTAAAAAACACTCCAAGCAATACACCTGCTCCGATAACAATGATAGGGTAGATTAGAGCCGAGTTTGGCAATACTTTATCTATAATCCTAAGATTCAGAATGATTACCGTTATTAGAAATGGAAGACCGCCAGGAATGAAAAAAGAAAAGAGAGTCTTGGCACTTGCTTTAATATTCTTGGGAGATGGAAAATTGAATTTTAGTTTCATTTTACCATTATAAACTATTCAATATATTTTGTCGGTTTACATTCACTTAAATTTATACATCAAGAAAAATTTCTGGTCAAAGGTTAAGAATCATCCACTTTTTATTTGATTACTCAATTGACGCTTTTTTTGATAATTGATGTTTTCTTTTTGTTCATTTATGTTTAAAATGCTAGAAGAGGATCTACAATATGGAATGCCCCAAATGTCAGTTTAAGAATCCAAAGGATATGAGCTTTTGCGTCAAATGCGGGACGCAACTTACTCTCGAAGAAATCGGTCTTGCAGAGACAAAAACTCTCCTAAAACACAGGAAGGAGTTGACTACGGGGAGTACTTTTGGCGGAAGATACCAGGTTATTGAAGAGATGGGAAGAGGTGGTATGGGCAAAGTCTACAAGGTGATCGATACGAAGCTCAAGGAGGAGCTGGCGCTTAAAATCATTCACCCCGAGATCGCTGCTGAGGGAAAGATCATCGAAAGATTCGGAAATGAATTGAAGATGGCCCGTAAGATCTCTCACAAGAATGTCTGCCGTATGTACCATCTTGAGGAAGATGAGGGAATTCATTATCTCACCATGGAATTTATCCGGGGAGAGAGCCTGAGAGACATGATCGGGATGATGGGGCAGTTAAGCCCTGGTCAGGCGCTATCGATTGTCAAGCAGGTCTGTGAGGGATTGGCAGAAGCACATAAGTTGGGAGTAGTCCACCGGGATCTAAAACCGGCCAATATAATGATCGATAGAGAGGGGAATGCCCGGATCATGGATTTTGGAATAGCGCGCTCCCTTAAATCCAAAGGGATAACAAGGACAGGAACGATGATCGGGACTCCCGAGTACATGTCACCCGAGCAGGTAGAGGGACTGGAGACTGACCAGCGTTCGGACCTTTATTCTTTGGGGGTGATTTTGTATGAAATGGTAACAGGCAGAATCCCTTTTGATGGAGAAACACCGTTCAGCATAGCCTTGAAGCACAAGAGTGAGAAGCCGCAGGATCCCAGGGAAATTAATTCCCAGATTCCTGAAAATATCAGCAGCATGATAATGAGGTGTTTGGAGAAGGATAGAGAGAAGAGGTATCAGACTGCCGGGGAACTTCTTGCCGGATTAGCCAAAATTGAAGAAGGCATTCCTACAGAAGAGAGGGTGATTCCTAAAAGAAAGCCAACCATTTCAAGAAAGATTACAGTCACCTTTAATTTGAAGAAAATTCTTATTCCTGCCTTTGTAGTAGTCGCTCTTGCGGTTATAGCAGTGCTGGTCTTCCAGCCTTTTCGAAGTAGAGATGCTGTTTCGGTCCCATCGGATAAGCCTTCTCTCGCTGTCATGTATTTTAAGAACAATACAGGCGACGACAGATTAGACCATTGGAGAAGCGCTCTTTCTGATTTGTTGATCACCGACCTTTCCCAATCGAGACATATCAAGATATTGAGTGCGGAAAGACTTTTCAATATTCTTCATCAACTGGATCAGCTGGGGGCAAGCACATATACCTCTGAGGTGTTAAAGCAAGTTGCTTCTATGGGGGGAGTTGAAAGCATCCTGGTTGGAAACTACACGAGAGCAGATGATATTTTCCGGATTAATGTCACCCTTCAGGAAGGAAGTTCAGGAGAGCTAATCGGTTCTGAAAGTGTGGAAGGACATGGCGAGAAGGACTTCTATGCCATGGTGGATGAACTGACAAAGAAAGTTAAGACAAATTTCGAGCTCTCTGAAGCCCAGATCGCAACTGATATAGATGAAGAGGTGGGGAAAATAACCACTGCCTCTCCAGAAGCATATAAACACTACAGCCTAGGTAGGACATATCATCTCAACGGCGATTATCAGAGGGGCATAGAGTCGATGTTAAAGGCAGTAGAGATTGATCCTGAGTTTGCCATGGCCTACAGGTCCTTGGCCAGCGCGTACGGCAATTTGGGATTTACTCCTGCAAAGAAGGATGCACGCCAAAAGGCATTTGAATTGCGCGATCGAGTCTCGGATAGAGAGCGTTTCCTTATCGAGGGAGATTATTACTGGACATCAGAGAAGACCCTGGATAAGGCTGTAGAAGCCTACAGCGAATTGTTGGAACTTTACCCGGATGATCCTATTGCCCTCACCAACCTTGGAGGAGTCTACTACAACTTAGAGGAATGGGATAGATGCCTAGAGCAACATAAAATTCATTTCCAAGACAAACCGGTGAATTACATTGTTTACTGGAATCTCATCGAAGCATACATGGTCAAGGGAATGTATGATATAGCCAGGCAGGCTATGATGAGTGCGCTGAATGATTACCCAGATCTTCCTGGTCTTTACAATCAATCAACCCTCATATATGCATGTCAAGGGGAATATGACTCTGCCCTGGATGAAGTGGAAAAGTCTATTTCTCTAACCCGTGATAAAGGGCCATCCGCCCTAAAAGGCGATATTTTTATTCTGAAGGAGAATTTTAGCGAGGCTGAGAATGCATACAAAATATTCAAGATGGACTTTACAACTGCAGTTGGTTTTGCCAAATTGTATCTATTGCAGGGAAAGTTTGAAGAATTGAAGACCATGCTGGAGCGAGGCCAAGCCTTACAAACGCCATTAGCTCATCTGTATCTGAAGACGGGTGAGTTTGATAAGGCTATAAAAGAATTTGATAAAAGGATTGACAATGATGTTAAGAACGATCGGGTTACCGAACAAATTTTCATGGTGTATCTTAAAGGGAAGGCTTATCTTGGGCTGAAATCAATTTCAGATGCTGAAAAGACTGCCGGGGAACTTAGAGAATTGATTCGAGATAGCCTGTTCAAAAAACTAATAAGGCTTCATCATCATCTGATGGGAATGATAGAGCTGGAAAAAGAGAATTATCCTGGAGCCATAGATTATTTCAAGAAAGCCATACCGTTATTGCCTTATACACGGGATGGGAGGAGAGAATTTCGTCCTTTGTTCATCAATTCTCTGGCTGAAGCCTATTACAAGGCTGGAGACTTAGCCAAGGCTCTCGAAGAATATAAAAGACTAGCTTCCTTGACTTTTTCCCGGATATGGGATGGCGATGTATATGCCAAGAGCTTCTACATGATGGGTATGATCTATCAGAGGATGGGCAGGAAAGCCAAAGCCGCA
Organism: uncultured Eubacteriales bacterium; assembly: GCA_964435925.1. GTDB lineage: Bacteria > Acidobacteriota > Aminicenantia > Aminicenantales > Aminicenantaceae > SOIV01. The sequence goes on along the minus strand of CAYTBG010000064.1, from coordinate 11,180 downwards.
GAGAATTATGGTAGATTTCTCGAGCTCTGGAAGGATGCCGACGTCGGAATTCCTGAAGTCAGCGATGCGAAGAAAAGGCTTGAAGCTATCTGAAACACACGTTCAGGTTGTCCATATAAAACCAACAGGGGGAGCACAGATCAGGCAGATTGTTTTTTCCTCACAATCTTATCTAATACTACAAAGTCAAATACCATGGCAGAAATAGCACCTGTGAAATACGCTAAAAAATCATAAGGATCAAATACACTACCGAATATTCCTATCCCTATATACTGTAAATATTCAATGACGGTCGCCAAGGCCAAGATGCCAGCACAAACCAATATTTTCTGCTTTATTTGATTTAAGTTAAGTGTTAATAGAAAATATAAAGCAAAAGGAAGGAGAATATCTATAAGATAACCTAAGAGGAAACTTTTGAAAGGACCCCTGTAATTTGGCCCGATGATGAAGTGTAATGCAGCTACTGAAAGCGCTAATATTATGACAAAAGCTTTCTTATGATTTTTCAATGGTCTTATTTGTAGGCCGCCAATTCTTACTTGTCCCAATCGCTAAGGTTTGATCCGGAGAGGGGGAGGATCCGCTCTAACTCGTCGTAGGTTTTTAGAGAACAGCAGACCGTGCTGACGTTGGGATTGTCGAGCACGAACCGGATGGCTGCTTCCCTTATTTCCTCTGGGCTCTTAAGATCATACTTCTTGATGAATTGTTCCGCGCTATCATACTTATCCTTGAAGCGTGCCAATCCTTCCTTGTAGAGGGGATGGATTTCCTTTTTTTCTTTCTCAAGCTGTTCGACCCGTGACTTAAGGCCAAAATACTTGGACACTGGAGTGGACTTCATCAGGGCTGTTCCGATATCTTTTTTCTTGCAGACCTCAAGCACCTGTTCGGCCTGGTCCATCTGCAGGAAGTTGTAAGACATGAGGAAAACATCAAACCTTCCGTCATCTGCTGCGGCCAGGAGTATTTTATTCATTGGTTCTTCCGGAGCTTTGAGCCAGAACGACCCATGATGGGAGACACCCACATACCTTAACCGGCCTTCGCTTTTGAGCTGCTGCATAGCAGCATGGAATCCCTCTGTTTTAAGGATTTCAGCCTTATCCGGACAGTGCATCATCATGCAGTCGATGTATTCTGTATCCAGCTCTGCAAGAGCCTTCCGCGCCCGCTTGAGAAAATCTTCCTTCGAAGGATCTTTCTTGATCTCCATTTTGGTGGTGATAAAGATCGATTTGCGGTCGCGCCCCTTGATTGCTTTGGCAACGATGCCATGATGCCGGGGATAGCTTTCCGCTGTATCGATATAATTAAACCCGGCATCCAGCATGGTCCCAAACAGCCCTTCTTCATAAACAGAGCCAATTGCAAGGTCCGAGACCTTGAATCCGGTGCGGCCGAGAATACGAAAGGCCTTGATCTTAGGCTGAGATTTGTCTTTTGTTTTCCTGCTGTCTGCCTGGGTATTTTCTCTTGTTCTAGTCCAACCGATTTTGGTGGCCATGCCGGCGCTGAACAATCCGAAGACAGATGCTTTCAGAAAATGCCTGCGGCCAAGTTGTGTTTTTTTACTCATGTTTTCTCCACTGAATATATTAAATTCCTATTTTAGCCTTTTTCGCTTTAATTAAAAAAGCAAAAAAAGGGGACAGGCTACTTTTTTAATTGAATAGTTGTCATTGAGAGCGAAGCGCAGGAATTGGGGCCAAGGAATTGGGGCCAGGCCCCATTTCTTTAATCAATCTCCATTTCTTTTATTTGCTATCCCAGTCCAACCTCAACTCACACATCAGGTAACTATCTTCAGCTATTTACTTTACTCTGGCCAGCAATTGGCTGATTTTTTGAGCAACCGGACTTGCGCCATTATCGTAGTTAGAGAGAACAGCAACAATGTATCCTTTGTCAAGGTAGATATCAAGTCTTCCATTAATACCTGGGAAGCCTCCACCATGTCCGACAACCTTACCGCTCGGTCCTTCTGCAATCCTGAAGCCGTAACCATAATTTTCGCCTGAATGGTCTTTCAAAATAGTCTTCAGAGAATCAGCAGAAACGAGTTTTCCTGCCTGGAAAGCTAGAGCAAACCGATGTAAATCACCGACAGTGGAGAATCCGCCGCCAGCAGGCCCTCCTTTGATAACGTGTTTGAATAGATTATTTTGCCAGCCGTACTTGCTTTTTAGATCGGGGCTATAGCCAATTGCCAGGTTTTCGACCGGGTAATCCATTTCATAACTGTCGGAATTCTTCATCCCGGCTGGTTCATAAATATTTTTACGGATGTAGTCGAAATAGCTCTGCCCCGTGACACTTTCAATCACAACACCCAGGAGAAGCATTCCGGTATTGCTGTATCTGAAGCGCTTACCGGGCTCAAATGCAGGTTTTTCTCCCTTCACCAGAGGTTTGAAGTCATTGACTTTCCGGTACAGTCCTTTTGATCCTTTCATGTAGGTCTCGTTGAAGTAGCTACCCAGACCGGATGTGTGAGTGAGTAAATGGTGGACGGTTATTTTCGACGTGATCTCTTTAGGAAGCCAGGATTCGTCCACTTGCTTATCGATCGTGTCCTCGAAGGAGAGCAAACCCTTCTCGACAAGCTGGGTTACTGCGGTGGCTGTAAACATTTTGTTCATCGAGCCAAGATTGAATTTTGTCTCGATATTGTTGGGAACATGGAATCGCTTACTGGCTTCACCACAAGCATGTGTAAGAAGTAATTCGTCGCCTCGGGCAATGAGGACGGTTCCAGAGAAAACGTCTCGCTCACATATCCGCTGAATAACATCCGTTATCATCTGGAGAAATTGTTTTTCGCTGAGATGGGATTCCTTCACGTTTGAAGGAGTGCGGGCGATATTGAAAGAAAGGCCAGCGATTAAAAGATTTTCTGGCTTATCGAATGTCATGACGAATGCCCGCCAGCTTTCAAAGTTGCGGTCTTTGAGAATCACAATAGTCTCTTTACGTTCAGGGACATAGGTACGGATGCTGTGAAAATCAACTCCTCCGGTTGTGCCGCGAAAGCCGAGGAATACATTGATGTGTTCCTCCATGGACGCAAAATTTCGGAATTTCTCTGTACATTCTTCATTCATAAAGCGGCGTATCTGGTCAGGGTCATTGGAATTAACTGTTGCGATTAAAGACTGGATTCGTTGTCCTTTTTTGCTCCCGGGCATAACCGGCTCATCATGGTAGCTCTTTTCACCAGGCATCTGGGCATGCATGGTTTGAAAAGCGAATACACATAAAATTGCTATGATCAAGTTTTTTCGTATCATTTGTTTCCTCCTTTTTTTGTTATGATGAAATTCGAATTTAAGAGACCTATACAAAGGAACATTGTAAATTCATATTAATATACGGTCAATTAATAATAAAGTTTCAGATTGAAAAAAGGGGGTAGGTTACTTTTTGAATTGAATAGATGTCATTGCAGGGAAAAAGGGGACAGGCTGCTTTTTTCTCCTTTTTTCTGATAGCGAAGCTTACTTTAAATAAGTTCTCGCACCTAAGTATCGTTTTATAAAATACGTGTTAGAGAGGAATTCCGTGCGTATGTGCTTGTCGTATCCCGGTGCATGAATAAATTTATTATTGCCTACATAGATCCCCACATGAGAAACTTTTCTGCCTCTGGATGTTGCGAAGAATACCAAATCGCCCTTCAGTAGTCGGCTTTTTTTAACAGAAGTCCCGGTTTTGTATTGTTCCCTGGACGAACGAGGTAAGCTCAAACCATTCAGCTGGTACACCGCCATAGTCAGGCCGCTGCAGTCAAATCCCTTATCCGGAGAAGAGGCACCCCATGAATAGGGAATGCCAAGAAATCTTTTCGCCGTTGCCACGATTTCATTCCGGAGATACTGCTTTCCATATTTTCTCCTTTTAGCAACCGTATATTCCTCAGGGCTTACGATGTAATATTCATCTATGATTCCCGTAGCAGCGAGTCTCTGCGCTTTCACTTGAGCAGCCTTTCTTGAGCGGAAATCGCCAAATCGAACCTTGTAAAGACCGGATGGATGAGCAAAATAATAGGCGTTTAATCCTTTCTTATTTAAAGATTTTGTAAACTTGATGGCATTAAGCACTATTGAAAAAGCCCCAACCTGGATAGTATATCCCATCTGCCTCAGTTCTCGTTTTGGAGGGCTTGGTTCGGGCGGCCGAGAAATCGGCACTATGCTTCTGCAGGCAGCTGCCGCCAGAATCAGGGATAAGAAAAATACACGGTGCCATTTCCATTCATGCTTCATTGACTGTTTCTCCATACGGTAGCTTAATGTTTAAATTATTTCTGCCAGCTTTTCTGTTGGCTGTATCCGTTCTCTTCGATAAAACATTTAGCACGGCTGAAACAGATAGTCAAAAATGTTCTCGCTGGCACTTTTTTTCAACTATCCATTAATTAGCTGTTTATTTTCTCAGTTTTTAGTAAAAAAGAGAACAGTTCCTTTTTGCCATTTTCTCGATCACATAAATTTGACTCTTCCCTTATTAATTGCTATTCTTTTGCCAAACATTATGAAGGAATAAAACGCATGAAATGTCCTAAATGTCAAAATGAAAATCCCGACGATACCTTATACTGTGGTAAGTGTGGAACCCAACTTCTTTCCCCAGGGGAAATTTCCGCCCCCACCGAGACCATAGAGACACCCAAAGAAGAATTGACTACTGGCAGCACCTTTGCTGATAGATACCAGATTATTGAAGAGTTGGGGAAAGGTGGCATGGGTAATGTCTATAAGGTGATGGATACAAAGATAAAAGAGAAAATAGCCCTCAAACTTCTTAAACCAGAAATTGCTTCTGATAAAAAGACAATAGAACGGTTCAGCAACGAGCTTAAATTTTCCCGGAAGATCCGGCATGAGAATGTGTGCCAGATGTATGACCTCAACGAGGAAAAAGGCACACATTATATCACGATGGAATATATTCATGGAGAAGACCTGAAAAGGTTGATCAGGAAGATGGGGCAGATGAGCGCAGGACAGGCAATTTCCTTAGCCAGGCAGATATGCGAGGGATTGACTGAAGCGCATAAATTAGAAGTTGTGCATCGTGATTTAAAGCCGCAGAACATCATGGTTGATGAGGAAGGGAAGGCACGGATTATGGATTTTGGGATTGCCCGCTCTTTGAAAGGCAAAGGGATGACAGGCGCAGGAGTGATGATCGGAACGCCTGAATACATGTCTCCTGAGCAAGTAGAGGGGAAAGATGTGGACCAGCGCTCTGATATTTATTCGTTGGGAGTTATCCTTTATGAAATGGTGACGGGAAGAGTGCCTTTTGAAGGAGATACGCCCTTCACTATCGGGGTCAAACAAAAGAGCGAGATACCCAAAAAACCCGCAGAACTAAACTCTCAGGTGCCTTCAGACCTCAGTGGTGTGATAATGAAATGCCTGGAAAAGGATAAAGAGAAGAGGTACCAGAGTGCAGGTGAAGTGCGCTCGCAACTAACCGGGATAGAAAAAGGAATTCCGACCACTGAAAGAATTATTCCTGAGAGAAAACCGATCACTTCGAGAGAGATAACAGTCACATTTGGCTTGAAGAAGCTTCTCATCCCAGCTTTAGTTGTTGCTGCTGTTATTATTGCCGCGATTGTCATCTGGCAGCTTCTGCCGCAGAAGGAAGCAGTTTTTGCTCCTAAGATTGAAAACTCAATCGCGGTTATAAGCTTTGAAAATCAGACAGGAGACAAAGCTTATGATTATCTGCAGAAGGCCATCCCCAGCCTTTTAATCACCAGCCTTGAGCAGACAGGAGTGCATTATGTGGTTACCTGGGACAGGATGAGTGATCTTCTCGAGCAGATGGGAAAGAAAGATACGGAGACCATTGGCAGGAAGTTAGGATTTAAACTGTGCCGCAGGGAAGGCGTTGAGTCCATTATTTTGGGCAGTTTCATCAAAGCCGAGAATATGTTCGCTACGGATGTGAAGGTTCTGGATGTTGAGACCAAGAGGCTGCTCAAGAGCGCCAGCTCAAAAGGAATGGGGGTGGACAGCATTTTAAAAACACAGATTGACGAGCTGAGCAAGGAGATAACTGAAGGGATAGGCCCGGCAAGGGAAAGAATTGAACCTGTAAAAGCGCCGATAACTGATGCAACAACCAGTTCCATGGAAGCCTACAAATATTTTATGGAGGGGGTGGAGAGCGTACGCAAATTCTATCATGAAGATGCAATAGGTTTCTTAGAGAAAGCTGTTGAGCTTGACCCGGATTTTGCTATGGCTTATGGCTACCTTGCTGGTTCATACAGTTGGGTAGGAAATACTGGTGCGAGAGACGAGGCTATAAAAAAAGCTAAAGCCTTATCTCAGAAAACGACAGAAAAAGAGAGATTCTTTATTGAAGCAAATTATGCCCGCTATATTGAACGAAATCGAGAAAAAACGTTAAGTATTGTTCAACAGGCAGTAAATAAATATCCCAAAGAGAAGGATTTTCATTATTGGCTGGGCGTTTTATACCGTATTGAAGGAGAATATGACAAAGCAGTTGAAGAGTTAAATAAAGCACTGGAGTTGGATCCCAATCACGGAGAAGCCCATAATGAGCTTGGCTATGCATATCTCTTTATGAGGAATTTTGAAAAATCAATAGAGCATTTCAAAAAGTATGCATCTCTGAATCCTGGGGATGCTAATCCCCTCGATTCTACGGCTGAAGCGTATTTTCTGATGGGAAGGCTCGATGAGGCAATCGCCAAATACAAAGAAGTATTTGAAGTTAAACCTGATTTTTCTGAAGTTTCCCTTAAAATTGGATACATGTATGCTTTAAAAGAAGATTATCCTGAGGCGATGAAATGGGTTGATAAAGAAATTGTCATGGCTACCTCTCCAGGCGCCAAACGAGAAGGGTACTTGTATAAAGGATTTTATCACTTCTGGCTTGGTGACTTGGAAAAGTCTCTTGTCGATCTTCAGAAAACTGTAGAATTGGCGGAAGTAGCAGGGAGTGTTACTGGAAAAGCCTATGGAGAATGGTTTAAAGCATGGGTTTATTATGACAGAGGAGAATTTAAGCTAAGCCGGCAACATAATGAAAACTGGCTCGATGTTTATATAAAATATTACCCGGAAAATGCATCGTCTTTTAAAAGTCAGCTCATCTTCCTTCTGGGCTTAATTGAATTGGCAGAAGGACAAATAGATTCTGCAAAGACCAGACTGGCTGAGCTGAACTCCTTATTTCCCGAGCTAATCCCAAGCGATAAAGAGGGGGCAACATTCAGTGCTAGTTTTCTCCAGGCCGAAATAATGCTTGCCGAAGGCTCCCAAAATGAGGCTATTTCCGTTTTCGAAAAAGCATCCCCTCCTAGTCCACCTGTACTTCAAAACACTAGCCAGATAATAGGCTATAACACGCCATTCCTTAGGGATGTATTAGCTCGAGCTTATAAGCACGCGGGAGACTTAGATAAAGCCATCGAAGAATACGAGCGGCTGATTACGTTTGACCCAAAAAGTAAGGCCCGATATTTGATCCACCCCAAGTATCATTACAGGTTAGCCAGGTTATATGAGGAGAAAGGCTGGAAAGGTAAAGCCATCGACCAGTATCAGAAGTTCCTCGAACTCTGGAAAAACGCTGACCCAGGCATTGCAGAGGTTGAGGAGGCAAAGAAGCGGTTCGCCGGCCTCAAGTAAGGCGACGTTCCCTAAAGTGCCACCCTTCAAAAAAAGAAATAGGTCCAATTTTTTCTTAGGAATGATGACAAAATTATTATTGGCCTTTATGAATACATGCAGATAGTAAAATTCAAATGGCTATAGAAAATTAAGAAGATTTTATGATTTTGCAACAATTTTTATTCATATTACGTTATAATATTAAAAAAAAGTCTATTTGAGAGGAGTCGAAATGAAGAAACTTTCAAGGTTTATTGGTTGTGTTGTCATTATTATGTCATTCGCTTTTTCAATTTCTTTTGCTCAAAAGGTTGAAACCATTGATGGCGTTCGTGTTGTCCACAACGGGAAGACCGGCAAGTGGGGGAAGAGCCCCAAAGTCTCTTTAGAGCTGGTTAGAACGATCGGAACTATTGAAGCTGAAGATGATAATTTTCTGTTTTATATGCCTTCGGATATTGCCCTGGACAGCCAAGGTAATATGTATATCCTGGATTCTGGCAACCATCGAATTCAAAAATTCACTCCTGACGGCCAGTATATAACTACCATTGGCAACAAAGGCCAGGGCCCTGCTGAGTTCATTTATCCCTTGTCATTAGATGTGGATTCCAGAGGATATTTGCATATATCTGACCCGGGAAATCAAAGAGTCCAGGTCTTAAAACCAGATGGGAAAGATTATAAAACAATATCCTTTCCCAAAGATCCTGCCGGTATCTTACGAGTTTCTGATTCTGGTTTTATGATTATGGGAAGAGGAGCGGGTTTCTTCAGCATTTCGCTGCGGTCAAGCGAAGAAAATAAAGAACTTCCTAAGATTATCAGGGTTTTAAGTTCAGATGGGGATGTAGAGAGGAACTTCGGCGAACAACGGAATTATAAAGATTTCCTCATAAACAGGGTAGGGAACCGGTTTCATTTTGCAATTGACAAAGATAAAAATACATATGTTGCCTTTGATTACCAAAACCGTATAGAGAAATATTCAATCGAGGGAAAAATTTTATGGAAAGCAGATCGAGAGCTAAACTACAGCACAGACCCCCCTAAAACTAAATCGAACATCAAAAGAGAAGGGGGGATGGTTTCAATGCAGGAGCCACAAATGAACAGGTGCTCCAATGGAATCGCTGTTGATAATAAAGGAAGAATATGGATTGTTACCTTGAAAAGGCAGGTAAAAGAAGAGGAGAGTGTAAATATAGGTGTGCGGGTAACACAAGGAGCGGGCGGCGCAAGGTCAGTGGGTATGTCCGTCGGCGGAAATACAGACGTTAGAGAAACAGATATGTATCAACTGGAAGTGTATGCCCCAGGCGGCATGTTGCTCGGGAAACTGCCTCTGAATCAATTTGTGGATGATATTCGAATCATAAATAATAGACTATTCCTGTTGGATAGTATGCACGGTATGCAGTATTACGAGTACAAAATCATCGAAAATTA
>CAYTBG010000064.1:0-1958 GCA_964435925.1 uncultured Eubacteriales bacterium | reverse complement strand
TATATCATCGAAAAATAACCCGTCGATTCATCTCAAAAGGCGATTGACCTATCTTCGGCAAAAATACAAAATTTCATTTTAAATCTTAATCTGGAATGTGCAATTAAAGAGGGTAAATTGCAAATCAAGAGACACTTGCCTGTGTGCTTGCTTCCGGTAACGGTTGTCCAATGCTCGAAAGTATAGTGCTCTACCTAACCCAGTTTAAGATGAAGTAATTAATGGATTAATTCTTGTCAGTCAGAAGATTTAAAGGAAGTGCAAGCGTTTAGAAGGAAAAAATCAATATGATTATTCCAATTAGCCACGAAAGTAACAAAGTTCGAAGGCTTCCCTGGGTATCGTTCTTCATAATGGCATCCTGTTTAGTGATAAATATACTAATATCAGTTGAGATAAGCACGACGGCCCAAGAGTTAGAAAGTACTGCCAAGGAACTCTTGGATTATTATATCCAACATCCATACCTCACGATTGATCCGGAAACCAAAAAGCTGCTTTTTGGACCAAAAGAAAATGAGGAAGTTGAGAAAATGCTCGCCACCTACCGCAGAAGGAAGTCTCGTAAAATCCATCTTTTTCAAGAAGATGAACAGCACAAACTAGATCAACTATCTCAGAAGCTGAAAAATATTATAAATGATGTTCCTTATAGAAAATATGGATTCATTCCAGCCCAAAAATCTTTTATCGGTCTTGTGACATATATGTTTATCCATGGCGGTTGGATGCATTTGATCGGAAACTTGCTTCTCCTCTATCTGACCGGCCCTTTCATCGAAGATGTCTGGGGAAGACCCTTTTTTACTGTTTTCTACCTCATAGCGGGAATTTTTTCGGGTTTTATGTTTTCTCTATATTATCCCAGTTTTACGGGACCACTGATAGGGGCGTCGGGGGCTATTGCCGGCCTCATGGGGGCTTTTCTTATAAGATACTGGAGAACCAAAATCAAGTTTTTCTTTTTCTTCTTCATCATTCACGGAACCTTCAAAGCTCCCGCCTGGGTGATGCTTCCGATATGGCTGGCCTTAGAAATATTCAGTGTCAATGCTATTGACTCAGTCAATGCTGAGGGTGGCGGTGTAGCCCATTGGGCACACATCTGGGGATTTATCTTTGGTGTTGTTGTGGCTGCGGGAATGAAGCGTTTCAAGATAGAAGAAAAGCATGTTAATCCCAAGATTGAAGCTCAAGTTCACTTTGTGGATGAAGGGTATAAAGCGTTTGAAGAAGCCACTCAGAAAATAAACGAAGGAAAGTCGGATGAAGCATATGCCCTCCTCCTGATTGCAGCAAGAAAGAATCCTATGGATAAGGATGTGGTAGAAAGTCTTTGGAATCAAGGGAAAGAGCTGGGAAAGGAAAAAGAAGCGGCAGAATTTTATATCAGAATGATAGAGAGCGAGATAAGACATAATCTAATGGATGTTGCCTTTGCACATTTTGCGGATTTGAAGGAGAAAGTTTCTCAAGCCTCCATCAGCATGACATGTAAATTTACGCTGATGACATATTTGACTGAGCGTCAAGATTATAAGGCAGCAAAAGAACTGGCGAGTGAACTTATCGAAGAAGTTGATTTGAATTCATCTCCTGGATTATTGCAGAAATTTGCCAGTGCAGCTTCGGAACACAGCCCTGAAATAGCAAAAAAAGTGATTGAACTCTGCCTCAAACATCCGGGAATTACTGATGAGCAGAAGGATGCATTAAAGACAAAATTGAAAGAATTACAAAGTGGATTTCCAGAATCTCCTCCCGTAAGCGATATAGGAGAGGTACCTGCAGCAGTCAGCAATACAGAAAAGCTAACAGCAGAGCTCGAAAGCCAGTTAGGATTAAAGCCCGAAGTCCAGCAAAGAGTCGATCTCGACGGACAACAGGCAGTCGAAACAGAAAGTCAGCCTGCAACTGGGAATGAAGGCCAGCTTGAAGTAGAGCCAGAAAGTCAGCCT
>CAYTBG010000063.1:0-17392 GCA_964435925.1 uncultured Eubacteriales bacterium | reverse complement strand
ATTGAGAAAACCGTGAGGAAGGCTGAGCGGGCGTTGCGAGGAGCGAAGCGACGAAGCAATCTCTCCAATAAGGAGAGGAGAGCGAAGCCTGTATCCGAACGGGATTTCGTCGCTGGGGAAATCCCGCATGTTTTCGAAACACCCAGCCTGATCGTTCATTCGCTATCACAAAAAATGAGGTGTTTATCCCAACTCTTTTCATTTGACAAAGCATAGATTTTATTTTATCTATTAATAACTGCCATGTCGCTAACCTTAAACCAGTTTTTGTTCCTAGTGATAACAATTTGCATTGTTGTATCTGTCGCTTTCCTTATCGCTCTTATTGTCCAGCTTCGAAAGACAGCCAGAGAGGGTGAAGAAACTCTGGTTGAAATAGGGGATCTAATAGAGAACTTGAAGGAAACAGACAAAAAAGTGAACGAAAAGATTGATGATTTGGCCCCTGTGCTCGAAGCCACAAAAACAACTGCTGCCCGAATATCTGATATCGCCTGGCTCTTCACGGCAAGAGTCTTTAAGCCCTCCTCCAAATACTGGCCTTATATATTTCCCATACTTCGGTTTGGTTGGCGGTACATGAAAAAAAAAGGAGGTAAAAATGTCAAACGATAGCGGCGCGGGTTTCTTTGAAGTCACCTTCTCATTTCTTATCGGCACAGCTACAGGCTTTATCCTAGGCATCCTTTTTGCTCCTGCAAGCGGCACAGAAACAAGGAAGAAAATCGGAGAAACAGCTGTTAAAACAGGAGAGAAAGCTAAAGAAGGTTATGATAAAATCACCAAAGAGGCTGAAAAAGGAATGAAGATCGTAAAAGAAAAAACCTCTGAAGGACTCGATACTTTAAAAGAGTTTGTTGAGAAGAAGCAGGAAGAAATCTTGAGAAAGAAAGATGAGATCCCTAAGGAGGGAGAAGGGAAAAAATAACCTCTTCTCTTGATCAACTTAGAAGCAGCTCTTTTTCAGCAAAGATACCCGTACATCTATAAAAAACTCATCTAATTCCATGATGGCAAAAACAGCGATAATTGAAATCAGAGCCAGAGAGATTTTAGATTCAAGGGGAAATCCTACTATAAGCACCGAGGTTATCCTCAGTTCAGGAACGGTAGGAAAGGCAGCTGTTCCTTCTGGAGCTTCAACGGGCACGTATGAAGCATTGGAATTAAGAGATGGAAATCCCTCTCGTTATTTTGGAAAAGGGGTTCTCAAAGCAGTCGCCAATGTTAAAGAGATCATTGCGCCTCAAATTATAGGCTTAGATGCTCTTGAGCAAGAGGAGATAGATAAGCGCCTTATTCAACTTGATGGAACGTCCTCCAAAAAAAAACTGGGGGCTAACGCCATCCTGTCAGTTTCCATGGCCACCGCTCATGCTGCCTCACAGGCCATGAGCTTACCTCTTTATAGCTACCTGGGGAAAAGAGAAACCTATCGACTACCCGTTCCTCTGATCAACATCCTAAACGGCGGCTCTCATGCCGGTAACAACGTCGATATTCAGGAGTTCATGATCGTTCCCACAGGAAGCCCAAATTTCTCTGAAGCCATCAGAATGAGCGCAGAAGTTTTTCATCACCTAAAAAAAATCCTCCAAAAAAAAGATTACAGCACTGCCGTGGGAGACGAGGGAGGATTTGCCCCGAATCTGAAATCCAATGAAGAAGCCCTTGAATTGATCCTCGAAAGCATCCAAAATGCAGGCTACAAACCCGGCAAGGATATCTTTCTCGCTATTGACGTAGCTGCCTCTGAATTCTTCACCGACAAGAAATACTTCTTTAAGAAGTCGGATGGTTCGAAAAGATCATCTGATGAGATGATTAATTTTTACGAGTCTTTGGTTCAAAAATATCCCATTATCTCCATAGAAGATGGCTTTGCAGAAGATGATTGGGAAGGCTGGAATCTCATGACAGAAGAGCTTGGCCATAGGATCCAGATTGTAGGTGATGATATTTTTGTCACCAACCTGGAGAGGTTCAAAAAGGGCGTGGAGATGAAGATAGGAAACTCAATCCTGATCAAGTTGAACCAAATCGGCACCTTAAGCGAGACAATAGAAACAGTCAGATATGCACAAGAGAAAGAATATTCCACAGTGATATCCCACCGTTCCGGAGAGACCGAGGATACTTTCATTGCAGATTTAAGTGTTGCCGTTGACTCCGGTCAGATAAAAACAGGCTCGTTGAGCCGAAGCGAAAGAGTAGCCAAGTACAACCGGCTCTTGGAGATAGAAGAGGAGCTAAAAGACAAAGGAACCTATGCAGGCTTGCAGGTCTTCGCCAGGTACGTTTCCTGATTGGAAGCAGAATTCGGTATTGAAAATATATGTTTAATCATGAAAAGAACTTTTTGTCAGGGCCTTTATGAAGAGAAGATTACTATAGAAGTCTGAGCGGATTATGGCCTCAGATAAAGAAAGAAAAGATAAATTTTTAACTCCCTCCCAGATTGAAATTAAAAAAATCTACAGCGAAAAAGATCTGACTAACTTTAACTCTTCCCGGGATCTGGGTGATCCCGGTAAATATCCTTTTACCCGGGGAATTTATCCAACCATGTACAGAGGAAAGCTGTGGACTATGCGCCAGTATGCTGGTTTTGGAACAGCTGAAGAGTCCAACAGAAGATACCGCTTTCTCCTTTCCCAGGGCCAGACAGGACTAAGCATTGCTTTTGATCTTCCAACCCAGCTGGGTTTTGATTCGGATCACGCTCTGGCCAAAGGGGAAGTGGGCAAAGTGGGAGTGGCTATCGACTCCCTCGAAGATATGGAAATTCTTTTCGACCACATTCCCCTCGATAAAGTCAGCGTTTCCATGACAATCAACTCCACAGCAGCCATTATTCTCGCCATGTACTTGGCTTTAGCTGAAAAAAAGGGAGTTGAATGGAGCAAGCTCTCAGGGACAATCCAAAACGATATTCTCAAGGAATATATCGCACGAGGAACCTATATTTACCCACCTCAGGCTTCTCTTAAAATCATCACAGACATTCTTTCCTTCTGCCAAAAAAATGTTCCTCAATGGAACACGATGAGCATCAGCGGCTACCATATCAGGGAAGCCGGAGCTACCGCTGTTCAGGAACTGGCTTTCACCTTGGCTAATGCTATCACCTATATCGAGGCTGCCCAAAAAGCAGGCCTTGAGGTGGACGCCTTCGCCCCCCGCCTTTCTTTTTTTCTGGCATCCCATAATAATTTCTTTGAAGAGATTGCTAAGTTTCGCGCTGCAAGGCGAATATGGGCCAAGCTCATGAGAGAAAAATATAAGGCGAAAAATCCTCTCTCCTGGAAATTCAGGTTCCACACCCAGACAAGCGGAGTGGCTCTTTTAGCCCAACAGCCTGAAAACAACGTCATCAGGATCACCCTTCAAGCTCTAGCCGCAATCCTGGGAGGCACACAATCTCTTCACACAAACTCCAGGGACGAAGCCCTGGCTCTCCCCAGCGAGGAATCGGTCCAAATAGCGCTCCGGACACAACAAATCATTGCCCACGAAACTGGAGTGGCTAATACAGCAGATCCTTTAGGATGCTCTTATTTTATCGAGAGCTTAACTGACCAGATTGAGGAAAAAGTAACAGAATACCTCCAGAAAATAGAAGAATGGGGGGGAATGCTCGCCGCTATTGAAAAAGGATTTATTCAGAAGGACATTCAAGAAAGTGCCTATAAATATCAAAAACAAATTGAAAGCAAAGAACAGATTATCGTCGGTCTCAACGAGTACAAAAATAAGGAAGAAAAAATTCACTTTAGACTCTATTATCCTCCAAAAAAGTTAGAAAAGGCTCAGATAAAAAAACTCAATCTCTTAAAAGATAAAAGGTCAGCAGAACATGTGGAAAAGCAGCTGCAGGCATTAAGAGAGGCGCTTGAGGCTGAGAAGAACCTTCTTCCTTATATAATGAATGCTGTAAAAGCAATGGCCACTCTAGGGGAAATATCTTCCGTCCTCAAAGAGGCCTACGGCACTTTTAAGGAAACAATCGCCATCTGAGCCACTTCATCCTTCTCGTAGCAGGCATCTCAAAATCCATTATATCTGATCGCTAAGACATATGTTTTGGGAAATAGCCACAGCGACCATAGAGGATTTAGCCTTCGGAATTCGCTCTTCGAGGGAACCCGACGCAGTCGGGCGGCGAGTATGTTTGAGCGGAGCGAGTTACGCAGCCGCCGAGAAGAGCGAATGGAGAATGGCGTTAAAAATCTGATTGGGAGCGAGGCTGTTTTCCAAAACATCTTTTAATAACTAGAATGGAGATGTTTTCCCGTTTATATGATTTCTTGACTTTATCCTGGAGCATATCTAAGATAAATCCATGCGAAGGAATCTCAGGCATAAAATCCTATTCCTCTCGTTTGTCCTGCTTCTATTTCCCCTAAAAGGCCTCACAGTTGATAAAACCACAGCACTTCGGATAGAAAAAGAAATCCAAAAACATAACCTTGAAATCATAAAAATACGACGCTTCTTACACATGAACCCAGAACTAAGCAATCGTGAGTATGAAACGGCTAAACTCGTGGGTGCTAAGCTCATATCGTTAGGTCTGGAAGTCAAAAAAGGAGTCGCCAAAACTGGTGTGGTGGCTTTGCTCCGCGGCTCTCAGCAAGGAGCCACAGTGGGCATAAGAGCAGATATGGATGCTTTACCCATCCAGGAATTGACAGATGTTCCTTTTAAATCTCTAAATCCAGGAGTCATGCACGCCTGCGGTCACGATGTCCATATCTCCATCGCTCTGGGCACAGCCATGGTCCTGACTGGACTGGAAGACAAAATCAAAGGCAACATCAAATTTATTTTTCAACCTGCCGAAGAAGGGCCCCCTCCCGGCGAGGAAGGCGGGGCGAGCCTGATGATAAAAGAAGGCGTTCTGCAAGAGCCTTCCGTTGGAGCAATTTTTGGGCTTCACGTTTGGCCTGAAGATCTAGGAAAAGCATACTTTATCCCTGGTCATATGATGGCAAGCTCAGACTGGTTTCAAATCGTCATCAAAGGAAAAAGCTCCCATGGAGCCCAGCCCCACAAGGGAGTCGATTCCATTGCCCTGGCTTCGAATATTGTTGTCAGCCTCCAGTCTGTTATCAGCCGCACAATCAATCCCACTGACCCTGCTGTGTTGACTATCGGAAAGATCAATGGAGGGACAAGATCTAATATTATTGCTGAAAAAGTTATTCTTGAGGGAACGGTGAGGACTCTGAGTGATAGAAACAGGAAAAAAATTCCACAATTGATGGAAAATATAGTAAAAGGAATCACTCATTCATTCGGAGCAGACTACACTTTTAACTATAGAAAAGGCCCCCCCTCTCTATATAACCATCCAGAATTGGCAAAAATCATGCTCCCCACTCTTTTAAAAGTCCTGGGAGAAGAGCACGTCAAAGAGCTAAATCCCCAGATGGTAGCCGAGGATTTCTCGTATTACTGCCAGGAAATTCCAGGCTTCTATTTTTTCTTGGGTGTTAAAAATCCCGCACAAGAAACCATGGCTCCCCTTCATAATCCTTATTTTAATCCTGATGAAGAAAGCATTACCCTGGGTATCAAAATTATGTGCCACCTTCTCTTGGATTGTCTCGAGCGTCAGGGCCATCTTGAATCATATCCACCATAGTCTTTATTAAACCAATGCTTTTTCCGTTTCTCTTCCTGGCTTTATCGCTCGCATCAGGAATTTTATTATCTTCTTTTCTCTCCTTCTCCTTGCTAACTTGGATCTTATCCTTGATAGCATCTCTCGCCTGTGCCTGGCTCTTCTTTATCATCAGAAAAGAAAGGCACTCTTTCTTTTTTATTCTCCTCTCCACTTTTCTTCTCGGTACAAGTCTCTATTCTCTCTCCGACAGAAATTTCGAAGAAAATTCTCTTCAGAGGCTAAAGCTCTCAAATTATGCCGATTTTTACGGCACTTTGTACAAATCTCCCTCTCGTGGACCTGACAGAGACTTTCTCTTCATAAAAGTGAAAAAAGTTTTTTACCAGAATAAGGAGGAAAAAATCCGCGGGAATCTGAGGATCACAGTGCCTCATTCCTCAGAGTCTTCCTCCTCTCTCAACCTTTTTATCCATGATAAAATCAAGGTTTCTGCCCGTTTGCTTTCTTCTAAAGGCTTTAGAAACTTTAAAGCATCTTCCTTGGAAGCATATCTCAAAAGCCAGAACATCCACAACAGGGCTTTTTCCAAAAGCGCGCTTCTTGTAGAAAGATTAGAATCCGGAAAAAAGTATTCTCCCTTACATCTAGTATCTGTTATTCGCCAAAAACTACAGCAAAAAATCGAAAATTACTTTTCCTCTGAAACAAGCGCACTTTCTCCTCAGGGAGCTGTTCTTGAAGCGCTCCTCTTAGGTGAAAGATCGAGAATGGATCCTTCTATCACCCGGTCTCTCCAAAAGGCGGGAATTTATCATCTTTTTGCTATTTCTGGAGCTCATATTGCAATTATTTCCTTCTTTCTTTTCTCTCTTTTGAAGCTTTCGAGAGTGCCCACACGCCCCTCTTATCTGTTCGTGATTTTCTTTCTCGTTTTTTATGCTTTCTTGGTGGAAGGCAGGCCTTCTGTAATGAGGGCTACAATAATGGCTGTGGCATTTCTTTTGGGGAAACTCATCTGGAGGAATGTTAACCTCATCAACACGATCTCCATCAGCGCCTTTATTCTTCTTGTTTTCAATCCCTTTAGCCTGTTTAATGTAGGTTTCCAGCTTACTTTTGCTGCCACCTTTTCCATCATTCTCTTTTTTCCCAGGATCATTAAATACTTCCCCCGCCTTCCCTTGAGAATCAGCGAGATCCTTGCTCTCTCCCTTACAGCTCAACTCGGAGTTTTTCCCTTTATTGCCAGTTCTTTCAACAGGGTGACTTTCTCCTCTCTTATCCTTAACTATGCAGCCTTACCTCTGGTAGGGCTGATCATGGCCGGCGGTTATATATTTCTTCCCCTTTCCTTCACAAGCTCTTTCCTGTCCCAACTTCTCGCCAAAGGTATGGAGTTTTTCATAAACCTTCTCATCAGTTGTTCACATCTCTTTGATAATGTCTCTTTCATTTCCTACCGAATACCCACACCTCATCTCTTCACCATAATCGGCTATTTCCTTTTTTTGCTTCTCTTGCTCCTGCCTTCCAAAATAAGGAGACAAAAATTGGTCCTTATCGTCCTTTTTCTTGTCTTCTTTACTATTCTGATATCCTATCCTTTTCCCTCCTTATCCAAAAACCTTAAGCTCACTTTTATCGATGTCGGACAGGGGGAGTCTATATTGGTTGAATTTCCCGGCCGTAAAAAAATGCTTATCGATGGAGGCGGTCATCCAGAGGGAACTTTTGATGTAGGCGAACAAGTAGTTTCTCCTTTCCTTTGGGAGAAAGGAATAAAAAAAATTGATTACCTGGTTCTAACCCATGCTCATCCCGATCATCTAAACGGCTTAAAAGCAGTTGCTAGAAATTTTAAAATAGGTGAATACTGGGAAACTTTCAGTCCTTTAGAAAGTGATTCATACACGGAATTCAAAAGATTGCTCTCTTCATCGGTCTCTCGCAAGAGACTTTTTCGTGGCCACTCCCATCATGAAAGAAAGGTGAGAATTGAAGTTCTCCATCCTGAAAAGGGAGAGCCTTATGTTTACACTATAAACAATGACCAATCTCTTGTGCTCAGACTCTCCTACAATCAAATTTCATTTCTTCTCACAGGCGACGTCGAAATCGATGCTGAAAAAAAGATTTTAGAAAGCTCCGGGCAAATCAAGAGTCAAGTGCTCAAATCTCCTCACCACGGAAGCCCATCTTCAAGCACCGAAGCGTTTCTCCACAGGATATCTCCCCAAATCGTCGTGATCTCCGTAGGCGAGGGCAACAGGTACGGCTTTCCAGATCAAGAAATTTTAGAAAGATACAAAAAGATAGGAGCCAAAGTCTTCCGCACCGATGTTCATGGAGCAGTAGAAGTCTCCTCAGATGGGCGGACAATTTTTATTCGGACAGCTCAGTAGAAAACAAATAAAAGGGGACAGGCTACTTTTTCTGATGGGCCTTTTGAGGTCAGGACTTATCTGAGGGAATGCCACAGCGGCAAGAGTGCGGAAAATATCTTTTCTAGATGGCAAGGCCTGACCCCAGAGCTGTCCTGTTTCTTATAGAAAAAGTAGCCTGTCCCCTTTTTTTACCTTTTTTTACTTTTTTTATTAAACCTGGATTATTCACGGATCGAGTTTGCCGCAGATGCGAGGCACAGGGTATGCGGCTGTGGTTCTTCACCGCAAATGCCCTGTAACGAAGCAGATGCGGTGAAATCGGCCCGCCCGAAGGGTAAATTAGGCCGACATATAATAAAAAGAAATGCATTTGAGACCGATTGAATGTTCTACTAGAGCTAAAATCAACGTAATGAGTAGATGTCAATTAAAATAAATATTGGTGTCGGCATAATTTATGAATAAATCAGGTAGACTGAAATGGTGATGATAGGTCATCTTTTTAGGTGAGGAAAAAAAGAAAAAAAATCATTCCCCAAATCATCTCAAAGGGGTATTTACTTATATCGGGGTTTTTATTACCTTATATTTGCGGCAATAATGAATCCCCGACGGTATTCATTGCTAAATAGAGGTGTGAAAGAGCCAGTAATTCTTGGCGAGCGCTAGTTAGTCGTTTAATTGACATAAAAAGTTCTGATGTATAAAATAAATTTTAAAGAGAAGGAAAAATGAGTTTTAAAAAAATTATCGTAGGAATTTCTCTCCCTTTATTCCTTACCACTGTCCTTTCCTCTCAAAGCTTGGTTGAGTTAGCCAAAAAGGAAAAAGAAAGAAGAGAAAAACTGAAGAATCAAGAAAAGACAGTTGTTACCAATGCTGATCTGTCAAAGATTAAAAGAGGGCCGGCTCTTACCACTTCAAGACAAGCAAGCCCCCCAGAAGGAAGCGCAATGGCAGGATCCTCATCTGAGATGTCTGCACAAGATAAGGCGGAGCCATCAAGAGCCAAACCCAGATCATCAGATGCTAGAAGCCCAGACAGAGCGGAGCCTCAAAAGAGTACACCAGATGAATTCGAGCAGAAATGGAAGAACGCAAGAGAGCAAGTAGGTTTATTAACCACGAGGATGAACGGTCTATGGCAAGAATTTTACAGCATGGACGACATGGGTTCCAGAGAAAAAATTCAGAGAGACATAAGCGAAACCTCTCTGAGACTTCAGAAAGCTAAGGAAGAGGAAGCCGCAGCCAGGAAAGAATATCAGCAGGCAAGGACCCCAGCCAGAAAGAGAAGATAGTCCTAACAAGAAAGCCAAGAATAAGGGGAAAGAGTAAGTTCTCTAAGGTGTTCCGCTCTCCCTCAGCAAATCTCAAGAAAAAAGAGTAAGCTCTCCTTCATTTGCGTTTATCTATCTGAAATAAATAAAGGAAATCTGAACCCCTAACTCTCTCTCATCCTTAGAACGAAGTATAACTTGCTTCGGGATAAACGTTTTATCTGTAGAGATGACAAGGTAAAACTTATCCGCCTCGCCGAGTATTTCTTTTTTTATCCTGTATGATTTCTCGAATTGACTTTCCTCTGGGATGAACTCATCCAAAATCGAATCGTTGACCTTGAAGATAACTTTTTGATTATTCAATACTCCCAGATTCACCCCCCCTTTTATAAACAGCAGAGCATCCTGGCGAGGATTATCAATTTTGCATCTGGCTTCATTGGCTGTCCATCTCCACCTTTTAAGAGAAGTCTCCGGGCTTATCTCTAAATCATACCATCCGCCTTCGTAGCTGATTTTGGGAGTATCGGGAGGAGCAGGCGAAAACTTTAATTTTTCATCAAGAAGAGGCTTTGGTAGTTTCCCGGACCTGTCATAAGGAGAGTTCAATCCGATAGACAATCTCAAGATATCTCCTCCCTTGAACGCAGGGTCAGACTTATCAATAAAGGTAGGAATATATATTCTTCGTGAATAAGTGTATTCCTTTTCCGGCTCCCATCGAGAAGTTGGAATTTCCGGGGAATGATTATCATAGAAAATAAGGTTATATCCATGCCAAAAATGCACATAAGCATTGTAGTCTTCTTTTACCCCTACAAAGTCCTTCTTCGTCTTCCACCTATACTGGATATCAGTAATCAGGTCATCTGATAAAGTCGCTTCAGAAAAGCTCACCTCGAGTTCGACCCCCCCGATCTGCGTCTCCCTCTTGCAGCTGAAAGAGACAAATGCCATCTGCATAACAAGAAAGATCCCTGCCACCTTTCTTATAATCTCGATCCTCCTTTTTTCTCTCAATAGGTGCAAATATTATGAGAAATTAAAAAGTTATGTTTTAAATAACATCGTCGTTGCGAGCGGAGCGTGGCAATCTGGCAAACTCAATCCGTGAATAATCCAGGCTAGCCATCCTGGAACTCTAGCTAATTCTTATTTTTTTCCCAACAAATATATGGGGAATATTGTTTTTGTTCATCAACTCATTCAGTTTGGGGATATCTACCTCTATTATCTTGTTTATCCTCTCAATAAGTGTCTTTAACTCTTCAGAATTTTTCCTTATCTGCTGAATATGATGCTCAGAAGGGGCACCTGTATATCCTCCTATAGACCTTCCAGTCATGAGGAGCCGCCCCCTGACTGAAAGGCGCATCCCCCTATAACCTAATTTCGGGTCTCCGGCTAACTTTAGCCGAATATTATCGATCTCTTTGGAGATAGTTTTAATCGACTCATGAATTGCCGCAGGGATACCAGGTATCTTTTGGAGAGCGCTTTCCTGCTTTTTTATCTCCTTTCTTATACTATCTGAAGCACGGGTCGCTGCTGAAATAGCAGGGGACAGCTTATAAATGCTTATCAGGGCATCATGCTGGGCTTTTCTGTCCTCGAAGGAAATATCGATCCTGGGGTCTCCCTCAACCTTAACAATCTTTGTCATCTCCTGACCCGCTGTTTTCAACGTCACCTTATATTCTCCGGGAAGAACAAAGGGCCCTCGAGCTCTGAAGCGACGGCTAATCCTATCCTCTCCAAGAGCTTCAGGAGGCTCATACCTCAAATCCCAGGCAAGGCGATTGATTCCAGCACTTTTCTGACCTTTGAGCTCCCTTATTTGCCGCCCTTGGCTGTCATGAATAGTTATCTTTGCGTCTTCTTTTGCTTCCTCTTTCAGGTAGTAGCTTATCGTAGCCCCAAAAGCTTGATTTTGAGCAACGAAAAATTTGTGACCAAGATTTCCCTTGTGGTTGTAAGGATTAAAGATTGTTGCTTTACGGATGTCAAAAAGATAAACGGAAGAGGCCAAGGTATCTTTTGCAAGCTGTTCTAAGGGAGTGATATCATCTAAAATCCATACACTCCGGCCATGGGTGCCGAAAATCAGGTCATTCTCTCGAGGATGAATGGCAATGTCATCAACGGGAACGGTGGGCAAGTTGCCCTTAAATTTCACCCACTTTTTTTCCCTATCAATAGAGAAGTAGGCACCTCTTTCTGTTCCGATAAAAAGAAGATTGGGATTCCGATGATGCTCTCTTATAACATTGACAATTCCGCCTTGAGGCAGATTAAATGAGATATTCTTCCAGCTTTCCCCATAATCGGTTGTCATGAAGATATATGCTTTGAAATCATTATTGCGGTGGCCGTCAAATGTGGCATAGGCTGTCCCTTCTTTAAAGCGGGAAGCTACAACCCTGGTGACATAAGTATACTTGGGCATCCGAGGAACTTTGCTGATCACATTCTTCCAATTCTTCCCGCCATCGCGGGAGACCTGTAGGTTACCGTCATCTGTGCCTGCATAGATGAGACCTTCTTTAAGAGGGGACTCAGAAACTGTTGTGATATCGCCGTAATAGGAAGTGCCGTCGTGCCGGGAAAGGGTGTCTTTGTCTGGAAGCACACCCATAAGTGGGAGCTTTTCTCTATCCTGCTGAGTTGTCAGATCAATCGTGGCTTCCCATGTCTCTCCTCTATCCTCGGACTTAAAGAGTTTGTTTCCACCGTAATAGATTGTTTTGGAATCATGGGGGGATATCAAAATCGGAGAATTCCAGTTAAACCTGTAACGCTCTTTCCCATCATTAGGTTCAGGCCTTATGGATTTGGTTTCTCCTGTCCTCACGTCAAACCTGAAAAGATTCCCAGTCTGGGATTCTGCATAGATGGTGTTGTTGTCTTCGGGATCGACTTGAGTATAAAATCCATCTCCACCCCCAATTCTGACCCAGTCTTCGTTGGAAACTCCAAGTCTATTCAAGGTTGAACTGGGGCCTCCCCAGCTT
Organism: uncultured Eubacteriales bacterium; assembly: GCA_964435925.1. Classification (GTDB taxonomy): domain Bacteria; phylum Acidobacteriota; class Aminicenantia; order Aminicenantales; family Aminicenantaceae; genus SOIV01. The sequence continues at coordinate 5,085 of CAYTBG010000063.1, read as the reverse complement.
CCGTTATCCTGCAATCCTCCGTAGATATAATAAGGATTACGCATGTCAAAGCCTATTTCGTAAAACTGTCCAAGGGGGAGCGTATTGACAAAATCCCAGGTTTTGCCGCGATCATAAGAAAAATAAATCCCTCCATCTGAGCCCAGTACAATATGATTGGAATCGGAAGGATTAATCCACATGGCATGATGGTCGCCATGTACTCCTCTTACATAATTAGTGCTGAAAGACTTACCTCCATCCTCCGAGACATACATAGAAGCCCCAAGAACCCAAATCCTCTGGTCATTGTTCGGGTCAATCCGGATCTGGCTGTAATACATCGGCCGAGGATTGGTGCCCGACATCTTTTTCCAGGTCACACCCTTATCTTCAGAGCGAAAAACTCCACCTTGTTTGTGTTCGATAACGGCATAAACAACATTGGGGCTGCTGCGGTAAATATCTATTCCGATACGTCCTGTGTTCCCTGAAGGCAGTCCATTTGTCAAACGAGCCCATGTTTCTCCGCCGTCGGTCGTCTTGTAAAGACCACTGCCAGGCCCGCCTCCGTTAAAACCCCAGCCGCGGCGGCGCCTCTGATAAGCTGCTGCATACAGAACATTTGGATTCTCATGATCCAGGGCAACATCCACAAATCCTGTATTCTCATCAATAAACTTGGTATTGCTCCAGGTTTTTCCGCCATCCTTGGTTCTAAACAGGCCCCTTTCTTTGTTCGGACCCCAGAGATGCCCCAAGGCTGCAACATATACAATATCCGGATTGGTCGGATGGATGACAATACGACCTATATGATGGGTATCACGAAGCCCCATATTCTTCCATGTCCTGCCCCCATCAGTAGATTTATAAATCCCGTCTCCCCAGGAAGAACTCTGACGATTGTTCGGTTCTCCGGTGCCGACCCAAATTATACCCGGATTGGAAGGTGCTACGGTCACATCGCCTATGGTGCTGGTAACCTGGTTGTCAAAAATGGATTCCCAGGTTACGCCGTTATTGGTGGTCTTCCACACTCCTCCTGAGGCAGTCCCTGCATAAATAATTTTAGGGTTGCTTTCCACAACAGCAAAATCATCAATCCGTCCCCCCATGTTGGAGGGGCCGATACATCTCCATCTCAGCCCTTCAAGGATTGATTCTTTGAGAAGAGGTTCGGGTTCCTTCTTTGCTTTTTTCGCACCGAGGAAAAGGCTTAAGGCCAATCCCATGCACAGTACTAATAGAAACCGAGACGAAAATATTCCTTTTTTCATATCATATCCTCCTTTATCCTTATGATGAACGAGCATTATGCCAAAATACTCATCTTATGTTTTAAATAGAAAGCAAAAACTAACATAAGACAAAGAAAAAAGTCAAAACAAAAAAGGGGACGTTCCCTAAACCTAAACTTGAAAGAGAAAAACGAATATAGTATATTCCCCGGAGGATGAAATTTTTCTTATTCCTTCTTTCTCTTTTCAACCGCTCAGGATGCCAGATTAAAAATTGGTTTTACAAAAAGAAAATATCAACACCAAAAAAAGCGCCTTTGTCCGTTATCAGCGTGGGAAGCATCGCCTTTGGGGGGACAGAAAAAACGCCATTAGCCATAAATCTGATAACCTATCTCATTAAACACGGCTTCAAACCTGCCCTGATCTCCCGTGGGTATAAAGGGAGATGGGAAAAGAGCGGAGGCATTCTCTCTGATGGAAAAAACATTCTCGCTCCTTGGGAGGATTCCGGTGATGAGCCATTTATGGTCGCCCAAAGGATTCCTCAGGCTGGAATTTTCATCGGTAAAAATCGTCTTCTCTCCTGCCAAAAAGCAAAGAGCTTGGGCTTCGAGCTTGCTGTGCTGGATGACGGCTTCCAGCATCGCCGCCTCCACAGAGATTTGGACATTGTTCTCTACACTCCGGCAGAAAAAATTGCATTTCGCGAACCTGTCTCTTCCCTTAAAAGAGCCAACATTCTTTTGATGAAGAAAGGAGTCGATCCTCAGAGAAAAAAAAGAATAAGGGAACGCTTTTCTGAATCAACCGTCTTTGAATACTCTGTTAAAAATATGGGTTTCTTCAAGTTAGCAGAGAAAGGGAGAGAGCCGGGTGAAAAGCTTAAAAGAAAAAAAGTTCTCGCTTTTTGCGGAATAGCCCGGCCTGAAAGATTCTTATCCATCCTCCACAAGGAAGGCATAAAGCCGTCGTTTTTCTTTAAATTTCCTGATCATCATCCCTACCCCAAATCTTCTCTAGAAAAAATCACAGAAAAATACAAAAAAATCAACGCTGAAGCAATCATCACTACTGAGAAAGACGCCTTGAAGATTATTCACAACAATAGCTTTAAAAAAATCCCTGCTTATTATTTAAAGATCGATCTCGAAGTGGAGGATAAATTTTACGCCAGGATATCAAATCTACTCCAAAATTGGGTATAATATTCTAAATGGCAAGTTTTAAAGAATTATTTGAATTTTCACTCTTTCAAATAACTAAAGCTCCTTTGTCCATTCTTTCCCGGAAGCTGTGTCTCTCCATGGGACAAGCCTTAGGGTTAGCATTTTATTATCTGGATAGAAGGCATCGCCTGATCGCCTTATCCAACCTGAAAATCGCTTTTGGAAAGGAATTGCCCCCTTCTGAGCTTAAAAGAATAGCCCGCAACTCCTTTATGCATTTCGGAAAGACCCTCATGGATATCATAAAACTTCCTCATCTTGGAGAAGAGAAAATGAATGCCCTTATAAATGTCGAAGGCGAAGAAAATCTGCTTAAAGCTCTTCGAGAAAAAAAGGGAGCGCTCCTCTTCTCTGCTCACTACGGAAGCTGGGAAATCGCTCCGTTTTTTATAGCCAAAAAGGGAAAACTAAGTGTCATTGCCCGCCCCTTGGATAACAAGCTCCTGGAGAAAGAACTCCTCAAGCTCAGAACAAGCCATGGGTCCCACATCATCTACAAGCATCAGGCAGCAAAAAAGATTCTTCGATCTCTGCGGGCAGGAGAAATGGTTGCCTTTTTGATAGATCAGAATGTTCTCAGAAAACAAGCTGTCTTTGTCGATTTTTTTGGCAAGAAAGCAGCCACAACTCCAAGCCTGGCATCTTTTTCCCTCAAGACAAAATCACCTCTCATCCCGGTATTTTGCTATCCTACATCATCCCATGCCTATCACCTTAAAATATTCAGCCCTCTAAGCATAACCTTGGGAGGAAATTACAACCAGGATGTATTGAAAATTACCCAAATATGCACTAAGATTATAGAAATTCAGATACGGAAAAATCCGGATTATTGGCTTTGGTTCCACAACAGGTGGAAAACGAGGCCAGAGGAAGAGGAGGCTTGAATTTTGAAAATGGTCAAATCCTTGATATATAAGGAAAAAAAAATTAAAATTTCAACAAGCTTCCCCGAGTGGATGCAAAGATTCTGAAGGAAACGGGAAAATGAGAGCCAATAAGAGATCTTTCGATGAATTAAGGCCGATAAAAATCAGGCTAGATTATCTGGATTTTGCTGACGGTTCTGCTTTCATAGAGATGGGCAAGACCAGGATTGTTGCTGCAGCTACAATTGAAGAGAAGGTTCCGCCCTTCCTTAAGAAAAGCGGAACTGGCTGGATCACGGCCGAATACTCCATGCTTCCCCGCTCCACTGAAAAAAGAAACATTAGAGAAAGAACACATGCTCATATTTCGGGCCGAAGTCAAGAAATTCAGCGCCTCATAGGGCGCTCACTTCGTGCCGTGACAGATCTTAGCGTCCTTGGAGAGAGGACTATCATCCTTGACTGTGACGTCCTCCAGGCTGACGGGGGGACAAGAACAGCTTCGATAACTGCCGCCTGCCTTGCCTTAGCCCTCGCCTTGAAAAAGATGATGGACGAAAAGATCATCGACCGGATGCCCCTCAAAAACCTGGTCAGCGGCATCAGTGTGGGCATTGTGGAAGGAGAAATTCTCCTTGACCTCGATTACTCCGAGGATTCAAATGCAGAAATTGATATGAATGTTGTCGGTACAGAGAAGGAGCAGCTCGTGGAATTACAGGCAACAGCTGAGAAAAATCCATTTTCAAGAAAAGAATTAAGCGCTCTTTTAAACTTAGCCTATAAAGGAATAAAAGAAATAGCCCAAGTGCAGAAGGACGCCCTCAAAAAAAAGAGCATTCTCTTCATGGCCTACATGTAAAAAGGAGAAAAAAATATGAATCGAATCCTTATAACAGGAGGAGCCGGTTTTTTAGGCAGCCATCTTTGCGACTCTCTTTTAGAAAAAGGGGCGGATGTGGTCTGTGTCGACAATTTTTTCTCGGGCTACAAAGATAATATCCGGCACCTCTTTTCCCACCCTTATTTCGAACTGATCCGCCACGACGTCATCCATCCTCTCTTTTTGGAGGTTGATAAAATTTATAATCTCGCTTGCCCTGCCTCACCACTCCACTACCAGCACAATGCGATAAAAACAGTAAAGACCAGCGTCATGGGAACCATAAATATGCTGGGCTTGGCCAAGAGGATAAAAGCCCGCATCCTCCTCGCTTCTACATCTGAAGTTTATGGGGATCCGGCAGTTCACCCTCAACAAGAAAGTTACTGGGGAAACGTCAATCCTGTCGGTATTCGAAGCTGCTATGACGAAGGAAAAAGAGTGGCTGAAACGCTGATGATGAGCTACAACCGTCAGAACAACGTTGACACAAGAGTAGCCCGTATATTTAACACCTACGGCCCGCGGATGGCCATAAATGACGGAAGAGTCATCAGTAACTTTATAGTTCAAGCTTTTAGAGGAGAACCCGTCACCGTTTACGGGGACGGAAGTCAAACGCGTTCCTTTTGCTATGTCTCAGACCTCATTGATGCTCTCATGATGATGATGGATAAAGAAGGTTTTACACAGCCCGTGAACCTGGGAAATCCAGCAGAGTCCACTATCCTTGAGTTAGCCGAAAAAATAATCAAACTCACCAAAAGCTCTTCTAAGATCATCCGCAAACCTCTGCCCTCGGATGACCCTGTGCGCCGATGTCCGGATATCTCATTAGCCAAAGAAAAACTCGGCTGGCAGCCAAAAATAGGTTTAGAGGAGGG